>JBKJNM010000024.1:0-42360 GCA_046593655.1 Lacibacter sp. | reverse complement strand
AATTAGTGAACAGAACTAAAACGATATTACTTTTTATATTACTTGTGGTACTTGTTGCCGCAACACAATTTGGTTGTTCTCAACAGCAACAGGAACCAACAACAATTGATTCAGCCTATGCACAAACAATTTGGGTAGGATCAGGACCCAACCAGATCCCTTTTTATGCAAGAAAAGATGGCAAGCTCATCTGGTATGGTCATGAGTTGATTGCCAATACTTCAAAATATCTAGGGCCTAATGGTTCTGTTCTTCAAATCAGTAATGGAATGAATTGCCAGAACTGTCATTTAGAAGCAGGCACCAAACCATGGGGCAATAATTACAGTGCTGTTTATACTACTTATCCAAAATTCAGAGATCGTTCTGGTACTATTGAAACTATTTACAAACGGGTGAACGATTGCATTGAGCGGAGTTTGAATGGAACAGCACTCGATACAACATCAAAAGAAATGCAGGCCATCTACGCTTATATCAAATGGCTGGGCGAAGAGTTGCCGAAAGGAACAAAACCAAAAGGCTCTGGTATTGCTGATCTGCCTTTGATGAACCGTGCTGCCGATTCATTAAAAGGTAATGAAGTTTATGTACAGAAATGTCAAACCTGTCATGCTGCTAACGGTCAGGGGCAACTGAACCTGGAAGGAACTGGTTATACGTATCCGCCTTTGTGGGGTAAAAACAGTTACAATACAGGAGCAGGTTTATTCCGCATAACAAGATTTGCAGGTTATGTAAAAAACAATATGCCGCAGGGAACCGATTATCATGCTCCGCAATTAAGCGATGAAGAAGCATGGGATGTGGCAGCATTTGTAAACTCGCAGCCGAGGCCTTTTAAAGATCTCAGCCAGGACTGGCCCAATATTGCCAAGAAACCCTTTGACCATCCATTTGGCCCTTATGCAGATCCATTCACAGAACAACAACATAAATATGGTCCGTTTGGGCCCATCAAAGCATATAAAGCACAACAGCAAAAAACTTCATCCAAACCCTGATTTTTTTAAACTGATCACCATGCCTGATTCAACGATTGATCATCTTCATCACTGCAGTTGCGGCAGTTGCAGCGATCCTGCTACTACAGAACAACCTGTACCTCATTCAAGAAGGGATTTTTTTAAAACCGCCTCTGCCATAACAGTTGGTGCTGTTATTCCTCCTTCATTGGCTACTGCTGTTACGGGTGATGCCTATCACGAAAAAGAAATATTGAAGAGTCGAACCGTGAAGGATGGTAAAGCAAAACTGTTTACATTATTACATACCTCCGATATACATGCACAGCTTCACACACATGATGAGTTCTTTTTTGAAAACGGGAAACCCGTTTATAAAAAACGTGGAGGCTTTGCAGTGTTGAAAACAATGCTGCATACGCTCAAAGCACAAAATCCAACAAACACTATTATCATTGACGGAGGCGATTGTTTCCAGGGTGGTGGTGTTGCTGCTTTAACTGAAGGAAAAGGTATTATACCATTGGTAAATAATATTGGTTACGATTTAATTTTACCCGGCAACTGGGAAGTGGTGTATGGAAAAGAAATGATGCGGAAAGACATTGGCGGTTACAACAGTGCCAAGATCTGCGCCAATATGTTTCATGATACAACCGATGATTATAATAAAGAACTCATCTTTCCTCCTTACTGGACAAAAATGCTGGCAGGTGTAAAAATAGGATTCATTGGATACAATGATCCGCTTACACCCAAACGTCAATCGCCTGCTTACAGCAAGGGTATTACATTTACTCCTCCCGAAGTAAATGTTACACGTTATATAAAAATTTTAAAAGAGTATGAACAGTGTGCCATGGTTTTTTTAGTAACACATATGGGGTTAGCACAGCAGGTTGATCTTTCAAACAAACAGGAAATAAAAGGCGTTGATTATATTTTAGGTGCCGATACACATGAACGTGTTCGCAAACCTATTGAAGGTAAGTATGCAAAAGTAACCGAGCCCGGTGCATTCGGTTCGTTTGTTGCAAAGCTTGATATTGTAATTGAAAACGGACAGATCAAAGATGAGAATTATCAACTGCTGGATGTTGATCCCATCAAATACAAACCCGATCCTTCCATGTCTGCATTGGTTGAAAAGGTAAGCGCCCCTTATAAAAAACATCTCAATACAGTCATTGGAAAAACCACAACTCCTTTGATGCGCTATTATGTAATTGAAAATACAATGGACAACTTAATTACAGATGCGTTGATGTGGAAATTTGAAGATGCACATGTTGATGTGGTGTTGAGCAATGGGTTTCGTTTTTGCCCGCCTTTGATACCCGATTCCAAAAAAGGATATGCTGAAATTACCAATGATTTTTTGTGGAGCATGTTGCCTGTTGACAGTGAAGTGAAGATAGCGGATGTAACAGGCACGCAAATATGGGAGTGGCTGGAGCATGAACTGCACAATGTGTTTGCCAAAGATGCGGCTCATCGTTTTGGAGGGTGGGTGATCCGTTTCAAAGGAATGACCATCAACTTTACCATGTACAACAATCTTGATAAAAGGGTAAATGAAATCAAGATCAATGGTGAAGCAATTGATAAGAACAAAACATATACCATCCTTGCATGTGAAAGAGAGGGTGATCCTGATGATACATTGTGCCGGATGGAACATGTGAAGAATCCCCGCAAACCCGGGCATACATTACATAATATTGTAAGAGGGTATTTAGCTGCTCATCCACTTGTTTCACCAAAGATTGAAGGCAGGGCAACAGCAACAGACGCTCCTTCTACTTTATTATCACAACTCGAAGGATATAATTATACTTTTACCTGATTAAAAACAAAACATATGCGAGTATTAAAATTCCTGTTTGTTTCTCTGTTGCTCATCAGCTCATCTGTTTTAAAAGCCCAACATAAAATTGTGTGGGATATGCCATCGGGTGATACTGCCCAGCAACGTGTCCTGTTCAGGCAGGTAGGCAATGTATTAGCAGCTGCGCCAGATACAAAGATTGAAATTGTATTTCACGGCAACTCTGTTTATGGATTATTAAAAGACACCGGTTATTTTAAAGAACAGATCATTGGCTTCTATAAAAAAGGAGTAGTGATGGCTGTTTGTAACAATGCTTTAAAAATCAGGAATATCAATCCTGACCGTGTAATACCTGAAGCAATCATAGTGCCTGTTGCAATTCTTGAACTGGTGAAAAAACAGGAAGAAGGCTGGAGTTATATTAAAGCAGGTTCCTGATTTAATTGAGAAGCAGGAAAAGGAAACTTATGCAACAAGGCTTACACGAAAACAGAAATCAATTCATACTATTAGTGCTGGTAAATGCATTTGTTGGTGCAATGGTAGGTCTTGAACGCACAGTAATGCCCGATTATGCTGCTGCCCGTTTTCATATTGACTCTACTATTGCATTGGTTTCATTCATTGCCGCATTTGGTACCACCAAAGCCCTCTTTAATTTACTCACCGGTTACCTGCATCAACATTTCAACCGTAAACAAATTTTAATCGTTGGCTGGGCGGCTGCTTTACCAGTTCCTTTCCTGTTACTGTTTGCTGAACATTGGTGGATGGTCATTGTTGCCAATATATTTCTAGGAATCAATCAAGGTTTGGCGTGGTCGTCAACAGTGATCATGAAAGTTGATCTGGTTGGTTCAAAGAACCGTGGACTGGCAATGGGTATTAATGAATTTGCAGGTTATGTTGCAGTTGGTTTAGCAGGTTATCTTGCCACTATTCTTGCACATAAATACGGTGCAGGATTTTATCCCTTTGTTCCGGGTATCTTTTTTGCAGTGATTGGTTTTTTATTATCATGGTTATTAGTAAAAGATACAACAGCGTTTGTAACATATGAACAACAAGCAGGCGAACAACTCATGGTAACATCGCTTTGGAAAGAAGTAAGCTTCCGTCATTTCAATATGGGTAGTGTAAACATCAGCGGCTTTATCAATAATCTCAATGATGGTGTGTTATGGGGTTTGCTGCCCATTTGGTTACTGGCGAATGATTACAGCATTCTTGAAGCAGGAAGTATTGCAGCTATTTATCCGGCAGTATGGGGCATCAGCCAGTTGTTTGCAGGAAAGCTGGGCGATCATTATTGTAAAAAACAACTACTCACAGTTGGCATGCTTTTACAAGGTGCCGGTTTGGCTTTACTTGTGATCAGTACAGCAAAACTTCCTGTGATAGTTGCTATGATGCTGATGGGTTTGGGTACCGGTTTGGTGTATCCGAATTTTCTCACGGTGATTGCAGAAAATCTTTCACCTGTTCAACGTTCAAAAGGTTTAAGCATCTTTCGTTTCTGGAGAGATCTTGGTTATGTAGCTGGTGCATTAGGTGCAGGGCTCATTGCCGATCTGTTTAGCATTCCCGTTGCATTTACGGTTGTTGCTGTTCTTACTGCAGCAGCCGGCATTATGGCCAATGTACGGATGTGCTGCACTTTTAAATTATTATGGCGGAGTCATCGTTGCACTGAAGCTGCTGCTTTTTGATCATATTGTTTTGTTAATGCTGAATGAAACATGCTTTATATAAAAAGCATTTTCACCCCCTTCACTTTTCTTATAAAAATCACCAATGGTAATTATATCATTGACGCCTTCATATACATCTTCTTTTTTAATCGAATCTATCAGGAGGTTATCTTTTGTGGAAGAGTTGTACAGCAGAAACCACATTACTCTATCAATCGTTTGCTTATTTAATTCCGGTTGAAAAGAAAAGTGAAATCATTCCTCTCCTACCTTTGCCTGCGTTATGATGCAACCTTCCTCTCATAAAGCTGTAAGTAACTGGTTACTCTTTGGTGTTTTTATGTTGATCGTTCAGATTCTGCTGGGCGGCATTACCCGTTTAACCGGTTCGGGTTTAAGTATTACAGAATGGGATGTGGTTACAGGTACCTTGCCCCCATTAAATGCAACAGCATGGCTACAGGAGTTTGATCAATACAAAGCAACGCCGCAATACAAACTGCTCAATACAGATTTTACACTCAGCGATTTTAAGTTTATTTTTTTCTGGGAATGGTTTCATCGTTTATGGGCAAGAATGATGGGGATGGTTTTTGCAGTTGGATTTGTCTATTTTCTTGTGCGCCGGTCGTTTAAAAATGAAATGATCAAACCATTGCTGATTCTTTTTTTATTGGGTGCATTGCAGGGCGCCGTTGGATGGATTATGGTAGCAAGTGGTTTAACGGGCGATGCTGTATATGTAAAACCAACAAAGCTGGCATTACATTTCCTCCTTGCTATGGGGTTGCTGTGTTACACGTTTTGGTTTGTACTGCAACTGAAAGTTAAAAAAGAACAAATCATCCATCATCGTTCTATCAACAACTTTACCCTGCTATTACTTGTACTGTTAATTGTTCAATTATTATTTGGCGCATTAATGGCCGGGCATAAAGCTGCCACTGCAGCGCCAACCTGGCCCATGATCAACAATCAATGGATACCCACCATCTTATTTAAAGAATCGCCATGGCTCATCAACTTTATTGAAAACAAAGTGACTATTCATTTTATACACCGTGGTCTTGCATATCTCTTAACCTTACTCATTCTGTTCTGGTATTACAGGGTAGCTAAAATAAAAGAGTCGGATCTTCTTCGGGTAACAGGTTTCATTCCACTTGCATTGGTTATACTTCAGGTCATTTTGGGTGTTGCATCTGTTCTTACATCTCCTGGTATTATTCCCAACCATTGGGGTGTATTTGAATGGATGGCACAGTTGCACCAGTTAGTTGGCATGTGTTTACTCCTAAGTTTGATTTGGGTATTATACCTGGTAAGAAGAAATCAGTTGACATAACATATTTGTTGAGGCAGCGTTCTTACCATAATTCTTTTCTTTTGCGTAACTTATCTCAGTATACGTCAATAATTTTTTTCGAAAAGGCCTTTACTGTTAAACAACCAAACCAAAAAGCCCGGATGAAAAGATATGCATTTGCCATTTGGTATTCCTTTCCTGTACAACTGATTTTTTTGCACTTCAGAAAATATCAGTTGTTGTTATTATTTTGGTTTTTGCTGGGCAGCGCTGTAAGCGGAGGATTTATGAATCATTTTGGCGCCGATTCTTTATTTCTTTCGCCAGAGTATATGGGCGATGTAAACTTTTTCAGCTCTTTTATAGTTGGTGCAGCTTTTGGCGGGTTTATGATGAGTTGGAATATCACCACCTTTATTTTGTTCAGCGGCTATTTTAAGTTTCTTGCCACTTCATCAAGACCCTTTTTAAAATACTGCATTAATAACGGCAGCATTCCATTGCTGTTTACCATCAACTACTTTATTCAACTCATTCGTTTTAATAAAATCAATGAATTGATGAGTAATGGCGAAACTTTATGGATTGCCTTTGGTTTTCTTGCTGGCATCATTGTATTTATTTTCTTTGCCTTTCTATATTTTTATGGTACAGAAAAAGCATTCCTGCACACTATGCATCAAACGCTCCGTAATCCGCAGGTGTTTATGGAAAAATACAAGCCGGTTCCTGTAGATCTGCATCACGATCCGGTTATAAAAGTGAATCATTTTTTAACCGGCTTCTTCAGTTTCAGAAAAACAAGAAATGTTACACATTACAGCCGGGTATTTTTGGAAATGATCTTTAAGCGGCATCACTTTGCTGCAGTTATTGCCATTGTAATTGCGTTTATATTCCTGGTATTGTATGGTCTTTTTTTAGACAACCCTTATTTGCAGGCTCCGGCATCGGCCAGCATTTTTATTTTCTTTGCTATTTTAATTGCAGCATCTGGCGCATTGGTTTACTGGCTTGATACATGGAGTATACCATTTGCATTATTGCTCATCGTTATCTTCAATTTCCTGTTCCGTTATGAATATATAGATATACGTAATAAGGCGTTTGGTTTGAATTATGAAGACAGGAAAAGCCGCCCGGAGTATTCGCTTACATCGATGATGAAACTGTGTACACCTGAGCAAATGAGTAAAGACAGTTTGCATATGATTCATTTGCTTGAAAACTGGAAGCGCAATCAACCTGAAGAAAAACCATTTTTTTATGTTTTAAATGTAAGCGGTGGCGGTAACCGATCTGCAACATTTACAGTAAATGTATTGTGTGTGTTAGATAGCATCATGAATGGGAAATTGATGCAAAAAACAGTTTTGTTTTCCGGTGCATCAGGTGGCATGTTGGGTGCTGCTTACTACCGTGAACTGTACAGGCAAAAACAAAAAGGAGCAACAATAGATTTTTCTGTTGCATCTATTACTTCCGGAATTTCAAAAGATCTGTTGAATCCTATCTTTTCTGCTTATGTTACTAGGGATCTTGTAACACCAGCACAAAAATTTTCTGTTGGTCCATACCGGTATGTGAAAGACAGGGGATACTCTTTTGAACAGCAATTGAATTATAATACAGGAAACATCTTAGGCGATCGCCTGATCGATTATAAACAGGAGGAGTTCAATGCAAAGATTCCTCTTGGCTTATTCGGATCAACCGTTTCGCAGGATGGAAGAAAGTTGATGATCTGCACCCAACCCATCAGCTTTTTAATGCGCCCTCAACACGATAGCGTAAAAGGTATTACAGCAGAACCGGATGCAATTGATTACACCGCCCTCTTTAAAGATTTGAACCCTTATAATATCCGTTTACTTTCTGCTTTGCGTATGAATGCAACGTTCCCTTATGTATTACCCAATGTATGGCTTCCAACAAAACCTATTGTAGATGTGATGGATGCCGGTTTGCGTGATAATTACGGACAGGAGATCACCCTTCGTTTTTTGCATGTGTTTAATGAGTGGATCAAAAAAAATACTTCCGGAGTTATTTTTATTCAAATAAGAGACCGGCCTAAAGGAGAATGGAATGAAGATCTGAAAGAGCCTGGTATTGGTGATATTTTATATAAACCTGTAACAACTCTTCAATATAATTTTTATAAAGTGCAGGATTATATGCAGGAAAGTATGGTGAGTTATTCAATGAGTGCTATTCCGCTTCATCGATTTACATTTATTTATCAACCAAAAGAAAATAAAAAAAGAGCCGCACTCAGTTTTCATTTAACAACATCTGAAAAAAAAGATATTGCATTTGCAGTATATGAACAGAAAAACCAGGCCGTTTTTAAACAAATTATCACCCTGCAGCAATCCATCGAAAAAAATGTTCTTGCTCAGGGCATTAATAAAGAATAAGCGTTGGGGATTACTTTAACGATAAACGTTTCAGTAGTTTCTTTTCCATCACCATCAATATGAAAAGCTGCTTTCTGCGGATTGTAGATCACAAGCTCATTCGTTTGAAAATAGATAATGGCTTTTCGGTTGCTGTTATTATGAGTGAAAGTTCCAAAACGTATATGCCAAAGCAAACGTATTACAGCAAGTATCAAACTCATTTTCTCAACGGCAACCACGTCAAGCAACCCATCCTGTAAACTTGCTTTGGGGGCAATGGTAAAATGATTGCCAAACTGGTTGCTGTTGGCAATACTGATAAAAAAAGCATTGACAGAAAGATCAACATCTTTCGCTTTTATCACAAAAGGATAAGTCTTTATTCCAAAAAAATTTTTTATAATAAGCTGAGAGTATTTCCAGAAACCCCTTTTCTCCTGCTGGTCAAATTCATGTGCTATCTGGGCGTCAAATCCTAATCCGCTAAGCATACAGGAAAAATGTTCGTTGATCATAAAAGCATCTACCGGTTGTGACTGTCCTTTGAAAATAACATCCAGTGCTTTATTAGCATCTTTTGAAATACCTGCCGCAAGTGCTAATCCATTACCTGACCCTCTTGGTATAATGCCGATATTAATCGGGAGGTCCCTGATGTTGGCGGCTACCGCACTGATGGTACCATCTCCACCGGCAATAATAACTTCAGTAATATGTTCATTGGATATTTTTTTTCTTAACCAATTATAATCTCCATCTGCACGGCTATGTTCAATCGTATATGAAACGGCAGCCTGCTCGCATCGTTGTTGAATGAGCTGTGTCAATGGTTGTCCTTTTTGAACTCCCGCCTTTGGATTCAATAAAAATAAAAAGCGACGCTGCATAGCGTCGCAAATCTAAATGCGATTAAGTAAACAAAAGAAAAAGATTTATTTCGCAGGATACAAAATGTCCCTATTATACGTCCAGATTGCATGTTGCAGATGAGCCCCCCCAATTTTCCTGAAAACCGCAGCCACAATATTAATCACATTGCCGCTTACTATCATGATATAGCCGGGAGTGCGGTTGTCCTGTGAAATAATCAAACCGCCAACAACTGCTGCCAGTCCTATAAATGGAAGGATGGTTCCAGTTTTGTTATTCTTTAAATACAATTTGTAGGAGTAAGTTGCTTCTGGTGAAATGAGCATAAGGTTCTTCACTTCCGTTTTACTCAACATTAACCCATTCATAGTAACGCCTTGTGCAAGTTTCATGGTTTTTTGCGTGTATTGCAGGCGCATAGAATCCACATTTACCTGTGCTGATACTAAAGAGCAAATAAGAAATGCAATGAGGAAGGAAAATATTTTCATTGTAATGAGGTTTTGTAAGTCTTCTTGCTCTAAGATATTGTTTTTTATTATGCCATTACTGAAAGCATGGTCAATGCTACTGCTCCTAATTCTTCATCTCCTATAATGGAAACAATTGATCTTGCTTCAACAGGCGTCATTCCTTTTGAAAACAATTTCCATGCTGTTTGCGGGTCAATCATTACATGGGCTGTAAAAGAATCAGTATTCGTTGTTGATAATACCCATCCCTTTTGTTGTTGTATAATTTGCCAACTGCCGCCAATATCTGTTGTAACTGTAACCTTAACAACAGCATCAATTGATGCCATTACATTTTTATAAGTGTGTGGCAAGGCACGCATGAATGTATCAATAAACGGATAAAATAATTTTTTTGTTAAGATGCCCTGCTTGCCAACTGCCTCTCTGATTTGTTGCTGATGAATAAACTTTTCTGTGTACTCTCTTGCTATATGAAACCAGTTTTTTGATGTTTGCTCTCCTGCCCATGCAACAGAAAAAACAGCATCAGCGTACAGATCGGCCTGCTTCCAGTATGCAGAACATTGCTTACCCGTAATTTCAAGCAACTCTGTTAACACCCGTGGGCTTAACCGTTTGCTTGCTTTTACCCAATCTGCATTGAGCTGATTGAGATATGCTACCAGGTTGCTGTAACTGTTAATCTCCTTATCGGGTTGTAATGAATGCTGATCCCTGCCAAATGAAAGTGTTCTGAAATTCGTATCTAATAAATGTGCCGCAATATCTTTTACCGTCCACAGTTTTGCAATGGTTGATTCATTCCATTCATCAGCTGTTAAAGATCGCAATAAACGGATGAGTTGTTCATCAAGTATTGGGAACAGGTGTGCAGTATGAATGATGTGTTGTGTTTCCATATCTGTTTGGTGATGGTTACCATTTCAATAATGCACTGGCCCATGTAAAGCCACTTCCAAATGCTGCAAGACAAATAAGATCGCCTTCTTTTATCTTTCCTTCTTCCCAGGCTTCGCATAATGCAATAGGTACAGATGCGGCTGTTGTATTTCCATATTTCTGAATATTATTATACACCTGGTCATCCCTCAATTTTAATTTGTGTTGTACGAATTGTGCAATGCGCAAATTAGCCTGGTGTGGTATCAATAATGTAAGATCAGTTGCAACATAATTATTGGCTGCAAGTGCTTCCAGAATCACTTCAGGAAATTTTACTACTGCAGTTTTAAAAACTGCCGGGCCATCCATATTGGGAAAATTTTCTCCTTTATCAATCATCGCATGGCTCATAAACATATCAGCCATTGCTGCATCGTTAAAACTTGCAGCATTCGCTTTCCAGTGGTTGGCATGTGTACCTGGATTGTACATGGCAAGAATTTCTGCTTCATTGCCATCGCTGTGTAAATGTGTGCTGAGTATGCCTCGGTTATTATCTTCTGTTGGTTGCAGAACAATAGCACCTGCACCATCTCCAAAAATAACACTGACATTTCTGCCCCTGGTAGTAAGATCCAATCCAAATGAATGTTTCTCAGCTCCAATCACCAGTATGTTTTTATACATGCCGCTTTTGATAAACTGATCAGCAACAGAAACAGCATAAACAAAACCACTGCATTGATTTCGGATATCCAAAGCCCCCACTTGTTTCATTTGCATGGCCCTTTGCAACAACACACCACATCCCGGGAAATAATAATCGGGGCTCAATGTAGCAAACACAATAAAATCGATATCCGCAACAGTAATTCCGGCTCTTTCAATAGCTATTTTAGCTGCTTCAACTCCCATTGTTGTGGTTGTTTCTTCCGTTCGATGTGCATACCGTCTTTCTTTAATGCCGGTACGTTCCTGAATCCATTCATCTGTTGTTTCCATGTATTGTGTAAGGTCATTGTTGGTTACAACATGGGCAGGAACATACATTCCAATCCCGGCAATTTTACTTCGAATCATAATGCAAGCATTTAGAAAAGAAAGTTAGTAAATAGAACTGAAATGCAACGGTTGCATTTGAAACCGTTAAGAAATACGAGTAATTAAATAAAACAGTCTAAACATTTACTGCATCCGGGATCTGCGGCTCAGCAACTTGGGCAGTTCTCTTAATATAATCATCGTTGTGCTCTACAATAATTCCATCGGGAAAAACACATTCATTGTCGAATCGCAGAGAACTTTCAAAGCCTGCTTGCTGAAGTCCTGTACAATTGATAAAAGAAGTATTAATAAAATCAGCTGTTTTAAAACTACAGTTCTCAAATTCTATATTTTCAAACCGTGTATGTTCAAACTTTACTTTGGTGAAATGAACGTTTTTCATTTTTATATTAATAAATAGCTGCTGTTAAAATACCAATAAACCAGGGAGCTGTATTGCTTTGAAGGAGTTTGTTAATTTCTTCCCACATGATGATCAGGTTTTGTGAGTGAAAGATATTTCCAATTGTCGCCAATGTCAATACCTGAAATAGTTAATAAAAAAAAGGAGGCAATTGCCTCCTTTGATAATTTATTTCACTGTTTCGCATCAGATGATTTCCCACACCTCGCTTCCTGTAAGTAATTTATCAAGGTTTCCCTTTCCTTTAGTAGCAATCACTTCATCAATCTGCAATTTCATTACATCCTCATAACAAGCTCTTTCTGTTTCGTAAAAAACACCAAATGGCCTCGGTAAGTGTTCATTGTTTCGGGGGTTGTCAAACATTCTAACAAGAATCTGAGCTTTATAAAAATCTTTTTCGTCATGCACCCACAGATCGTCTTTACTTTGACCTTCATCAAGATGTACCACAACTGGTTTAAATCCATCTAATTTAATTCCTTTATTTTTTGCTGAGCCAAATACAAGAGGCTCGCCCTGTACAAGAAACAATGCTTCATCAGCTTTGCTGCTTTTTTCAGTAAATATTTCAAATGCTCCATCATTAAAGATGTTGCAGTTTTGATAGATTTCAAGAAAGGAAGCTCCTTTATGTTGTTGGCTGCGCAACAATGATTCCTGCAAATGTTTAGGATCCCGATCCATACTGCGGGCAATAAACGTTGCATCAGCACCCATCGCCAGGGCTAATGGGTTAAATGGATGATCAATACTTCCATAAGGAGTGCTCTTGGTTATTTTAAACTCTTCTGATGTTGGAGAATACTGGCCCTTTGTTAAACCATAGATCTGGTTGTTGAATAACAGAATGTTTACATTAAAATTTCTACGAAGTAAATGAATAGTATGATTACCGCCTATACTTAAACTATCTCCATCTCCTGTAACAATCCAAACACTGAGATCGGGTCTTGCGGCTTTTAATCCACTTGCAATGGCAGTTGCACGGCCGTGAATAGAATGCATTCCATATGTATTCATGTAATAGGGAAAACGGCTGCTGCAACCAATACCACTTACAATTACAATATTTTCACGGGGAATACCTAACCCGGGCATGATCTTCTGAACCTGCGCTAAAATGGAATAATCACCGCAACCGGGACACCATCTTACTTCCTGATCGGTTACAAAGTCTTTGGCAGTTAAGGGGGCCGGGGGATTAAGCGTATCGTTTGTCATTGATTGATTTAGATTTTTCTGATTTATATGGACCTATCAAATTTCCTGAATAAATAGCAATTAATCACTAAAAATTATTTGATACCTATCAGTTCTTCCCAATATTCTGCTGCCCTTCTGGTATGTGGTATAACAATGGTGCCCCCAACAATATTGGCAACAGCAAAAATTTCATACATCTGATGGGTGGTAATACCAAGCTCATGACATTTTCCCAAATGATATTTGATGCAATCATCGCAACGCATCACCATACTGGCAACAAGCCCCAGCATTTCTTTTGTTTTTGTATCTAAAGCTCCCTCAGCATACGTATTGGTATCTAAGTTCCACAAACGTTTAATAACAAGATTATCCTTACTCAATATGACCTCATTCATTTTCGTACGATAATCATTAAACTCCTGCACAAGGTTATTCATGATTTTTTTTGCAAAGATAATTGCGGGGTGCTTCAGATAAACAAAAAACCCCGACATTTCTGTCGGGGCTCAATTACATGTGCGATAACAAGATTAGTAACGGTTGTTGCTGAAACTTTTGTTACCAAACGAAGGGCGACGATCACCGCCACCGCCACCGCTGCTGCGTTCTTCACGTGGTTTAGCTTCTGTTACTTTAATAGCACGGCCTTCAACCATACCACCATCGAGTTCGCCGATAGCTGTTTTAGCAGCTGCGTCATCACTCATTTCAACAAATCCAAAACCACGGCTTTTACCGGTGAATTTGTCGTTAATTACTTTTGCGCTGGTTACTTCACCATAGCTTTCGAAAAAACCTTTTAAGTCATCATCGTTAACGTTGAAGCTTAAGTTTGAAACATAAATGTTCATGTTTGTTAATATTAACATTGATTAAAAAAATCTGAGAAAACACGAGGCGTAAAAGATGACTAACTATTAGCAGATTGTGCGTAGCAGATAATACGATTCACTTACATAACACGGTATAACTCAAAATAACGATGCAAATATAGGATTATCCCGGCTGATGATTTTTTTTATTTTAAAACCACTTTTAAAAAAAAATATGAAGAAATTTTATCTGTCTGCTATTGTTATTTAAGCCCTTCTTTTTCAAACGCTTACCTGCACTAAATACTAAGCCTTACTCGTAGACTTACGTAAGCATTTAAAAAAATTACTGAAAAAGATTAGGGAATTCTAAAACTACTCTCTACTTTTGCTAAGCATTTACCCTTAGAGAACGATTAATACATTCTAAACAGTTCATTCGACACTGTTTTTTTCAACAAATCATCTTTTAAGGGTTTTTACCAGAAAACTAAATAACTCGTACCGTGAAACAAAAACTTTACCCCACAGTTTGTGCATTATTTATTGCACTTTTCCTCCAGTTTAATCAAATTTCAGCTCAATCTTTAATTGCAGGAACATTTCCTTCTGCTTCTGAGTCTATCTTAGGCAGCCGTTACAGAAATCTTGCGATTTCGAATAGCAACCAGAATAATGCTCTTTATTCAGGAATTCCTGATTTGGCTACAAACCGCAGTAACACTCGCACAAGTCAGGATTTGAACTACGGCATAAGTGGCACGTTTGATTTTACCATTACATATGACAATGTTGGCAACACTTATACTACAACAATCAATATTGGCGGTACTATTTACAACAGCACACTTTCCAATGTAAATAGCAAATTAATAGCTGACTCAAAAACAGCAACAGCTAATAGTATTAACCTTTTAACACTTTTAGTAAAAACACAGAATAGCACCTCTTCAATCACCATCTCAAACCTTACTATTGAAGGCATTGCGGTGAGCGGAAGCTATGGTCGTACAAATAATACAGGAACTTCTAACTGGTATATTTCTTCATCCAGTTTAACAAATGGGTTTGTTGTAACCGGTACAGCCACTGTAACAGGCACATTAGGAAATGGAGTTGAAGGACAAATGATTGAATTTGGATTTTCTAATGCAGCAGCAGCCGGCCCTCTTCCAGTTGTTTGGGGTGGTTTTACAACGAAGAGAATAAATACAACTTCAGCTCTTTTAGAGTGGAAAACAATGCAGGAAAATAATGCATCGCATTTCAATGTTCAACGTTCTGTTGATGGGGTGCGTTTTGAAACAATCGCAAAAATTGCTGCACAAGGAACTACTGCGAATGTTACTGATTATCGTTTTGAAGATAAACAAGCAACCGGCAATATGTATTACTACCGTTTACAGCAGGTTGATTTCGATACTAAAATGAATTTCTCCAATGTTGTAAAACAAGGAAATGGCGGAAAACAAACATTGGTTGGTGGTTTAGGTGGAAGCAATATACTTGTTCAGTTCTTTACAAATGAGAACCGTCAATTACGGGTTCTTTCTGCAACAGGCACTGTTGTAAAACAAATGACTACAACCTCCATGCAACAAACAATTGATATGAACTCTTTCCCAACAGGCGTTTATACTTTACAGATCATTAATGCAAATGGTTCTGCTGAAGTTCACCGCTTTGTAAAATAATTTCGGGGTCTCTTGGTTTCTTATAGAAGGCAATATTCAAATGAATATTGCCTCTTCTTTTTGTAATCATCTTTTAAAACGAAGGCCCCGTGTTAACAGGGCCTTTTATCAATTAATCTGATTTTTTACGCTATTACCGCTTCTCCATACATCTCCAGTTGCAATTGTTTTACTCTATCATCTTCCAGGTACTCATCAAAGGTTGTTAAACGATCAATAATACCTGCCGGTGTTAATTCAATGATGCGGTTTGCGGTTGTATGCATGAAGGTATGATCATGCGAAGTCATCAACACGATTCCTTTGTATTCAATACACTGTTCGTTGAAAGCCTGAATGCTTTCGAGGTCAAGATGGTTAGTGGGTTGATCAAGAATAATGACATTCGGATTCTGCATCATCATCCTGCTAACCATACAACGCACTTTCTCTCCTCCGCTCAGTACATTGGTCTTCTTCATTATATCATCTCCACTGAATAACATCTTTCCCAGGAATCCACGCAGGAAAGGCTCATCGGCATCAGTAACATGACTTGGCACATACTGTCGTAACCATTCCATCAAATTCAAACCCTTTGTAAAAAAACTATTATGTTCAACCGGTAAATATGCTTTGGTAATGGTTGTTCCCCATTCATAACTTCCATGATCTGCAATTTCTTCCGCATTTATGATATTGAAGAAATGAGTGACTGCCAATGGATCTTTACTTACAAAAGCAATCTTATCATTCTTGTTAACCGTAAAGTTTATTTTATCAAATAATACACGGCCATCAACTGTTTTCTTTAATTTTTCAACATGCAGGATCTGGTTACCCACTTCACGGAGTGGTTGAAAAATAATGCCCGGATATTTTCTGTTGCTGGGTTCAATTTCTTCAATGGTTAATTTAACCAATGCTTTTTTTCTTGAAGTGGCCTGCTTACTTTTTGACGCATTTGCAGAAAATCGTGCAATAAAATCCATCAGAGCCTGACGCTTATCTTCCGTCTTTTTATTCTTATCACCCATCTGCTTGGCCATCAACTGGCTGCTTTCATACCAGAAGGTATAGTTGCCGGTAAAGGTTTTTATCTTCGAACGATCCACATCGGCCACATGCGTACACACTGAATCTAAGAAGTGACGATCGTGGCTTACCACTAATACAATATTTTCATAGTCGGCTAAGAAGTTCTCCAGCCATCCAATGGTTTCAATATCCAACCCGTTGGTAGGCTCATCTAATAATAAGATATCAGGATTACCAAACAAGGCCTGTGCCAGCAAAACCCGGACTTTTAGGTTACTCGGAATCTCTTTCATTAAACTCTGAAGATATTCTTCTTTTATACCAAGACCGCTCAGAAAACTAGCCGCATCACTTTCAGATGTATAACCCCCCATTTCACCATACTCCGCTTCCAGGTGGCCTGCACGCATGCCATCTTCTTCACTGAAATCGGGTTTCATGTAAATAGCATCCTTCTCCTGCATCACTTCCCACATTTTTTGGTGGCCCATCAGTACCGTATTCAAAACCGTTTGTTCATCAAATTCAAAGTGGTTTTGCTTCAACACCGCCATGCGTTCGCCGGGGGTTATTTCAACAGTTCCTTTGTTAGGCTCAATTTCACCGCTCAGGATCTTTAAAAATGTACTCTTGCCGGCTCCATTGGCTCCAATTACTCCATAACAGTTCCCTTTAGTGAAATTGATATTCACTTCATCAAACAATATCCGCTTGCCGTAAGAGAGGGTTATATTTCTTGCACTGATCATACTATCTGAAATTTGAAGCGGCGAAGGTATGAAAAATCAGGCAGGGAAAGGGTTTGAATAAACTGGTATTTCTATATGCCATTAAAAGTTTTTGTCAATTTGACATAATAAAGTCTACTGGTACTTTTTTTGTTCCTTGCGGCCTAAACAGATTTTATGCAAACAGGAACGATACGTGTACAAACGGAAAACATTTTCCCTATCATTAAGAAATTTCTTTACAGCGATCATGAAATTTTTCTTCGTGAATTGGTGAGCAATGCCGTAGATGCCACTCAGAAAATTAAAACCCTTTCTTCTATTGGCGAAGCAAAAGGCGAGATGGGTGAGTTAAAGGTGACTGTAAAGCTTGATAAAGAAGCAGGCACTATTACTATCTCCGATAACGGTGTGGGGATGACGGCTGAAGAAGTAGAGAAATACATTAACCAGGTTGCTTTTTCCGGAGCTGAAGAATTTGTAGAGAAATACAAAGGTCAAAATGAAAATGCCATCATCGGCAAATTTGGTTTGGGCTTTTACTCTTCTTTCATGGTAAGTAAAAAGGTAGAGATCTTTACTAAAAGTTTTAAGGAGTATCCAGCCGTAAGATGGGAGTGTGATGGAAGCCCTGCATATCAACTGGAAGAAACCATAGAAAAAACTGACCGTGGTACAGATATCATCCTTTACATAGATGATGAAAGCAAAGAGTTTTTAGATGACGAACGTTTGAAAGGAATTCTGAAACGTTTCTGTAAGTTTTTACCTGTTCCTGTTTTCTTTGAAGAAGAACAGATTAACAATACACATCCACTCTGGGTAAGAAAACCATCTGAATTAACAGCAGAAGATTATCAGAATTTTTACAAAGAATTGTATCCGTTCAGTGAGCCGCCAATTTTCTGGATTCATTTGAATGTTGATTATCCATTCAATCTTACAGGTATTTTATACTTTCCAAGGATTAAGCAGAGTTATGAAATGCAGAAAGATAAAATTCAGCTTTATAGTAATCAGGTTTTTGTTACTGATGAAGTGAAAGAGATTGTTCCTGAATTTTTAATGCTGTTGCATGGTGTTATTGACAGTCCGGATATTCCACTCAATGTTAGCCGCAGCTATTTACAAGGCGATCCGAACGTAAGAAAGATCAATTCGCATATTACAAAGAAAGTGGCTGATAAGCTGGAGGAGATTTTTAAAAACGACCGGAAAGGATTTGAAGAAAAATGGGAAAGCCTTGGCCTCTTTGTGAAATACGGTATGCTTACAGATGATAAGTTTTTAGAAAAAGCAGGTAAGTTCCACATTATGAAAGAAGTCTCCTCCAACTCCTCAAAAGGTTTAGAGGAAAACGCAACCCTCTCAAAGTTCTTTACGCTGGAAGAATACAAAGCTGTTGCAGAGGTATTACAAAAAAACAAAGAAGGTAAACTTGTATTGCTTTATTCAACACAACCTGAACAACAAAATGTTTTCATCAAAGCCGCTGAAGACAAAGGATATAAAGTGCTGCAATTGGATACAATGATTGATGCCGCCTTTATCAATCATATGGAAATGAAATGGGAGAATGTGGTTTTTAAACGAATTGATGCAGATATCGCTGATAATCTCATTGATGTACAAGACGAGATGAAAAGTGTATTAACAGAAGAGGAAGTAGTTCAATTAAAAGAAATGTTCAATTTGCAGTTGACCGATTTGCACCTGAATGTGGAAGTGAAAGGATTAAGTTTGGATGCACCACCAGTTATTGCAACAAGACCAGAAATGATGCGTCGTATGAAAGACATGGCGCATATGAGCGGACCCATGGGCGGTTTTTATGCATCCATGCCCGATGAAGTTGAATTAACCGTTAACGGCAATCATCCTTTATACAAAAAAATATTGGCGAATAAAGAAACTGGAAAAGAAATGGTGTACAACCTGGCTGATCTGGCTTTACTGTCGCAGGGGTTATTAAAAGGGAATCAACTCACGGAGTTTATTAACCGTAGTGTAACGCTGATGCAGAGTGAAGTAAAAAGCGATTTGATCGCAGAAGTATAAAACAAAAAAGCTGACTGCCTTTGAAAGGCAGTCAGCTTTTTTGTTATTGAAAATTTATTACAACCTCTTAATCTTAATGTTCCGGAACCATACATTGTTCCCATGATCCTGCAGGCCTATACGTCCTTTTTTATACGTACCAAAATCCTTCATTGATTTAAACTTACTACCTGCAATCATTTTTTTCCATCCTTCATCCCACATGGTAGTTGAAACCACTTTAGTACCATTGAGATAAAATTCCAGCGTTCCGTTTAGTGATTTGATTTCGGCAAGATTCCATTCCAGTGCCGGTTTTACGGTTTCAGGAGCTGAAGTAATGAGATCATACAAATCTCCTGCACGGTGTTTGATGATTTTTGAATCGGGATGACAACTATTATCCAGCACCTGCATTTCAGGGCCGGTCATCCATGGCCATTTATATTTTACTGTGTCTTCATTTATATAGATGATGATGCCGCTATTACCACAAGTATCAATTTTCCATTCCAGTTTAAAATGAAAATTTTCATACTCTTCATCGCTTACAATATCGCCCCCATCTTTTATTTGCCAGTTTTCTTTTTGTGAGGCATCCAGGTGCAGGGTTCCATCAACTGCTTTCCATGCACTGCCGGCCGGTGCACCTCCATATTTATGCCAGCCTTTTGTACTCTGTCCATCAAATAAAGATACCCAGCCATCTTTTGTTTCTTCTTCCGATAAAGTAGAAACAGTTGTCATGGTTGTTTTTGTTGTGTCAGTTTGTTCAGTTGTTTTTTCGCCTTCGTTGTTACAGGAAGAAATAGCACCAACTATTGTTGCAATCATTAAAAGAGAACGAAACATGCTTATTTATTTTTTAGTAAGAGAATGTATTTTACCATTTGTTCGGCATCAGCAGGAGTAATAGCCGGGTGCGGTGTCATGGGAATTTCTCCCCAAACACCCGTTCCACCTTTTACAATTTTTTCTGCCAGCAGTTTTATATTGGCTTCTGTGTTTTCATATTTATTGGCTACATCCCTGTATGCAGGGCCCGTTAATTTTTCATCCACTTTATGGCAGGTTAAACAATCACTTGCGGCAATCAATGCTAACCCTTTTTCATAATCAGGATTGTCTGATGGTGAAGGTGGGGCAGCAGTTTCCTGCTTTGCTTCTTCTTTTGGCTGCTCATTGTTTTCAGTACCAGATCCGCCACATGCGATTAATAGAAGTGCGACGGCGGATGTAAATAAAGTCTTTTTCATGTCAATAGAATTGTATTGTTAAATAGAAATTTCCTTGTGAAAGGTATGGCATACCTGTTTAATCAAGCCCTAAAATTTTCCTGTTGGTTGCAGTATCGCTTACTCCTCCTGCAAAATCATCAAATGCTTTTTCGGTAACCCTGATAATATTATTTTTAATAAATTCTGCTCCTTCTCTTGCGCCATCTTCCGGATGTTTTATACAACATTCCCATTCCATTACTGCCCATCCATCGTAACCATATTGAGTAAGCTTTGCAAAGATGGATTTAAAATCAACCTGCCCATCACCCGGACTGCGGTAACGGCCGGCACGGTTGAGCCAGCTTTGATAACCACCAAAAGTTCCTTGTTTACCGGTTGCATGAAATTCAGAATCTTTTACATGAAATGCTTTGATGCGTTCATGATAAAAATCGATGTACTGTAAATAATCCAGTTGCTGCAACACAAAATGTGAAGGGTCGTATAACAAACAGGCCCGTTTATGATTTTTTACTTTTTCTAAAAACATTTCATAGGTAATACCATCAAACAAATCTTCACCGGGATGAATTTCATAACACACATTCACATCGCACTCATCAAAATAATTTAAGATCGGTGTCCAACGTTTGGCCAATTCTGTAAATGCTTCATCTACTAAACCATCTGGTCGTTGCGGCCAGGGATGAAATGCATGCCACAATAATGATCCACTGAATGTTGCATGTGCAGTTAATCCTAAATTCTGCGAAGCCTTTGCACCATACATCATTTGTTGCACCGCCCATTTCTGCCGGGCTTTCGGATTTCCTTTTACAGCATCAGGAGCAAACACATCAAACATGATATCATAAGCCGGATGTACTGCAACCAATTGACCTTGCAGGTGTGTACTGAGTTCAGAAACTTCTAACCCTGCTTCATTGACGATGCCTTTTAATTCATCGGCATAAGTTTTACTTTCGGCTGCCAGTTGCAGGTTCATGCATCGACTGTCGAGTGTTGGAATCTGTACTGCTTTAAACCCTAAGCTTTTTGCCCATGCACAAATTGATTTCAGATCATTGAACGGTGCTTTGTCGTCCATGAATTGTGCTAAAAATATACCGGGGCCTTTGATCGTCTTCATATAAAATATTTTACACACAGAGGCACAGAGCTCACTGAGTTTTAATTTGCAATTCGTTTAATTCCGTTTTTTAATAGGTCAACATAAAAGTTGATCAATAATCCAACTGGCATAGATGTTAGTTTTAAATAGTTCAGTAATTTTTTATAATGAACCGGAGCAACAACTTCTGTAGATTTCAATTCAACAATTACTATTCCTTCAACTATCAAATCTGCCCTGAAACCCACTTCCAGTTTCTTACCCCTAAGATAAACTGGTATTGCTACCTGCCGTTCAACTTTTAAGCCCCTTTCTAATAAACAAACATACAATGCTTCTTCATATACTGATTCCATTAAACCTGGCCCAAGCTCCTTGTGTATTGAGATAGACTCCTCTATAATAATCCTGGTGATTTCATTTAATTCCATGGCTTCGTTGTTTGTTAAAGAGGTCTGAGGAATTCACAGAGTTATTGTATATACCGGTACAATCTTTATACTAACTCGTAATTCATTTTCTTTCTCCTCTGTGTTCTCTGTGCCTCTGTGTGCAATGGGCCTACACAACAAACTCTTTCCACTTCACCTCACTCTGCCCACTCTCAATTACATTATTCACAAACGCCATTCCACGTACACCTTCATTTACACCTGGGAAATCGAGCCATTCTTCTTTTGGTTGTTCACCATCCATTTTTGCTCTTACTGTTAATGCAAAATTTCTGTACAAATTTCCAAAGGCTTCCAAAAATCCTTCGGGGTGACCGGCAGGAACTCTTGTATTGTGTGCAGCAAAAGAACTGTTGTAGCCACCACCAGTTCTGTAAATTTCGGTTGGTTTATCGAGCCACTTTACTAATAATGTATTTGCATCTTCATGCTTCCATTCAATACCGCCTTTTTCTCCATACACACGAATCTTCACATTATTTTCTTCGCCGGCTGCAATTTGCGTTGCCATCAAAACACCTGTGGCACCGTTATCAAATTTTAAGAATGCTGCACCATCATCATCCAGCATTCTTCCTTCCACCACAATATTGATATTGGAACAAATTGCTGTTACCTGCAAACCAGTTACATACTCAGCTAAGTTGAATGCATGAGTTCCAATATCGCCCATGCTTCCTGCTTTGCCGCTTTTCTTAGGATCGGTACGCCAGCTGGCCTGGGCATTCCCTGCGCCTTCAAGAAAAGTACTCAACCAACCTTGCGGGTACTCAACATATACTTTTCGAATCTTACCCAATGCACCACTTTTCAAAAATTGTTTTGCCTGTTTCACCATCGGGTAACCATTGTATGTATGACAAAGCAATAAACTTAACCCCGTAGCTTCAACTTTTTCTTTCAGTAATTTGGCTTCTTCCAGTGTAAATGCGATTGGTTTTTCTATAACAACATTAAAACCTTTATCCAATGCCATAATCGCAGGATCAAAGTGCACAAAGTTGGGTGTTACGATGCTTACAAAATCAATACGCTTATCAGCAGGCATGGCAGCTTCTTTTTCCAACAATATTTTATAATCTGTATAAATTCTTTCTTCATCAAGAAACAACATCTTACCTGATTCAACTGCTATTTCCGGATTGATACTTAAAGCTCCGGCTACCAGTTCTACTTGTCCGTCCATATTCATAGCAAGGCGATGTACTGCACCAATAAATGCATCCTTACCACCGCCGATCATTGCCATGCGAAGTTTTCTGTTCATGTTTTTTTCTTGATTTAATTATTACATCGTTAGTTCAAAGCCTTTTCTGTACTCTTTTGTTACAAATTGATTGGCTTCATCAAAATTGGTGATCTTCATATTTACTGCATCCCATATTAATTTTTTTCTTCCGATAAATTTTCCGGCTTCGCTTTTCATCATCCAACTTCTAATGGCAAGGTTGCCCATTAATATACTTTCTGTAAGCGGACCTGCATAATCGAACGAAGAGCTGAGTTTATTTTTTCCATACCCGGCAATGCATGCATTTACCCATTGTACATAATGTCCTTCGGGCACCCGTTCAATTGTTTTTGCAACAGTTACTTCTTTTTTCCCGGAGGCAAATAATAAACTTGGTTTACTGCCATATGTGCCACACATAATTTTTCCTTTTGTTCCTTCGATGATAACACCACCGCTGCCATCTTCATCGCCCATTACATCATTGGGTCCTAATTCTTCGGGACGTTCGGGGCGAATGCCGCCATCCATCCAATGCAATTCTACATCCCGTTTCTTTTTCTTGCCCGGAAATTTTAAAATAACGGTTGATGCAGGCGGGCAACTGTCGGGATAATATGCTGCCGTCCACATTTGTTCATATATAGCAGCAACACTGCATTCTACTTCTGTTGGATAACCAAGACCTACTGTTTTAAAAGCAGGATCAATTAAATGACAACCCATGTCGCCCAGTGCACCTGTTCCAAAACTCCAGTATCCACGCCAGTTAAAAGGCACATAGCCATCTTTATATTCTTCCCATTTAGCTGGGCCCAGCCATAAATCCCAATCCAGTTCTTTGGGAACCTCTGCTGTTTTTTTAGGTTTTCCAAAACCTTGTGGCCACACAGGTCTGTTGGTCCATACATAGATGGTATGTGCATGACCAATAACTCCTGCATTATACCATTCCTGCATTTGTCTTACGCCTTCTCCGCTTGCACCCTGATTTCCCATTTGCGTTACCACTTTGTATTTCTCTGCTGCTTCTGTTAATATTCTTGCTTCCTGTATGGTATGAGTTAATGGTTTTTGTACATACACGTGTTTCTTCATTTGCATAGCGGCCAGTGCTGCTACTGCATGTGTATGATCAGGTGTTGAAACCGATACCGCATCGATTGTGTTTTTTTCTTTTGTCAGCATTTCCCGATAGTCTTTGTAATAAGTTGCTTTTGGAAAAAGTGCTCTGGATGATTTAGCCATTCGATCATCCACATCGCATAAACCAACAATATTTACATGGGGGCTTTTTGCAAATTCGGCTAAGTCGCTGGCTCCTTTGCCTCCAACACCAATGCCGGCAATATTAAGTTTATCACTCGGTGCAATAAAACCACGGCCTAATACATGACGGGGGATAATAAAAAAGCCTGCTGCTGCTAATGACGAGGTTCGTAAGAAATCTCTTCTTGATCTTTTATTAATCATTGTGCAATTTATTTATCAAATGAAATACATTCTTTCAATTCTTTTTCAGAATACGATAACCCATATTGTTTCAACACATCATCGGGTACACCATTCCATTGATTGGGTGTGTTGCCTGCATAGCCAATATCTTTTACGCCGATCTGTGAAGTATAAAAACCGCTGGCAGTAAGGTTTCGCATCATATTAAAAAATGCAACCCCTCTTTCCATTTCCGGTTTTGCTTTTTCAGGATAGGCAATTTCATCTACAATTGAAACCTGTAGTTTGGCATCACAATCTTTAAATGCTTTTTGATAACGTTCAAAACATTCCATATCCAGCCATCGTAAACCACCACGCATAGGAGTTTGATATTGGGGCATATCTTTTACAATAAATTCAATAAAATCCGGAACACCAGCCTCTGTGGCACTGCCACTTACATCATCTTTTGGTATAATGATATCACTTAACACAGCAATAGTTGCCAGTTCATGAGTTGTAAAAAAAGTTTCAGCCATCAGCTTTGCTTCTCTTTCGGCTTCTTCTTTTGTACGATCAATAGTGCTGGCTGCCGGTTGTTCTACCATCTTTGTTTTTTCATCTGCTGTTGTACAGGCATCAACTAAAACTGTTGTTGCAACTGTACCAACGATCATTGCTTTAATGGAATCTCTTCTTTTCATAATTGCCTCACCCTCGCTCCCTCTCACCTCATCC
Source organism: Lacibacter sp. (assembly GCA_046593655.1). Classification (GTDB taxonomy): domain Bacteria; phylum Bacteroidota; class Bacteroidia; order Chitinophagales; family Chitinophagaceae; genus Lacibacter. The sequence continues at coordinate 16,762 of JBKJNM010000024.1, read as the reverse complement.
GCCCTTTGGGCACCTTCTCCAAAAGAAGAAGGCCAAAGGAAATAGAATTAGTTTTAAGGGAGGCCGGGCTTTGTTTTATTTGTTCAACAATAGTAATTCAACATTTTGGCCTCACCCTCGTTCCCTCTCCAAAAGAGAGGGAGGCCAAACCTTATGATTCAAATGATCTTATATAACTAAGCATTTCATCTTTTTCTTTTCATTCAACAACTTTCAAATAATTGTAATCTTAAATTAGCTGGCTTTTTGCTTTGCTGTTCTCCCCCTTCGGGGGAGTTAGAGGGGGCTGCTTTATATATTCCCCTTCTTCAACTCATCAATAATATATTCACTGGCTCGCATGCTTAATGCAAGAATGGTCCAGGTGATGTTTTTATCAGCTTGTGATACAAAAGCAGCACCATCTACTACAAATAAATTTTTACAATCATGTGCCTGATTGTATTTATTCAATGCACTGCTTTTGGGATCGTTGCCCATGCGTGCAGTTCCGGCTTCATGAATAATCTTTCCCGGCGATTCTAATCCATAATTATTCTCTGGACCATCATTACCCCATGTAATAACCGCCCCCATATTATGCATTACTTCCCGAAAGGTTTCTTTCATGTGTTTTGCCTGGTTAATTTCATGCTCACTCCATTTAACATTGAACCGTAAAACAGGAATACCAAATTTATCTACCACAGTTGGGTCAATTTCACAATAGTTGCTTTCAATTGGAATGGCTTCACCTCTTCCTGCCATGCCTACACCGGCACCATAGAAATAACGATAATCTTCTTTTAAAGAAGCGCCATAACCTCCGGGCTCTTTCATTTTTCCTGCTACCGCATACTTCCCATTATAAGTTTGAATATTTGAACCAAACCCGTACGCCGGCTGACTCATACCTCCCCAATACTCTATATGGTATCCTCTCGGAAAATCCAGCTTCTTGTTATCTAACCACCAGGGACTGTAAATATGCATTCCGCCTACACCATCTTCGTTATATTTCTTTCGTCCGAATAGTTGTGGTAACATTCCGCCCATTGCTGCGCCGGTACTATCATGTAAATATTTACCAACTACATTACTGTTGTTGGCTAACCCGTTTGGATGACGTTGCGATTTTGAATTGAGTAATAATCTGGAGCTCTCACAGGCACTGGCAGCAACAATGACAACTTTACCATTTACCTGGTATTCCTGCATGTCATCTTTATTCACATAACTCACTCCTGTTGCAAGACCTTCTTTATTGGTGAGCACTTCCCTTGCCATAGCATTGGCAACAACATCTACATTACCTGTTTTTAATGCAGGATAAATTAATACGTTGGTAGAAGAAAAATCGGCTTTGGCAATACTACAATTGCGGCCACATTGTGCACAAAAGAAACAGGCACCACGTTCAGTTGTACTTTCAATTTTTTTAGTGAGAATAGACAACCGTGAAGGAATCACTTTTACTCCGGCCGCAGTGGCTCCTTTCTTGATCATGAGTTCATGCAGTCTGGGTTTGGGTGGAGGAAGAAAAAATCCATCAGGATCATTTTCCAATCCCTCATTGGTGCCAAAGATGCCAATGAGTTTATCAATGCGATCGTAATAAGGTTTGATGTCGTCATACCCAATGGGCCAGTCATCACCAAGGCCATCAATACTTCTGCGTTTAAAATCTTTCGGACCAAAGCGAAGTGAAATTCTTCCCCAATGATTTGTTCGTCCGCCAAGCATGCGGGCACGCCACCAATCCCATTGTGTTCCTTCTGCTTTTGTAAAGGGCTCCCCTTCAATATCCCAACCATGATAACAGGCATCAAAATCGCCAAAGGGGCGAAACTTTGTACTTGCACCACGCCTTTTACTTTCCCACGGATTCTTTAATTGTGTAACATTTTTTTGAGGATCATACATAGCCCCTGCTTCAAGAAGGCATACTTTAATCCCGGCTTTACTAAGCATATAAGCTGCCATGCCGCCACCTGCACCAGAGCCTACAATGACTACATCATAATTTTTTGGCTGCACTTTTATCTGGAAATCTCCCATAACAAGCAATTGATTTGAAGTTCTTAAAGGTAGCAGATTAATCAAAAAACAAAAATTGAATTTCAAATATTTATAACAAACGTTTGCACTAAATCATTATCATTTTTTAGTGTTCGTGAATTGATAAATCAACTAAATTTAGCTTTTCGCATAAACCAACCAATTAAATCGATTGCACATGTCATCCACAACACGCATTCAGCTTTCTGTAATGATGTTTCTTGAGTTTTTCATTTGGGGAGCATGGTTTGTTACATTGGGAACTTTTTTAGGCAATAACCTTTCTGCAACCGGGGCAGAATCGGGACAGGTTTTTTCAACTCAATCATGGGGTGCCATTATTACACCCTTTGTTATTGGACTTATTGCCGATCGTTTTATTAATGCAGAAAAAATACTGGGAGTACTTCACATCTTAGGCGCCTTGCTGATGTACCAGATGTACAATGCTGAAAACATTGCAGTGTTTTATCCATATGTATTGATTTACATGATCTGTTATATGCCTACACTGGCATTGGTGAACTCCGTATCATTTAATCAGATGACAAACCCCGAAAAAGAATTTTCTGTAATTCGTGTATTTGGAACCCTTGGTTGGATCGTTGCTGGTTTGCTCATCAGCTTTTTATTTCATTGGGATTCGGAGCAGGGTACAAAAGAGGGACTACTAAAAAACACTTTCCTACTTTCCGGTGCTGCTTCGTTCGTATTGGGTTTATTCAGTTTTACATTGCCTAAAACACCACCCAAAGGAAAAGGAACAAAAGTATCGTTGAGTGATATTCTTGGGCTTGATGCTTTGAAGCTACTGAAGGATAAAAACTTCCTCATCTTTTTTGTTTCCTCTATTCTTATCTGTATTCCTTTGGCCTTTTATTATCAGAACACCAATTCGTTTCTTTCAAATATCGGCGTAACAAACCCCACCGGCAAAATGACGATTGGCCAGATCTCAGAAGTACTGTTTCTTTTATTGCTACCTGTTTTCTTTAAACGGTTTGGCTTTAAGAAAACAATTCTTGTAGGGATGTTGGCCTGGGCTTTGCGGTATATTTTATTTGCATATGGTAATGCCGGCGATCTAACTTTTATGCTGCTGATCGGTATTGCACTGCATGGCATATGTTATGATTTCTTTTTTGTATCGGGACAGATTTATACAGATTCAAAAGCAGGAGAGCAGCACAAAAGTGCAGCACAGGGTTTAATTACACTGGCTACTTATGGTGTAGGGATGCTGATTGGGTTTGCAATTGCTGGTAAGATCACAGATTCATACAAATTAGCGGACGGCTCATTTGATTATAAAATGATCTGGATCATCCCATCAGGAATTGCGTTTGCAGTATTCCTGATTTTTGCATTCTTGTTTAAGGATGAAAAAACAGTTAAAACTTCGTAACTTAATATTTGCTTGTCAACACATGTCGCAACAGTCATCAAGAAGATCATTATTAAAAAAACTGGCAGCAGGTTCTGTTGCTTTAACTACAGGAAACGTGTTTGCCGGAATTGAACATTTACAAGAAGAAAACTTCAAGCTCAAAGGAAATATCAATCATTCTGTTTGCAGATGGACACAGGAATTTCTTTCGCTTGATGAATTATGTATTGCCGTAAAAAAGATGGGGTTTACTGCTATCGATTTACTTCCGCCTAAAGATTGGCCCACCATTCAGAAACATGGCATCACCTGCTCCATGTGTTATACAGCGGGTAAGATCAGTTTAACGGAAGGATGGAATAATAAAAAATTTCATACCGCACTTATTAAAGATTTTACAGAAGCCATTCCTTTGGTAGCTGCTGCAGGTTATAAAAATTTGATCTGCTTCAGTGGGAACAGAAACGGAATGGATGAAGAAACCGGTTTGCAAAATTGTGTGGAAGGTTTAAAACAAATTATGCCATTGGCAGAAAAACACAATGTCATCATTCAGATAGAAGTATTCAACAGTAAAGTGAATCATCCTGATTATATGGCCGACAATACTAAGTGGACCATTGAATTATGTAAACGTCTTGGTTCACCCAACTTCAAAATCCTGTATGATATCTATCACATGCAGATCAGCGAAGGCGATGTTATCCATACTATTAAAGACAATCATCAATACTTTGGTCATTATCATACTGCTGGTGTTCCCGGCAGGCATGAGATCAACGAAACACAGGAATTGTATTACCCGGCAATTATGAAAGCTATACTTGCAACCGGGTATAAAGGATATGTAGCACAGGAATTTATGTCAATCGGAAAAACAAAAGAAGAAAAGGTTGGTGCATTAAAAGATGCAGTGAAGAGATGTGATGTGGCCCCCTAAATCCCCCCAAGGGGAACTTACCAAGGCACAGCCTTTTCATGTTAATGAAGCTGATGAATAGTTAAATGATTGCTGCGTGATGATAACCATTCTTTAGATGAAGTGGAAGATGAGAGAAGAATGATGGATGATGAGTAGAACGCAGAAAGATGATATGAAAGACTTAATGTTTGGAATAAACAGAAAGTACCGCTCTTTCTCCTTTGGAGAAAGAGAAGGAGATAGAGGTAAGAAAAGCTTAATTCATATAAATAATAACTCAAACAATAAAACATGCCAGATAACTATGAGTACGATGCCATTGTAATTGGCTCAGGAATCAGCGGTGGATGGGCCGCCAAAGAACTTACTGAAAAAGGTTTGAAAACGATCCTGCTGGAGCGTGGCCGTAATATAGAACATATCAAGGATTATGTAAATGCCAGCAAAGAGCCGTGGGATCTTCCGCATCGTGGCCAGCGAACGCAGCAAATGATTAACGATTATCCAAAATTAAAACGTGATTATCCACTCAACGAAATGGTATTGGATTATTGGGTAAAGGATAAAGAATCTCCTTACACAGAAGAAAAACGTTTCGATTGGTATCGTGGTTATCATGTAGGTGGCCGTTCACTCATGTGGGGCCGACATAGTTACCGTTGGAATAAATGGGATTTTGAAGCAAATGCTAAAGACGGAATTGCAGTTGATTGGCCTATTCGCTATGAGGATGTGGCCCCCTGGTACGGCTATGCTGAAAAATTTGCAGGTATCCAGGGAAGTAAAGAAGGATTAGAAGTATTACCCGATGGAGAGTTTATGCCGGCAATGGAATTGAACATTGTAGAGAAAGAAGTAAAAAAAAGAATGGAAGCGTATTACAAAGATATGCGCAAGCTCATTGGTGGCCGTACAGCAAATATTACACAACCGCATCATAACAGAACCAATTGCCAGTACCGTGATCGTTGCTGGAGAGGTTGCCCGTTTGGTGCTTACTTCAGCACACAATCTTCTACACTGCCGGCAGCAATGGTAACCGGCAAATTAACACTTCGTCCTTTTTCTATTGTAACAAAAATTTTGTACGATAAGGATAGTAAGAAAGCAACCGGTGTTGAAATACTGGATGCTGAAACAAATCAAACATATGTATACAAAGCAAAGATTGTTTTTGTTTGTGCATCAGCATTAAACTCTGCGTGGGTATTAATGAATTCTGCAACCGATATATGGGAAGGCGGATTAGGCAGCAGCAGCGGCGAATTGGGTCATAATGTAATGGATCATCATTTCCGTGCAGGAGCTAATGGAACGATGGAGGGTTACAGCGATAAATATGAATACGGCCGCAGGCCAAATGGTATTTATATTCCACGTTTCCGAAATATTTATGATGATAAGCGTGACTACATCCGTGGCTTTGGTTACCAGGGCGGTGCAGACAGAGGACGTGGTGCACAAGTTGCCGAGTTTACTATTGGCGAAGATTTAAAAGAAGCTTTGAGTGTTCCAAAAGATGAATGGGGTGTAAACTTCCTTGGCTTTGGTGAAATGTTGCCTTATCACGACAACAAAATTACCCTTGATAAAGAGGTAAAAGATAAATGGGGATTGCCGGTGTTGAAGTTTGATGTGGAGATTAAAGAGAATGAAAAAAAGATGCGGATTGATATGATGAATGATGCAAAGGAAATGCTGGAAGCATCGGGTGTTAAAGACGTTCGTACATATGATGCGGGTTATGCACCGGGCATGGGTATACATGAAATGGGGACAGCACGAATGGGTCGTGATCCAAAAACATCTGTGTTGAATGCTAACAACCAGATATGGGATGCGCCCAATGTGTTTGTAACTGATGGTGCCTGTATGACCAGTGCTTCTTGTGTTAATCCATCATTGACTTATATGGCTTTAACAGCAAGAGCTGCTGATTTTGCAGTGAAGGAATTGAAAAAAGGAAATCTTTAATTAAGTACAGACCGTAATCATTAATTTATTCAGCATGGCTGATAATACATACGATGCAATTGTTATTGGCTCCGGAATAAGCGGTGGCTGGGCAGCAAAAGAACTTTGTGAAAAAGGACTGAAAGTATTAATGCTGGAGCGTGGTGCTGATCATAAACATATTGAAGATTACAAGACTGCCAGTAAAATGCCCTGGGAATTTGAACACCGTGGCAAAACAACTCAACAGCAAAAAGAAAACTATCCGGTCATTCACAGAGGTTGGGCTGCCAATGAAAGAGTGATGGATGCATGGGCCAATGAAAAAGATTCGCCTTACACTGAAGTAAAACCATTTACCTGGTGGAGATCGTACCGTATGGGTGGCCGTTCTATTTTATGGGGCAGGCATAGTTATCGCTGGAGCGATCTTGATTTTGAAGCCAATGCAAAAGATGGGTTCGGAATTGATTGGCCAATCCGTTACAAAGACCTTGCACCCTGGTATGATCATGTAGAAAAATTTGCAGGCATCAGTGGCTCATTGGAAGGATTGCCTTATTTACCTGATGGACAATTTATGCCACCTGTTCCATTAAATTTAATTGAGAAAGATGTTGCCGCAAAACTTAAGAAGTTCTTTAAAGGCGAACGGCATTTAATCAACAGTCGTGTAGCCAATATTACTGTGCCACACAAGGAAAGAACCAACTGCCAGTTTCGCAACCGTTGCTGGGAAGGTTGCCCGTTTGGAGGTTACTTCAGCACACAATCTTCTACGCTCCCGGCAGCAATGAAAACCAATAACCTTACCGTTCGTCCTTTATCATTGGTAACAAAAATTCTGTACGATAAAGACAAAAAGAAAGCAAGCGGCGTGGAGGTATTGGATACAATGGATAATAAAACGTATGAGTACAAGGCAAAAATTATTTTTGTATGCGCTTCTGCGTTAAATTCTACCTGGTTATTATTTAATTCAGCTACAGATATTTGGCCCGGAGGTTTGGGTAGCAGCAGCAATGAATTAGGACATAATGTAATGGATCATCATTATAACCTCGGTGCAAGTGGTGATATGGATGGTTATGAAGACAAAACAGAATATGGTCGCCGCCCTGCAGGTTTTTACATCACACGTTTTGCCAATATACCCGGCGATAAAAAAAGAGATTTCCTAAGAGGTTTTGGTTATCAGGGAAGTGCAAGCAGAGAAGGGTGGAGCAGAAATATTGCAGAAATGAATATCGGCAGCCAGTTAAAAGAAAATTTAACTGAACCGGGTAACTGGAGAATAGGTGCAGGTGGTTTTGGTGAAATACTTCCTTATCATGAAAATAAAATTTCATTAGATAAAACAGTCAAAGATAAATGGGGCTTGCCTGTTCTGTCAATGGATGCAGAGTTAAAAGAGAACGAACTCAAAATGAGGAAGGATATCAATGAAGAATTAGTGGCGATGTTAGAAGCAGGAGGCGCAAAAAATATCCATACGCATGATGCAGGTCATGCAATGGGACATGGTATTCATGAAATGGGAACTGCACGTATGGGTCTTGACAGAAAGTCTTCTGTATTGAATAGTAGCAACCAAGTATGGGATGCCCCCAATGTTTTTGTTACAGATGGAGCATGTATGACAAGTTCATCCTGCGTAAACCCATCTTTAACGTATATGGCTTTAACAGCAAGGGCAGCCGATTTTGCAGTGAAGGAATTGAAAAAAGGAAACATGTAAGCCCCCAACCCCACCGAAGTTATCATTCGGAGTTTTAAAACCTAAGGGGGGCTTAGTATTAGTATCTTAAGGTTGAAGTTTCAATATAGAATTTAAAGAACCGGATAGATTGAATTTATTTGATATTAATTTTAAACTTTTAAAATAAATACTATGGATCGCAGAGAGCTTTTAAAAATGGTGGCTTTAGCAACAGGTGGCGTGGTAATTGGTGGCAGCTTTTTTCTGAGTGGTTGTAAAACCGGGCCAAAAGCAGAAGCTGGTTTTACTGCTGCTAATATTTCACTGTTAGATGAGATTGGTGAAACCATTATCCCCGCTACAACTACTCCAGGCGCAAAGGCTGCGAAGATTGGAGAGTTTATGAGAGTAATGGTAACAGATTGTTATACCCAACGCCAGCAGGATGTTTTCATGAATGGCATCGGCGAACTGGATACAGCCTGTGAAAAAATGCACAATAAATCGTTTATGGAATGCGACGCAACGCAACGTAAATCGTTCCTGGTAAGTCTTGAAAAAGAAGCCAAAGACTTTAATACAAAACGTGATGAAACAGAAAAACCTGTACGTGAAGAGTATAAAGGGAAGAATGATGCATTGCCATGGAAAGATCAGAAAGAGTTTGAAGGAGCACCCAGTCATTATTATACTATGATGAAACAGTTAACGCTGACGGGTTTCTTTTCCTCCAAAACCGGTATGACAGAAACATTGCGTCACGTTCCGATTCCTGGTAAATACGATGGAAATTTTCCATATGCAAAGGGCGATAAAGCATGGGCTGAATAATTCAAATCATCATCTCCCTATTGAACGCCCTCGTTTGATGCAGAGATGAAACATATTTTTATCATTCCTTCTGACGAGGGTGTCGGATGGAAATTATACCCTGAAATTTATGCCTTATAATCGCAGAGACTTTATAAAAACATCCGCAGCAATTACTGCCGGTGTTTCTTTGAGTGGCATCTCTTGTAGCCCTGATATTGCTGCTGCAGAAAAAAAATATGGTCTCCAGTTATATACAGTACGTAATGATGTAGCAAAAAATCTTGCCGGCACTTTAGAATATGTTGCCAAAGCAGGTTATTCGCAAATTGAATTATATGGTTTTGATGGAAAATCGTTCTTTGGAAAATCGCCTGCAGAATTGAAGGCAATGTTTGATGGATTGAAATTAACATCGCCGAGTGGTCACTATAATTTTGGCCCGGTGTTGACAGAAGGCAATCTTGATTTTTGGAAGAAGGTATTGGAAGCTGCAAACATTATGGGTAATATCTATGCTACTGTTCCCTGGTTAGATGCAAGTCAACGAGGTGCTCAAATGCTTCCGAAATTAGTTGAGCTGGTGAATAAAGCTGGGGAGTTAACAAAAGCGGCAGGTTTGAAACTGGCTTACCATAATCATGATTTTGAATTTAAAAAACTGGATAATGGTAAAACCTTCCTGCAAACATTGCTGGATGGTACCGATCCTTCCATGGTTGACTTTGAGTTAGATATATATTGGTCTTCTTTCATGAACGAAGACGCTGTTGAATGGTTTAATAAGTATCCCGGTCGCTTTACCATGTGGCATGTAAAAGATTTAACCACTAATGACAAGGGACAAAAAGAAAGTACGCAGGTAGGAGATGGCATCATTGACTTCAGCAGGATTTTTGAACATAAGAAAAAAGCTGGTTTAAAATATGCTTTTGTTGAACAGGAAGCATACAAAATGCCCGAAGAAGAATGCATTAAGAAAAGCATTGCTTATATGAAAAAGAAAAACTGGGGAAACGGTTAAAATAACATCAGGCGGCTCAATGAGCCGCTTTCTTTTTCCAGAATCTTTTTGTTTTGCTGTAATTTCAACTCATGAAAAAGTTATTCCTGCTTGCAATTCTTTTCGCAGCAATTGAGTCCACTGCACAAACAAAAGACCAACAGCAAATTCTTGCCATTCTTGAAAAACAAACACGATCATGGAACTGTGGTGATCTGAATAGCTTCATGAATGGTTACTGGAAAAATGATTCGCTCATGTTCATTGGTAAGGGTGGTGTTACGTATGGTTATGATCAAACACTGGCCAACTATCGCAAGAATTATCCTGATATGGATGCCATGGGAGAGCTGAAGTTTACGATTCTTAAAGTAACTAGGTTGGCATCTGATGCTTATTATATAATAGGCAAATATTATTTAACCAGGGAAAAGGTTGGAGATGCGAACGGTCATTATACATTGTTGTTTAAAAAGATCAAAGGGCAATGGGTAATCGTGGCAGATCACAGCAGTTAATAATAACAGTTTTAAGTTCTTAGTTTTAAGTTAGTCCCTTAATACCTGTACCTTGTTCCTTCTATTGTATTTCAGATTTCCTTTCTTTTGTTGATGTCAACAACCTTAACCAATCAACTACTAAAATAAAATACTATGTTCCTCATCATCCTTGGTTTAATTGCTGTGGCAGTAGGATTTGCTGTTGCAAAAACAGATAGCCCCGTTCAGAAATTTTCAAAACTTATCCGCACACTCGGATTTGTGCTTATGCTCATTGGTGTTTTAACTTCCTGCATTGTGCAAATTGATGCAGGACAGGTAGGTGTTCAAAAATTATTTGGTAAAGTGCAAAGCCGTATTCTGCAAAGCGGTTTAAACTTTGTCAATCCATTGGTTGAAGTGATCAAGATGGATGTAAAAACAAAAAATTACACCATGAGTGGTGTTCATGATGAAGGTGAAAAATCAGGTGATGATGCTATTCGTGTATTAACAGCTGATGGGTTGGAGGTAACGATTGACCTTTCTGTTTTGTACCGCATTGTACCAAGTGAAGCACCAAGACTGCTTGCTCAAACGGGAGTTGATTTTGAAGACAAGATTGTTCGTCCGTTAACACGTACACGCATCAGGGACAATGCTGTTTATTATGATGCTGTTGCATTGTACTCCAGCAAGCGGGACGAATTTCAGCAACGCATTTTTAAAAATATTGAAGAGGATTTTAAGAAAAGAGGATTGTTGCTCGAGAATTTATTGGTCCGTAATATCACCTTACCCGCCAGTGTAAAAGCTACCATTGAACAAAAGATCAATGCAGAGCAGGATGCACAAAAAATGCAGTTTGTATTACAGAAAGAAAAACAGGAAGCTGAACGTAAGCGTGTAGAAGCACAAGGCATTGCCGATTACCAGCGCATCATCAGCGAAAGCTTAACCGACCGGCAGTTGCAGTATGAAAGTATTAAAGCAAATCTTGAACTGAGCAAATCACCCAACGCAAAGATCATCATCATGGGTAAAGGGAATACGCCGGTGATATTGAACCCGGGAGATAAATAAGCTGCGTGTGAGCATAGACTCTTTCATCAATTGAATTATTGAGTAATACTTTTGTACACATGCTGCATTTTTTGAGGACATTTTTTAGCAGATACCCTTTACATGTAATCCTGTTGCCTGTATTCTTTATTGCTTCTAAATATACCCAGTATGCCGGGCTGCTTAATATAAAAACTACAATGGGCGCCTGGCTGCTTGTAACTCTTATTCTGCTTGTCTTATTATTTGCTTTGAACTTTTTTTGGCGCTCGCTTCTAAAATCAGCAGCGGTTATCACTTGTCTTTCTTTTGGTTTTCTTTTTTTTGGCGACTTGCGCATAAGCCTGCAAAATTCAAACTTTCTTCATTTTTTAGCCGCTTACAAATTCCTGCTTCCTGTCTTGGCTGCAGTATATATTCTTTTGCTGATGCACATAAAGAAAAGCAATACAGTTGCCAGGTTAACTCAATATCTCAATTTATTCTTGCTGCTGGTATGTTGTATGGAGGCAATAAAAATAATAGTACAAAACAAACAACTTCATCGTGCCGGAGAGCCGGAGCTGTTAACTTCTATTTTGAATGATCGTATTAAAAAACAACTGCCCGATATCTATTATATTGTGCCAGATGCTTACCCATCAACATCTTATCAATCAGAAGTCCTGCATTCGGATAATACCGCTTTTGATGCTTCGCTTCAATCAAAAGGGTTCAGAATATTAGCAAATTCGAAAAGCAATTATAATCGTACCATATTTTCAATCCTGAGCACTTTTAATATGGACTATCTCCAATGGTTAAATCATGAACAAGAGATCAGTTCAAAAGACTTTAATAGATCACTGCAGGAAATAAACAATGCACGGTTGTTCAGGTTTTTAAAAGAAAACAATTACAACTTCGTCAACTTATCCATTTTTGATTTCAATCATCAACCTGCTTTACGAAAGGAGCTATTTTTAAATGCAACCACTTACGAAATGATTTTCCGTTTTACATTCTGGATATATTTTAGCAGGGATATCAATTATCATTGGCTTACTGATAAAAAAAATCATTTGAAAAAAACCCAGGTTGACCTCTATACACCTTTGAAAACCTATTCAGCTAAAGTGGTTGATTCATTATTAAAAATGGATGACAGGCAGAGGCCTCAACCTTCATTTGTTTACGCCCATCTCAGCTTTCCGCATTATCCTTATTTCTATGACTCTGCAGGCAAGGCCTACCCCAATGAAAGTATCTTTACTGATTCGATGATAACAGATAAAAGGAAATTTGCAGGATATATCAAATACGCAAACCAGAAACTCCTGCGTATCATTTCCGCCATTCAGGAAAAAAATACCAGGAATAAAGTGATCATTATTCAAAGCGATCATGGCATTGCTGATCTGGATACAACGAGGAAGGAGGATGCTTTTCGTAACTATTCGGCTTTTTACTTTTCTGATCATAATTACCAAATGCTGTACGACAGTATGAGCAATGTAAATACCTTCAGAATTATCCTGAATAAATATTTTGCTCAAAAATTAAAACTGCTTCCCGATAGTTCTACCTATACTATGTTTCGATAAAACGATGTATGCCGAAGAAAACAGGTATGACATACCTAAGCATACAGTATCCATATTAACAGTATAATAAAAGGTATGGCATACTTCAGAAAACTCCCATTCACATGTTCCCTTTCCACAACCGGTAATAAAAATAAATGAGCGCTGCAAGCGAAGCGAGGAAAACAAAATAGTAAATGATATTACCAATGGTTGGAGTGTCTTCAAAAAAAGCCCAGTTGAAATACACACCTGCCGTCATATGCAGAAAGAGAAATAGCAACCCCATAGAAACCGTTTGAACAATTCGTTTTAGAAATTCAACCGCTTCTGGTTCCATTTCACTCATTTGGCAACAATTAAAAGATTTATATCGGTAATAAAAGGGTGTGCTGTAAAAGTACACTAGATTCTTGAGGACAACGGCAATGCCAGTTTGCCCGCCTAACAATAAAAAAGCTATTGCACTTTGTACAATAGCTTTAGGTAAAATTTTTTCTTATAATGTAAAGCGAATGGCAAAGCCACCCCAGTTTCCATGGAAACCGTTCCTGTCACCACTTCCTAATTCAAAACTTGGCTGCCAGTCGAGTGCAAGATTGAGTGGAAGATTATTGAATTTATAATCCAATCCAACAACGCCATCTACCCCAACAGCTGTAACTCCATTTTTGTATAACCCAACATGCACCCCCGGCCCGATATACCATTTTAAATTGCCTTCGGTATTCAGTTCGCCATGAAATTCATACAATCCTGTAATGCGTGTTCCAAAGCGGTTGAAATAGCCAATAAACTCCAAAGCAGCTTTATCAGCAATAAATGTTTTAAGTGTGATGCCTGCTCCATCCCACACTTTTACACCAACAGCAGTTTTATAACTATTGCTGTTGGCTGTTTTATTTTGCGCCATTACCAGGCCTGCCAAAAGAATACACACAGTAATCAATAATAGTTTTTTCATTTCTTTATTTTTTTATGCCGATCAATCAGCCTTATTACAAATGTAATTATTTCAACAACAGTTTTGCAAACTCTGTACTATCACCTTTAAACACATTGAAATCAACCTTACCTGCAATACCATTTACACGGCCACTTTCACTGTGCTGCCAGAAATGCCAATCCCTGTTAATACGTGGTTCAACCGGACGCAGATAATGTGCAACCCACAATGGATAATCATCAAACTCCTCACTTAAATAAGCTTTGTAAAAATCGGCATTGGTATAAATAATGGGCTTTACCCCGTATGCTAACTCAGCAGCATATAAAAACGCTTTCACCCGTTGCACTAAAATGGTTTTACTGGTTCCGTTTGTTTGCTCCACATCCAGTACAGGGGGCAGATCGCCGGGTTGGAGTTGAACGCAGTTAATAAAATTCTTTGCCTGCATGCTTCCATCTTTTGAAGCTATAAAAAAATGATAGGCCCCTCTGATCATATCAGCATCTTTTGCTTTGCGCCAGTTGCGTTTAAAATAAAAATCAGTGTTATCGTTTCCTTCTGTTGCTTTGATGAATGCAAAATGAATACGGGTATCCTGTACATTCATGGCTTTTACGGCTTTCCAGTTAATGATCTGCTGATATCTGCTTACATCAATGCCATGCAGGGTATAGTCGGATGGAATAGGTATACCAAATTCCCTGTAACGAATTCTGCCTGCTTCTTTTTCAAGCCACCAGTTACGGCCATACAGGAAAGCACCTGCTGCAAACACCACTGCAACCAGGATCAATGGAATATAATAAGAGGCTTTACGTTTACGACGGGCCATAGATAAATGCAAATCTAAATTCATGCATCATCAAATAATAATTCATTGGCACATTTAATTTTAATCTCACCCCATCCCCTCTCCAAAAGAGAGGGGCGGCTCCTCTAAAATCTTGTAAGTTTGATTAAACAGCACTATCGTAATTTACAAAGTAAGCAGATGGAGCGAAAATATATTACCTATCAACATTCAACATTTTCTTACCTCACAAGCGGGAATGGCGAGAAGCTGTTGTTATGTCTTCATGGTTTTGGGGAGGGTGCTGATACTTTTTCTTTTCTTGAAAAATATTTGAAAGATGATTTTACCCTCTTTGCCATTGATCTTCCCTGGCATGGAGAAACAAAATGGCAAAAGACATTGACGTTTCCGGTAAAGGGAATGATTGAACTATTAGAACTCATTATTCCCAATTTCAGCAATCGTTCAATATACCTGCTTGGTTACAGTATGGGCGGAAGGGTTTGTTTGAGTTTACTTGAACGCCTGCCCGAAAAAATTGTAAAATCAGTATTGCTTGCTCCGGATGGATTAAAAGTAAACAGTTGGTATAAACTAGCAACACAAACATGGTTGGGCAATGGCTTGTTTAAATACACAATGCGTTATCCGCATTGGTTTGGTTGGATGGTGGATGTACTCAGCCGTATGAAATGGATCAACCCAAGTGTAGCCAAGTTTGTTCATTATTATATTGATGATCAAAAAATGAGAGATGATCTCTACCGCATCTGGACCACGATGCGAAAGTTCAGACCAAATCTGCATCAAATTCAAACAAACATCAACACGCATCAAATCCCTGTTCATCTTGTTTTTGGCAGTTACGACCGTGTGATCCTGCCCAAACATGGTTATACATTCCAAAAGGGAGCTCAAAAATATATAACGGTTGATGTACTGCCTCAAGGTCATCAGTTACTCAGGGAAAAACAAGGAAACTTCATTATTTCGTTGCTGACTGATGAATGATTATTTTGCAGCCATGCTTTGGCTGCTTCTTACATTTCTTTTGTTTGTTCCTTATACTATTTTGTTATTGCTTTATCGTTACTGGTGGAGTAAGCAAACTTCACTGCAGGTACATGACACATTTCAACCAACTACTACCTTCAGCATTTTAATTCCTGCAAGAAATGAAGAAAGAAATATTGCGGCCTGTTTGCAATCCATTCGTCAATTGAATTATCCAACACATTTGTTTGAAGTGATTGTAATGGATGATTTCAGTGAAGATGCAACGGTTGCAACCATTAAACAATTTGAAGGAGTGAAACTGATAGAATTAAAAGATATAGTTAAAGAAAAAATCAATTCCTATAAAAAGAAGGCAATTGAAGCAGGTGTTGAAAAAGCGACCGGCAACTTTATTGTTACAACCGATGCCGATTGTATTGTACCTATCAACTGGCTGCGCAACTTTGCTTATATCATCGAGCAACAACCAACGGTATTTATTGCAGCCCCTGTTGCCATGAGAGAAGAAAATTCCTCTATAAAATTATTTCAGTCGCTTGATTTTTTAACACTGCAGGGAATTACGGGAGCTTCTGTTGGCTCAGGTTTTCACAGCATGTGTAATGGAGCTAATCTCTGTTACAGCAAAGAGGCCTTTTACAAAGTGAATGGCTTTAAAGATGTTGATCATATTGCCAGTGGCGATGATATGCTGCTGATGCATAAACTGTACAGCCAGTTTCCAACACAAGTACATTATTGCAAAGCGGCCGATAGCATTGTGCTCACCAACCCGGTTGAAACGGTTACTGAATTTTTCCGCCAGCGGATTCGCTGGGCAAGTAAGGCCGACAAGTATGATGACAAACGCATCTTTTGGGTGTTGTTACTCGTGTATTTGCTCAATGCAGTTATGCTGGTTCTTTTTGTGGCTGGATTTTTCAATAGCAGTTTATGGATCTTGCTTGCAGGAAGTCTGCTCTTTAAAACAATCATTGAGCTTGTTTTCCTGATGCCTGTTGCAACTTTCTTCCGGAAAGAAAAAATTTTGATTTGGTTTCCATTGGCTCAGCCATTTCATATTGTGTATACAGTTATTGCCGGATGGCT
>JBKJNM010000130.1:0-15213 GCA_046593655.1 Lacibacter sp. | reverse complement strand
AATCAACATGCAATTGCATATAATCAACAGCAGCAAGTGAAGGGGCTCCCTGCAAACGGTTTTGCCATTCTTCGGTATAAGGATAAGATGCCACCTGCCTTGTTTCATAAGCCCATTGTTGCCCACTTACTTCAAATGATACAAAAGCAAGATCAAGTGTTTGTTGAATTGTATTGCTGCAGATGCCCAACGCCCTGTAAACCATTCGAGTTGTAATTTTAGATGGATGATCCAGATTTTTGCACCCTCCTCAATCGGGTTCAATCTTTATCAATAGATTTGTAAAATTAAGGCAAGCAGCTATTGCAGAGTATATTGATGAATAGATTTGTTGCAGTAGAAAAGTGAGAACGCAACTTGAGTTAAATAGATGCAGCGATACAATAACAAAAAGTATAACGACTTATAAAAAAAACATGGTTATTAATTTAAGCGAACATCATTCCTTGGTAAGCAACTGGGTTGGGGAGTTAAGAGATACGGAAATTCAAAACGACCGTATGCATTTTAGGCGAAACCTTGAGCGGATAGGGGAAGTAGCGGCTTACGAAATCAGCAAATTACTGGCTTGGGAAGAGAGGGAAATTACTACACCACTTGGGTTGGCCCCAACAAAAGTTTTAAAAGCGCAGCCTGTGCTGGCTACAATATTGAGGGCTGGTTTACCGTTACATCAGGGGCTGTTGAATTATTTCGACAAGGCCGATAATGCCTTTATTTCAGCTTACCGAAAACACCACCGTGATGGTACGTTTGAAATAAGCCTGGATTATGTGAGTTGCCCGAGTTTGGAAAACAGGGTGGTGATTGTTGCCGACCCCATGCTGGCCACCGGCAGTTCATTGGTAAAAACGGTGCAGTATTTAAGAGAAGAAGGGCAGCCTTCTGAAATACATATTGTTTGTGCCATTGCCTGTACTGTAGGAATTGAATATGTACATCGCAGTGAACCGAGAGTAAAGATCTGGTGTGGAGATATTGATGATGAACTAACAGCCAAAGGCTATATCGTTCCGGGTTTGGGCGATGCCGGTGATCTGGCTTATGGAACAAAGCAGCAGATGTAAAGCAGCATATAATTCTTGAAAGACGTCTTATTTTTATAACCATAACTCTTATGCGAAAACTGATTATCATTCCCCTGTTACTATTTGTATTGCATAGCTATGCACAGGATCCTAATTTCTCCCAATTCTTTGCTTCTCCCCTTACATTGAATCCTGCATTAACTGGAAAGTTCAATGGTGTTGTTCGTGTTGCAGGTAATTACCGCAATCAGTGGCCAACAATCAATAATGCTTTCCGCACCGGAACAATGTCGGCCGATTTTGGAATACTTCCCAACCGTATTCCGGAAATTGATCAGTTTGGGGTAGGTGTAATGGGCATGTATGATGTAAATGGTGATGGTGTGATGAAGAACAGTTATATCTCCGGCTCGCTTGCATACCATAAGGGACTCGATGAAAATGGGTATCACCAGATTGGTGCAGGCTTTAGCGGCACCTATGCTCAACGCAAATTAGATATCAATAAACTTGATTTTGCTGATGAGTTAACAAGTCTGGGTTTTACTGGTAATACGGCTGAAGTTTTTGCCGGTAATGGCTTTGTCAATATCAACTATGCGGATGTAAATGCAGGCTTTGTATACAATGGAGCTACCAACGATTATAATAATTTTTACATCGGCGTTTCCATGTATCATATCAACCGGCCCAAGGTTAGTTTCCAGGGAGCCAATTTTTTATTGAATCCACGTTTTACTGTTCATGGTGGTGGTTATTTTCCCATTGCTGATGCAACTACTTTGTTTGTAAGTGCCAATCATCAACGCCAGGCAGGTGCAACAGAAACGATGTTGGGTGCTGCAGTTGGCTTTACATTAAATAGTGATTTTGATAACCCTACTGATGTGTACGCAGGTGCGTGGTTTCGCTTGGACGATGCCATTATACCTTACGCTGGTTTGGAATTCGGCAGTTATCGTTTCGGTGTTTCTTATGATGTAAACATATCCCGGCTAACTGCAGCGTCACGCCGAAGAGGGGGGATTGAACTTTCATTGATCTGGATACAAAAACATAGCGATCCGAACAGGAAAAAATTGAATTGCCCAAGGTTTTAAATTTTATCTGTCTCTGCATTTCCTTCAACTATTTAAGGATATTAAAAAAGCAGGGCACTTGCCCTGCTTTACCCAAAAAACTCACATCTGATTAAAAGCCTAAACCGATTGTAAAAGCAGTAATGCTTCCACCGGTGAATTCATAATTAGCGGGTGAAGAAGATGCATATCCGTTTGATAAATTGATCTTATCAACAGATAACAATACGATGTTTTCAATTATATATAAAGTGTGTTTATAACTTAGTTACGAAAAGAGAATGAATGGAGATTTACAAGAGCATTAAAAAACGGCATTGAAAATTTCAATACCGTTCATGTATAATTGAAAGGGTAGTTCTTTATTTCCGTATTACAACTTTTTCTGTCCTCAACAGTTTCCCGTTTGTACCCGTTACTTTTAATACATACAAACCATTTGGAAGATCAGCCACTTCCAATCTTGTTGCAAGGTTAGTTACCTGCACACGTTTTACAATCCGTCCGCTCATATCTGCCAGTTCAATTGATCTTCCTGCTTCTGCAGTATAATTATATACTACAATAAAATGTGTGGCAGGATTTGGATACACATCAATTGTTTTATCTCTGGTATTTTCTTCAATCCGTATTTCCTGGCTGTTTGGCCTCCGAACCGGACCAGCGGGAACATAAGTAAACTCAAGAATACTACCCGGGTTGTTGGGTGTGGTGGTTACACTTCCTGTTGGCCCTGATGTTGAGCCGCTTGAATCGCAGGCAACATAAATTTTTAAACCATCAGGCGAAACAACAACATCTCTGAAACGACCAAGCCCTCGGAAATAATGAATGGTATCAGAAATAATGCTGTAACCATCGCTGCTTAATTTGTAACGGGAAACAGTTCCTTTCTTCAGATTCGCAATGAGTAATGAATTTTGCCAGCCAGGAATAACATTGTTTCTATAGAAATCTGATCCTGATGGGCCAACTGAAGGCCACAACATATTATCACCACCGGTTGGAGGATTACTAACAGGGAACAATGAACGCAAAGGTTCTTTTGCATTCAATGTAACGCAGTTGTTTTGTTCATTTACAATTGTATAACCACCGGTTGTTCGCCCGTTATAATTACCATCGCACCACCCAATCACATTGGGCCAGCCAAAGTTGCGCCCATTTTCAATAATGTTAATTTCATCATCACTGAAAGGACCATGTTCATCACTATATAATATAGCAACTCCATTTACATTGCCCCAAACAAGTCCTTGCGGATTACGATGACCAAAGGAATACACTGCATTTGGAATTCCCCCATTGATGGATGGATTATCGGCAGGAATCCATGAATTGTTGATCAATTCAGTATTGAGGCGAAGAATTTTTCCTTCATAGATATTGAGGTTCTGTGCATTGTTGATGCGTGATAAATTATCAAACTGACCGGCACCCATATCGCCTACTGAATAATATAATTTTAAATCTGGTCCAATAGCGATTCTTGCAGAGTTGTGATCATTGCTTCCCGGTATATCCTGTAAAATGGTTACAGGTGATTCCAATAAAACTGTATTGGTGTTATAAGTATAGCGTTCAATTCTTGTTTTACGCACCGTTGCACTTAATGATTGATAGGTATAAGAAATATACACATAAGGTTTGCCTGTAGCAAATTCAGGATGCAGGGCCAATCCCATCAAACCATCCTGGCCACCCACACGAACCATGGCAGAACCTAATATTAATACTGTTGTTTTACTACCTGAAACAGGATTTACAAAACTTACTTTACCTGCAAAGCGTTCGGTGTACCAGATATTACCATCAGCTCCATAAACCAAATCATGTGGCATACGTTGATTAGGAATAACTGTACGCATACTAAATGATTCTGTTGCTGTTCCGCCTGTTAAGGTGGTTACATTTAATGGAACACTTGCTACACTTTCATTATTTGCTGCATCTTTTGCTTTTACTGTATAAGTATAAGCTGTTGCAACTGTAAGTCCGCTAACGTTATAAGTTGTAGCAGTAATATTTGATGGATTGATCTTGATTCCGTTTTGATATACATCATAACCGGTAACAGCAGAATTATCTGTTGATGGAGTCCAATTTAATGTAAACGAAGTTTGAGTTACGATGGTTGAATTAAGATTTGTTGGAGCAGTTGGTGCTACTGTATCAGGTGGTGCTGTGGTTACACCTAATGTAGTACCTGGCAAACTTTGGTTTCCTGCAGCATCTTTAGCAATAACATAATAACTGTATAATGTAGCAGGAAGTAAACCTGTTACATTATAAGAGGTGCCTGTAATATTTGCTGTATTAATTTTTAAACCATCCTGATAAACATCATATCCTGTAACAGCCACATTATCTGTGGCTGCTGTCCAGCTTAATATAAAGGAGGTTTGCAAAATATTTAATGACAACAGGTTTAAGGGAGGAGTGGGTGCTTGTGTATCTGGTAGTTGAGTTAAAAGAACACTTCCGGGAATTACTTCGCTTGGAGCTGCCGTGCTTTGACCTGGTTTTGCCCAGCCAACTGCAAGGTTATCGTTACCTGTTGACTCTTTCATTAATGCCTCTACATAATATTGCTGTCCTGCAATTAAAGCAATGGCAATTGATTTTTGTGTTGCATATTTTGTCCATTGTCTTGAGCTGGTGCTGCTGGTATTATAGGCAATCCGAACTTTTGTCAATGGACTTGAAGTGGTGCTTAACCAAAGCTCTGCACTATTATCACTTGCAATCCAGAATGTATAGTTGCCTGTTGCAGGGGCACAGATATAGCCATACATTTTAATCCCGAAACTATTACCGAGATTGATTGGCATTTCAAATAAAATTCTTGTTCCGCTGCTCGATGGGTTGTTGGGATAATTTGCATTTGATGTTAAGTTGCTGACAGCCCCACCAGTAATATTATTCCATCGTTGAAAATTAATACTACCTGTACCTGTGCATTGCGATTGGATTTTTAGAATAATAAGCAGGGAGAAAAATGAGAGTAAAACTTTTTTCATCTGATGAGGTTTTGGGTTACCGTAATCTTCGGTTCTATAAAGGACGTATTTTTTTTTAATGTAACGTCTGCTAATAGTACTTATAATTATTAATTGTATAAAATGAACGTATAAAGATAATAACAAGTGTAAGTTTTTCTGTTATTTCATAACTACACCCATCACCATCGGTAATACGAACCAACAGAAGAGTGTGATTAAAATAATACTGATGATGTTCATGGCAAAGCCTGCTTTGATCATGTCTTTTAATCTGATATGCCCGCTACTGAAAACAATAGCATTTGGAGGTGTGCCCATTGGCATCATGGCAGCAGCACTTGCAGCAAGAGTCATGGGAATGCCCAATAATAAAGGATCTAAATGCAAGGCATCAGCAAGTGATGCTAATACAGGCGATAATACAATCACCTGTGCTACATTACTCATCACTTCGCTTAAGAAAATAGAAATGACTACCACCATTAATACTAAGGCTAAACCATTGATATTGCTGAAGCCAGCCAGCCAGTTGCCTACCTGCGCCATAACACCAACTTTTTCTAATGAATTGGCTAAAGCAATACCACCTCCAAACAACAATAAAATACCCCAGGCCATTTTAGAAGTATCGCCCCATTCTAAAATCATGAGAGGTTTGTTTTCTTTTGTTGTTCCGCTGGGTGTTGCAAATAATGCTAATGCACCCATGATGGCAATCATATTATCATCGAGCCTGAACCAGTTGAGTTGATTGAGCAGATCTTTCGTAATCCATAACAAGGCAGTAGTAACAAAAATGAACAATACCCTTTTTTCTGTAACAGATAATTTACCCAACATGCTGATCTCATCTTGAATATAGTTGTTGACTTCTTTGCTGTTTTTAATACGACTGGGAAATAGCCATTTCGCCAATACCCAATATAAAGCTGCCAATAATAGAATAGCCAGTGGAGTACAAACCAACATCCAGTCAAGAAACTGAACAGTGTATCCGTATTTTTTTTCAATGAACCCAACAAAAGCCACATTGGGTGGTGTGCCGATAATAGTGGCCATGCCGCCGATATTGCTGGCGTATGCAATCACCAGCATCAACACCATTGAAAAATTTAAAAAACTGGTGCCGGCTTGTTCATGTTCTTTCATCACTGCAATAACACTGAGTGCAATGGGGAACATCATCATAGCAGTGGCCGTATTGCTTAGCCACATACTGAGAAAACCTGTTGCCATTATAAAGCCGAGAATGATTCTGTCGCCGCTGGTACCGGTACGTTTTACAATGTGTAAGGCAATACGTTTATGCAAGTTCCATTTTTCAATAGCAAGCCCAATCATGAATCCACCCATAAATAAAAAAATCACCGGGTTGCTGTATGCTTTGGTTGTTTCTTCAATGGTTCCGATTTTGAATAAGGGATGAAGCACCAACGGAATTAATGCAACCGCTGGCATGGGTAATGCTTCACTGATCCACCAGGTGATCATGAGTACTGCAACAGCAACAGCTTTGTTAGCGTTTGCTTCTAAAGCAAAAGGATTGAACAGGTAACAGGCAGTTGCTAATACAATGCCTGATGAGAATGAAAGCCAGTATTGATTTTTTTTGATCCACTCCATAGCAAGCAATAAAGTTTAAAACAAGATAAATGTTGTTTTACAGGTACAAACAAAATAGTTGTAAATATTTTTAAAACTGAAAACCTGTTCCTCTTATTCCTGCATTAAATCAACAGAATTCCTTCCTTATTAAACGCATGCTTACTCACATGTTGATTTCCATCAATAAAAAAACGATAAGGCCAAAGTGCATGCTCAGCCGCATAATCAACACCAATGCGTTTAGAAACAGCAATTCTAAAATCAGTAAACCTATCATCGGCCAGGTACAATTCCCTGCTTTGCAAACTTATTCCGCTGTGATGACTAAATATTCCCAATGCTTTGCTTGCATTACCTGGTCCACGGCCAATAGTAGTATCGAAGGTTTGTTTGTTGAAACGTTTGAGCATGGCATCTATTCCTTGCAACGGTTCAATGCCACGGATGAGCACTGCGTCAGGATTGTTGTTTGTATTGCACACTACATTAAATAAATGATGAATGCCGTAGCAGAGATACACATAAGATACACCGCCAATGCCAAACATAATTTCAGTTCTGTTGGTTCGCCTGTTGTTGTAAGCATGCGATGCTTTATCAATGGCACCTGCATATGCTTCTGTTTCAACAATTCTGCCGGCAGTATAAATTCCACCAAATTTTGTGACAATGACTTTGCCCAGTAATTCTTTTGCAATTTGAAGCACATCAGTTCGCAAATAAAAATCTCTGCTAAGCTTTTGCATTTTGTTGTATTTTGCTGAACTCTCCCTGTTGAACAACACCTTATCGTTCATCAAATTAAAAGTATATCATTTGCTTAAGGAACTCGTTATTGCAATACAGGCTTACTTCAGGGCGCATCAATTTATAGTGAAGCACAAGTTATGGAAATGGATTTTTATTCCGGGCTTCATCTATATGCTGATGTTCATGACAGGTATCTGGTTGTTCTGGAATTCAAGTGCCAATTTTTTAGATTGGTTGTTTAACGTGGTAGGTATTAAAAACTGGCTCGATTCGATGGATAACAGTTTCCTGAATTATCTTTTTATTACAGGGACAGTCATTGTTCGTTTGATTTTCTTGTTTTTTTATTTTTCTTTATTTAAGTTTTTATTCCTGATTGTTGGTTCTCCTGTGTTTGCATATCTCAGCGAAAAAACGGAAAGCATTATTGAAGGAGTTGATCACCCGTTCAGCATGCAGCAACTGCTCTCCGATATCTGGCGTGCCATTCGACTGGCATTACGCAATACATTATGGCAAACGGTTTATATGATCAGTATTTTATTATTTGCATTAATACCGATCATTGGATGGGTGAGTCCCGTAATAGCTTTTATGGTTGAATGTTATTATTATGGGTTTTCTATGCTTGATTACAGCGCCGAGCGTCATAAACTTTCACCTGCACAAAGCATTACATTTATCAGCAATCGCACGGGTTTGGCCATTGGTAACGGCATGGTTTTTTTCTTCATGCATCTCGTTCCCATTATCGGTTGGATACTGGCACCTGCCTATGCAGTTATTGCTGCTACCTTAAGTTTGTATCATCAGCATGATGAACCGGAGAGAGTTTAACAACTGTGGCATACCTGAGTTAAAGATTTAAGATAAGCCAGTTCAACATCCCCTACCTTGCAGCTTTTCAACTTTAAATAAACTTTGCTGATGTCTACGGTTTATCTCATTCCTGCTCCTTTAGAAGATGAAAGTATCCAAGCCATACCTGCTTATATATTGGATGCAGTGAAACAATGCAATGTTTTTTTTGTAGAGAATGAACGTACTGCAAGGCGGTATTTAAAAAAGTTAGATAAGACGATTGTTATTGATGAATACGAATGGTTCACTATACACAAAGCGGAAACACAGGTTAAAAATCAGTTTATCCAAAAGTTGAAAGCAAATAAAACCATCGGTATTATTAGTGAAGCAGGGTGCCCCGGAATTGCTGATCCCGGGCAGATTTTAGTTGAAGCTGCACATCAACAGGGAGCAATTGTAAAACCACTGGTAGGGCCAAGTTCAATTTTGCTGGCATTGATGGCAAGTGGTATGAATGGACAACAGTTTTCTTTTGTTGGGTATTTGCCCATTGAAGAGCCTCAGCGTAGAAGAAAATTAAATCAGCTCGAAGATTTGTCGGCTAAGTTTCAGAGCACACAGGTTTTTATTGAAACACCTTATCGAAATAATCAATTACTCGAAACGATCCTGAAATGTTGTAAAGCGCAAACAAGAATTTGTATTGCATCTAATTTAACGGCAGCGAATGAAATGATTCAAACCAGGACAGTGGCCGATTGGAAAACAAAACTTCCTGACCTGCATAAGCAACAGGTGATCTTTTGTTTGATGGTATAATGTTTTAATCTTCAGCTCTTACACTATCCACAATAAAAGGCGTATCGCCACGCCATGGCAGTGTGCCGTTTTTGTTCTTGTAATGAACAGTGACCATATGGCCCTGTAATTTTTCCATTTTTAACGCCACTTCTTTACTTGTTACGGAGAATAAAAACTTTTCACTGGCTAAAGCTGTGTTGGTATTACTCCGGATACTGCTTAGTATCATTTCACCTTCATAGGATTTGAAGAACGTTCCTTTATGCGAAAATTTTTGCAATAGTCCGCTGCGGTAACCACTGCTGTAAGTAAAAGCATACTTCCAGTAAATAAAACCGGCAAGAAACAATACGATAATGACCGAAGCGATACCCAAAAATTTCCGCATGATTGTAAGATTAAGATACTAAATATAAATACTTCCGGGGGATTATAATAATTGAAACTGATCTGCATCAAACAAACCAATATCACTGAGTTTGAGATGTGGTATAACCAGCAGAGCCATAAAAGATAAAGTCATAAACGGAGCTGATAATGTTGATCCCAGTTTTTTTGCTGACTTATCAATTGCACTGTATGCTGCTGCAACTTTATAACCATCATCTGTACTCATTAACCCGGCAACTGGTAGTTGTAAAACATGCTCAGTGTTTTCGCTTACTACACTAATTCCTCCTTTTGACCGTATCACCAGGTTTACTGCTTTGCAAATACTTATTGCATCCACACCTACTGCAATAATATTATGACTGTCGTGTGCAACGGATGAAGCGATGGCTCCTTGTTTCAATCCGAAATTTTTCACAAAACTTTTTGCTACAGGTGCATTCGTGTATCGGTTTACCACAACGATGTACAGCAGATCTTTTTCTGTGTTGGCAAGAATTAAATCATCTTTTATTTCAAAAGAAGAAATGGGCACAATGAGTTTGTTCGTAATGAGTTGCCCATCCATGGCTTCAATAACATACGCCTGCTCAATATTTTCTTCATCTGCATGTCCGAATTTGTTGAGATGAAATTCAAAATCTGTTACGTTTTTTTCATCGCAATTAAAATTGTTGATGACGAACGATTCCCGGCTAACCACTAACGACTTTCCTTTATCTGCAACAAGTTGTCCATTAATATAGGTTTGCTGAACGTTGAAAATTTTCAAATCATCAACAACAATAAAATCAGCTGGGTCGCCTTCACGTAATAAACCAACATCCAATTTATAATGCAACGCCGGATTAATGCAGGCAGCCTGTAATATATGGAAGATGTTCAATCCCTTTTCTACAGCTCTGGCACATAGCTGATTGATGTGACCATCTACTAAACTGTCCGGATGTTTATCATCACTGCAAAACATCATCAGCTCTGGATATTCATCAATCAAATCAACCAATGCTTCAAAATTCTTTGCGGCACTTCCTTCACGGATAAGGATCTTCATTCCAAACTTCAGTTTATCCAGTGCCTCTTCTTTTGTAAAGCATTCATGATCGGTACTTATCCCGGCCCCAATATACCTTCTTGCATCCTCTCCTCTCAACCCAGGGGCATGCCCATCAACGGGTTTACCCAAATCATAGGCTGTTTTTATTTTCTGCATCACCTCTTCATCTCCATGCAATACACCCGGGAAATTCATCATCTCACTTAAATACTTCACTTCATCCATTTGCAATAATGTATTTACATCAACTGCATTCAAAACAGCACCGGCGGTTTCAAAACCTGTAGCTGGCACACAACTGGGTGCACCAAAGTTGAATTTAAAAGGAACCGTTTTCCCGTTTTCGATCATGTATTCAACACCGGCCATGCCGCACACATTGGCAATTTCATGCGGATCGCTAACCGTTGCAACCGTTCCATGCACAACAGCAAGTTTGGCGAATTCGGAAGGAACCAGCATAGAGCTCTCAATATGTACATGAGCGTCAATAAAACCGGGAAGGATGAAAGGAAGTTCAGGATTTGGAGCTTTGTTGAGGGTATTGATCGCTTTGATCCTTGCATCTTCAACAAGCACTTCGCCCCAAAAAATTTCTTTTGAAAAAATATTCACGATATTCCCTGCAACCTTAAAAGTAGTCATGTCCTCTTGCAATTGATTCGATTAATACCAAACGGGTATATAAATTAGTTCAAATTCTTCCTGTATAATACCGACAGACATTGAATTTCAAATAAATTGATGGGACTATTTAACATGTCTTGTCGGTATAAGGGTTCAAGATAAGGGATGAGAGGTACAAATCAATCCCTTGTCTGTCTTAATTTTATCAGGAAATTTTGTGTTAAAATGAGGAAAGGAAAAGGAGGTTATGAAAAAAACAGATTCCGACTGTAACAATTTTCTTTTCTTTGCGACCAGTTTACAGAACAACTAAAAATCAATTAAAAAATAAGCAAATGAAAACCTTGAAATTACTGAGCCTTTTTGTAGTTACTGCATTCAGCATTGCAACAGTAAAAGCTCAAACAGCCGACGAAATTGTGAACAAACACATTGAAGCAATTGGCGGAATGGAAAACTGGAAAAAAGTAAACAGTGTGGTGCTCACAGGAACAATGTCGGTACAGGGTATGAGCCTGGATGTAATTACAACTGTTTTACATAATAAAGGGTCTCGCCAGGATATTAATGCAATGGGAATGAACAATTACCAGATTCTTACTCCAACTGCAGGATGGAGTTTTTTCCCGATACAGGGGCAACAGGCACCGGAAGCAATGACGGCTGATGACGTTAAAGAAGGTCAGACGGATTTAGATGCACAGGGTAGCCTGATTGATTATAAAGCGAAAGGACATACGGTTGAATTGATTGGTAAAGAAGATGTAGATGGTACAGAGTGTTTCAAGCTGAAGCTTGCATTGAAAACCGGAAAAACTGAAACCTATTTTATTGATCCTAAAACTTATTATATTGTAAAATCGGTGTCTATTAAAAAAGCAAACGGACAGGAAGCTGAAGTATCAACAGGGTTGAGCAATTATCAAAAATTACCAGAGGGTATTGTTATTCCCATGAGCGTATCTGTTCCTTTTGGGCCCGGAGTTAATTTTGATTATATCATTTCAAAAGTGGAAGTGAACAAAGCCATCGACGAAGCAATTTTTAAACCAGCTAAATAATCAATATCATTCATATTATACCAACCCCGACTGAAACGTCGGGGTTTTTTTCTCAAATCAAAACCTTGTTATGAACAAACTCTTATCAGCAACCTTCTTATTGCTTGCATGCAATACATTTCTTAAGGCACAAATCAATTCCTCCACTTTTGGAATGATGGAAGCAAGACATATAGGGCCCGGCACCATGAGTGGCCGCATTACTGATATTGCAGGGGTTAACAGCGATGGAAAAACACTTTACATAGGTACTGCTGGTGGAGGCGTTTGGAAAAGCACCAACGCAGGCGCATCCTTCAAACCCATTTTTGATAAATATGTACAGAGCATAGGCTCCGTTGCCATTGATCAGAAAAATCCAAAAATCATTTATGTTGGTACAGGCGAAAGCAATATGCGGAACTCTGTTTCTATTGGCGACGGTATGTACAAATCAGCAGATGCTGGTGATAACTGGACAAAGATCGGGCTCGACAGCACCGAGCATATTTCAAAAGTGATGGTTGATCCCAATAACTCATCTGTTATTTATGTAGCAGCACCAGGTCCGTTATGGAGTAACAGTAAACATCGTGGATTGTATAAATCAACTGACGCAGGAAAGACATGGGAAACCAGTTTATACATCAGCGAAAAAGCAGGCGTGGCCGATGTAGAAATTGACCCAAACAATTCAAATGTATTGTATGCTACAAGTTGGGAATTCCGCCGTTTGCCTTATGCCTTTAACAGTGGAGGTACGGGAAGTGGTTTTTACAAATCAACCGATGCAGGTAAAACATGGAAAGAATTGAGCAATGGATTACCGAAGAAACCATTCGGTCGTGTGGCCATTGCATTGGCCCCATCAGCACCGCAAAACCTGTGGGCTATTGTTGAAAGTGAAAACACAGGCTTGTATATTTCTGCTGATGCTGGTGAAACATGGAAACAACAAAGTGCAATACAGAATATTGTTTCCCGTCCATTTTATTTTTCAACGCTTGAAATAGATCCTAAAGATCCTAAGAGAGTGTATCGTCCGGCAACTTCTTTTTCTTATTCCAGTGATGGAGGTTTTTCTTTTGCTGATGCAAGTAATGAAGGTGGATGGGTACACAGCGATCATCATGCATTATGGATCAATCCCAACAACACAAATATTTTATATGTTGGTACGGATGGTGGCGTGTATTTCAGTTTAGATCGTGGTGTTACCTGGAAGTTTTGTAACAACTTACCTGTAGGACAATTTTATCATGTAAGTACAGATAGCCAGGAACCTTATCGTTTGTTTGGCGGATTACAGGATAACGGAAGCTGGTATGCACCAAGTGCAGTACCCGGTGGTGTATTGAATGGTGATTGGAAACCAGTATTTGGTGGCGATGGTTTCTGGACACAGCCTGATGCCTTTGATGCAGATATTGTTTATGCCGAATACCAGGGTGGCAATATGTATCGTGTAAATATTAAGAACGGAACCAGTGTTGGTTTTCAGCCACAGGCAGCAGCAGGTGATGAAAAACTCCGTTACAACTGGAACACACCGTTAGTGATTGGTGCAAAGAATAAAAAAAACATCTATGCCGGTGCCCAGTATTTATATAAGAGTACAGACCGTGGAGCTAACTGGACAAAAATTTCTCCAGACTTAACGACCAATGATAAACGCAAACAAGAGCAGGAAAAAAGTGGTGGTATCAGTATGGATGTTACCAGTGCCGAAAATCATTGTACCATTTTTACGATCGCAGAATCACCTGTTAATGAAAACATGATTTGGGTTGGAACAGATGATGGTAATCTGCAATACACAACAGATGCAGGAAAAACCTGGACGAATGTTGCAGCTAATTATGCAGCGGCCGGTATTCCAAAACAAACATGGGTGAGCAGTATTGAACCATCGCAGTATGATCAAAATATTGTGTATGCAACATTTGATAATCATATGTATGGCGATCATCAAACTTATATTGCTGTGAGTAAGGACATGGGCAAGACATGGAAGAAATTTGACAGCAAGGAATTTACAGGGTTTGCACATAAGATAAAAGAAGACATTGTTAATAAAGATTTACTCTTTGCAGGAACAGAGATGGGATTGTTTGCCAGTATTGATGGTGGTGCTGAATGGTTCCGAATGAAAAATAATATTCCCTGGTATGCATTGGTAAGAGATATTAAAATACAGGAACAAACAAATGACCTCATATTGGCAACACATGGCCGTGGAATTATTATTGTAGAAGATATTTCGCCCATGCGAAACATTACAGCAACAGTGGCCAATCAGGATGTGGTAATGCTGAATAACAAACCTATTACATTAACCATGGGAAAATATGCAGGAGGCTTCCCCAATTCAAGTGGCGATTGGAATGGTGGGTTGCCAACAACTGTTGCGCCACTACAGTATTATCTCAAAGAACGGGCAAACAATATATTGATGGAAGTATATGATAAAGATGGAAAGTTATTACAAAAGTTATCACCCGGCAATCGTAAGGGATATAACAAGGTTATCTGGAATCAACGAGGCACTCCTCCAAAAGCAGCCAAAGGGGGTAATCAAATTGAGCAAGCGGGTTTTCTTGCACCACAGGTATTACCCGGCGATTATACCATTAAGATGAAAGTAAATGGAAAAGAATATACGCAAGTGGTAAAAATGTTGCATGATCCCAAGAATAAAGATTTCACCATGGCCGACAGAGAGCTGCAGTACAAAACCGGGATGGAATTATTTGTCATGAATGAACGCCTTGCAAAACTTGTTGACAGTATTCTTTCAACACAAAGCATGTTGAAAAAATATATTGATTCAACAAAGAATAACAAAACGAAAACCCTGTTGCAGGATTACTGGAACAAACTGGAAGAGTTTCGTTTAACATTGGTGCCACCAATTGTAAAAGGTACCGCTGATCTCAAGCGCCTGCGTTCCCATATTAGTGATATCTACATAGCAGTGGTTGGGCAGGAATCTAAACCAGGCAATCTTCAATTGCAACGAGTGGAAGCTTT
>JBKJNM010000142.1:0-3267 GCA_046593655.1 Lacibacter sp. | reverse complement strand
GTTAGTGGAAGTACTGTAACGGTAAAAGGTACTAATAACCCTTCTCCGGCAACAGTAACTAGCGGTGATATTCTTTATTTTGCAGGTTCAGCTTCGGTTCGTCCGGGTGTGTTACATATCATTGACAAAGTCTTGCTACCATAAATAGAATCTTTATTTAAGTGTAGGACTTAAAAAGCGCCCCGATAAAATCGGGGCGCTTTTTATTACAGTTACTTTTTACTGCAGCACTTCGGCCAACTTCTTCTCCAAATCGCTTCCTCTTAAATTATCGGCAATAATTTTTCCTGTTGGATCGAGCAATACATTGTAAGGAATTCCATTGAAACCATATAAACTAACTGCTGCACTATTCCAGAATTTCAAATCACTGATATGGTTCCATGTTAATCTATCCTGTTGAATGGCTTCTACCCATGCTTCTTTTGTTTTATCTAATGACACACCAAGGATAGTGAAATTTTTACTCTTATACTTATTGTAAGCTGCCACCAAATTTGGATTTTCTCCACGGCAAGGTCCGCACCAGCTTGCCCAAAAATCCACCAATACATATTTTCCTTTTAAACTACTGAGAGAAAGATTGTTTCCGTTTACATCGGGCATGGTAATATCAGGAGCCATGCTGCCAACTGTTACAGCAGCTGATTGCCGGGGCTGTTGTTGTTGCTGTGCATTGGCAGTGCTTTCACGAAATTGTTTTACGACTGTTTGAATGCCGGTATGTTTTGGAAAACGTTTAAGTAAATTATTATACAGGGCCTCATTTTCAGCAGCATCTGTTCCCGTGTTGATGGATGTAGCAAACATACTTACCATCGGGCTGTTATCATCTGTGGCTGTTTGTTTTACATAATTCCTGAATGCAGTAAGGATGCTGGTCATTTCTAACTGTTTACTATTTTTTAAACTGTCGCCCTGTATTACATTCTGCATTTCATACTGAATGGCATACAATTTTTGTTGTGTGACAGAAAGTGAATCAACAAATACCTGGAGCCTTTCTGTTGCAGGGGAGCCTTTGTATTTAATTTTCCTGATATCGTTCCAATCAGCAATCATTTCAATATTTGATTTATCATTGATCACAAAGAACAAGGGGCTTTTTTCAATTGCAGGGAAACGTAACTGCAATAAAGCTTCTTCTGTTGCTTTTCCCTTCAGCGAAAACTTGCCATCTTTTAATGAAATACTATCTAACACTTGCGGCGGCATATTGTCAAAGGAGATCTGCTCAAGGTACACAACGGTTGCCGGGGCATTTTTAATTTCACCAGTAACAGTAAAATTTTTACTGCCGTTGTTTTTACAGGCTGTTGCCATTAAGCCAACAGTTACTACAATCCATAATTTCTTCATTCGTCTTTTTTTAGTTTGATAATTTTTCAGTTACTAATTGATTCAACAATTTCGGATCAGCTTTTCCTTTTGATTTCTTCATCACTTCACCAACAAACAATCCAATTAAACCTTTTTTTCCTTTTTTATACTCGTTTACTTTATCGGGCATATTATTTAGTACATCGTCAATCAATTGTTGCAGGGCATCTTCATTTCGTTCCTGGATCAGGTTTAACTGTTGAGCAAGTTCAATAGCAGATGCATTCCTTTGTTTCAACATAGCTGGAAATAATTTCTGCGCAGCGATTGTATAACTGACTTCCCCATCTTCAACCAACCTGATAATTTCTGCTAATTGGTGCGGCTCTATTGTAAGCTGACCAATCTCCACCCCCTCTTCTTTCATGACTGATTTAACAGGTCCCAACAGCCAATTCGCTGCTTGCTTAAATGAGGAGATTTGTGCTGCTGTTGCTTCAAAATAATCAGCCATTTCTTTGTCCTCGCATAATAACACTGCATCATACTCAGTTAAACTAAACTGCTGTATAAACCGTTGTTTCTTTTCCTCCGGTAATTCAGGCAATGCTTCCCTGATGGTTTGAATAAATTCTTCTGTGATAAAAAAAGGAGGCAGATCAGGATCAGCAAAATATCGATAATCATTTGCATCTTCTTTTGTACGGATGGCAAATGTTGTTTCATTGGCAGGATTAAACCCTCTCGTTTGCTGAATCACTTCTTCGCCTTTATCTTTTATTTCAATCATCCGCATTACTTCAAAGTCAATTGCTTTTTTCAGAAAGCGGATAGAGTTGAGGTTTTTGATCTCAACTTTGGTTCCCAGCTCTGCTGCTCCTTTTAATCGTATGGAAATATTTGCATCGCAACGTAAGCTGCCTTCTTCCATATTTCCATCACACACATTCAATGTGCGAACCAGTTTACGGATCTCTGTTACATAAGCTGCTGCTTCATCACCACTATGCAGATCGGGTTCTGTTACAATTTCAATTAACGGAACACCTGCACGGTTATAATCAACAACTGAATACTGATCATGCTGATCATGCATGCTTTTTCCTGCATCTTCTTCCAGGTGAATTCTGTTCAAATGAATAGTCCGTTCGGTATCGCCCATTTTTATTTTTACAAAACCTCCTTTACAAACAGGAGTTGTATGCTGGCTGAGCTGATATCCTTTTGGCAGATCGGGATAGAAATAATGTTTGCGGGCAAAATAGTTTTTGTATTCAATTTCACAGTTGCATACTAAACCCATTCTCACTGCCAATTCAATGGCTTCTTTGTTCATCTTTGGTAACGTACCCGGGTGAGCCAAGGTAATGGGACTCACATGCATATTAGGCTCCGCACCAAAACTGGCTGCATCTCCGCAAAACAATTTGCTTTTAGTGAGCAGCTGTGCATGCACTTCAAGACCTATAACAGCTTCGTATTTATCACTATAGTTTGACATGAATTTTTTGCTTCTGATCTTCTTACTTTCGGCTTCGATCAGTGAGCTGCAAAAATATCCCTTTTAACCATAAGCTTCTGTGATGAAGTTCACAAAAAAAATCCCCCGTTTAACCGGGGGACTGCCTAAGTCAAAACATATTTTCGAAACTATAAATCGGCTTTACGCAAAATCTTTGGAATTTTTACTTCCACATTCACTGTTTTACCCGCCCTAAGCACCTTCAGGTTCCAAACACTTTTTTCATTTTTTGCATACAAGGCTACTCTTGCTTCACTTACATTGGTTACTTTTTTATCATTGATCTCTGTTACCACATCGTCTTTCATTAAACCGCTTTTAGCTGCCGGAGAATCAGTATCCACTTCCAATACTTTTACACCGTTACCTTCTTCTGTATCCTGGATGGTTGCGCCCAATTGCGGACGATTAGGAATGCGAATAAG
>JBKJNM010000030.1:0-26442 GCA_046593655.1 Lacibacter sp. | reverse complement strand
ATACCCAAAATACCAAATGATTGCGTGCCTATTTGTTGTGTTGTGTCAAAACCTTTGCCATCATCTTTAATTTCCAATATGATCTGCTCATCAATATAGTTTAATGAACTTACCACTTTTTTAGCTTTGGCGTACCGGGTAATATTGGTGAGTGCTTCCTGGTAAGCTCTGTAAATACAGGTGGCCATTGCTTCTTCTGTTTTTAAAATAGTTTCGCTACTGCTGAACAAAACCGGTATGCCGGTATTAGCAGTAAACTGCTGTCCCTGCCATTCCAATGCTTCTAACAGGCCATAATTATCCAGGATATCGGCACGGAGTTCATTTAATATTTTTCGTACCGCTACATTGCTGCCATCCAGCAGACTAATGATGTTTTTTAATTTCGGTTTGATGATGGAAGATTGATCCGTAGTTTTTTTATCAATCCATGCTACATCCATTTTAATGGCGGTAAGCTGCTGGCCAAGGTCGTCATGAATTTCACGGCCAATGCGTTTGCGTTCTTCTTCACGTATGTTTTGCAGGTGGGCGGTTAGCTGGCGAAGCTGCTGTGATGTATGTTCCACTTCGTCCTGTGCTTTTTTTCGTTCGGTAATATCAATGGAAACGCCTTCAATAATTCCTTCGGGATGTTCAATGCTTTCTGTCAGCAAAATATTTTCAAGCAAATGAATGTGGCTTCCATCTTTCCGCTTCAACGTAATTTCGTAATTGTAAAGCGCTTTCCTTTCGCTCAGTAATTTTAAATATTCTTTGCGGTCGTCAGGGCTATAATAAAGCAAATCTGCATTGTTTCTTTTAAAGTCATCTGCCGAATCATATCCAAAAAATTTAGCCATTGCATTATTGCATTCCAGGACTTCGCCCGCAAATGTTGTTCGATAAATGCCTGCAATGTTATTTTCAAAAAGCAAACGGTATTTTTTTTCAGCCTGTAATTTTTCTTCTTCGTTTTTTTTGCGTTTGGTTATATTTTCACATACAATCAGCACAGAGGAATTGCCATGCCTGTCTTTTATGGCAGTGCCTGTTTCTGAAACCCAGATCGTTTCTTTTGATTTCGTGATTTTTCTCAGCGACCAGGAAAAGGATTTATTAGGATTTGAAAGGCATTCTTTTAATTGGGTGATGACAACAGGATGGTCTTCTTTATTAAATACATCCAGCACTGTGCTGCCCAAAAGTTCCTGGATGCTATATCCCAATTGCTCTGCCCCACATTTGTTTACCGAAAGTATCTTACCATCAGCGGCAATTGTAAAATTCATCAAAGGGTTTTCTTCGTATAAAGCACGGAATCGTTCTTCGCTTTCATGCAGGTCTTCCTCTGCTTTTTTGCGTTCTGTAATGTCCCTTGACAATCCCCGTACTATGGGCTTATCAACTCCCTGCGTACGCAAGGTATTGTTGTATTCCCAAATCCGGGTTTCGCCTGAAGAAGTTTGAATATGCATCAGACCATTAGCATTTCCGTTTTTAGAAATATGAGCCAGGTAGTCATCAAATTTATGCCGGAAGGCAGGAACAATAATATTTCTTAAATTCAAATTCAGGGTTTCATCTTTGGAATAACCCAATAATTTCGTGGCTGCAGGATTTACAGAAAGTATTCTTCCTTCCAGATCGTGGGTGCAAATAAGATCTTGTATATTATCTACCAGGTCTCTGTACTTTTCTTCGCTTTCCCTGATTATTAGTTCTACTTTTTTACGTTCGGTAATATCTCTTGTAATCAGGGTTAAGGCTGTAACTTTCTCCTCCATGATGATGGGCCCCACATGGGTGAAGAACCACCGCTTAATACCATCCTGTCCTATAGCAGCTGTCTCATAAGATTGTGATGTTTTGTTGGAGATTACTTTCTTATGTGTATCCCTTACCAGCTCATGAAATTCAGGCATTACAAAACCATAAAGACTTGTGCCAATTATTTGTTCTTTTGTAAACCCGCCTTCTGTATAATTAATGAATTGTACTTTTTCATCAAGATCAATAAGCATGATGATGTCGGGTGAGTTTTCAATTAATGAGCGATATTTTTCTTCGCTTTCATTTGTTTTGTCCTCTGCTTTTTTGCGTTCGGTTACATCCTGCACATTAAAAACAATAGCCTTTACATTTTCGTTGGCCAGCAAGTTAGTTACCAGGCCTTCCATAAAAACATAACTGCCGTTTTTATGTAAAATTCTTGTTGAAGTTTTAATCGGCACCCCTGGTTTTTTAAAAACTTCAGCAAAACCCTTTTTTGCAATTTCAACATCATCGGGATGCAACTTATCAAAAGGGCCATGTTGTTGAAATTCTTCGTTCGTCCAACCCACAATCCTCTGTGCCGATGGTGAGCGGTAAACTAATTTTAAGTCTTTATCAAATAAGGCAATCGAGCTTACATCATTTTCCACCATGGCCTGAAAACGTAATTCGTTTTTCTTCAATTCCGCTTCTGCTTTTTTGCGTTCATCAATATCCTGGAAGCTGCCATAAAATCGGATACATTTGCCGTCGATGAATTCTGCATTCCCTATAGTTTTTATCCATTTTAAGTTTCCTTTTGCTGTAATAATTTGTAATTCTTCATCCCATGCAGTACCATGTTCAATGCAGGCTTGCACGCATTGTGTAATCCGATCCCTTGTTTTACCTTCTTTGTAAAAATTAAGCCCTTGCGAAAGATCAGGTACAAAGCTCGTTTCTGTTTCATGAATTTCTTTTGTAACGGCCGACCAGTAAACAGTTCCCTTGATAAGATCGGCTTCCCAGTTTCCAAGTTTGGCAAGCCTGTTCGATTTATCTAATAAGTCTTCTAATTTCTTTTTTTCCGTAATATCCCTTGAGATTTTAGAGGCCCCGATAATATTTCCCATCAAATCTCTAATAGGAGATATGGTAAGCGATACGTGGATAATTTTGCCGTCCTTTCTTATCCTTTCTGTTTCATAGTAATCAACAGATTTTCCACTTCTGACCTTTGCCATTATTTCATTTTCTTCATTTGGAAGATGCGGAGGAATTAAAATAGATATGTGTTTCCCGGATATTTCTTCTAAAGAATAACCAAACTTTTTTTCTGCCCCTTTGTTCCAGCTTGTAATGATGCCTTCAAGGTTTTTACTAATCACAGCATCGTCTGTTGAATTAACTATAGATGTAAACAGGGCCTGCTGCTCCTCCAGCTTTTTACGTTCGGTAATATCCCTGAAAAAAATGGACAAACCTTCCAGCGATGGATAGATCTGGTTTTCGAACCACTTTTCATGCGGCCGATAATATTCCTCCGCATGAATGTATTGCTGCGCTTCCATTGCCCGGTAATAGGCTTTATAAGAAGACTGGTCAATAGCTTCAGGAAATTCGGTCCAGATATGCTTACCGATCATTTCTTTTGGATTCCGGTTAAAAACTTCGCCGGCTTTTTTGTTCATGTAAGTGTAGCACCAGTTTTTATCCAGTGCTATAAATGCATCGGTAATGCGTTCAAAAATATCTTGCATCTCTGCAGGGGATATTTTATCGGATGAATTTTTCATACGTAATTTCTTACGGTTAAAATAAAAATGCAGCATGCATTTTATTCAAGACTTATCCTTTAATAAGATACTTTAAAAAACGGAATAAATATGATTTTATATAAGTTTTATTATAAAAATATTTCCCTAACAGCACCCTCCATAAAGCGGCATGTACTGTCAACCTTTGCTGTAACCGTCATAATCATGCTGTTCTTTTTTACTACCCATTCTGTTTTCCACCCAACATAGGTACAAAAGAAAATGAGTCAAACAATTCTTCGGTGTAAGAACCATCTTCCTGTTTGGTTAAACGTTTCATCCGTTGAGCACCACCTTCATCTACAGGGATCACCATTTTGGCGCCTGTTTTCATTTGCTTTATGAGTTTGGGCGGAACAAAAGGAGCAGCGGCGGTAATGATTACTTTATCAAAAGCTGCATAGGTAGGCAAGCCTTCGAACCCATCGCCGAAGAAGAATTTAATGTTTAGATATTTTTTTAAAAAAGGGAAGGCTGTTTTATTAAATTCGAATAATTTTTTTTGTCGCTCAATCGTGTACACCTGTGCATTCATTTCGGCCAGTACACAAGCCTGGTAAGCACTGCCAGTACCGATTTCTAAAACTTTATCGTAGGGCTTTATTTCAAGCAACTGGGTTTGATAAGCAACCGTATATGGTTGAGAAATGGTTTGCCCTTCATCAATAGGGAAAGCCCGGTCTTCGTATGCAATTTCATCAAAGGCTGTATCTAAAAAATAATGACGTGGAAGATTATTCACAGCATCCAGTACCCGTTCATCTGTAATGCCTTTAGTGCGTAAAATATCTACCAGCTTTTTACGCATTCCCTTGTGGCGGTAACTGTCTTCAAATCGTCTCATAAGCAACTGCAAGATAAGGATTCAACGAGCTTGTTAACAGGTTCAATTCTGTTTTGCAAATATTGTGCTTGCATAAACAAGAGTTTCTTTCTATTTTTTATAAAAATTTATATATGCAGGAGAACACATCATTACAAAACCAGGAGCTTGAAATATATAAGGAGAAACAAAAGACCATCCGCAAAGCCATCACTTATACAGTGATCCTGATCATTGGCGTGCTTGTTCTTTTCCTGGGAGGTCGTTTTAAATTTGGAAAAGATGGAATTGAAATATCAAAAGATATCCTGCAAACAACTGAACAAAAGAAAAACAGCAGTAACAACGGTGATTTTACAACCGGCGAATTGAATGATGATGCGAAAAAGTTTATTGACAAAAATAAACAACAGATCAGCCCCGCTTCGTTTTCTGGAAATAACTATATCAACAATGAACTGGGTTATTTATTTTCTGTTGAGCATCCGGAAAAATGGAATATCAGTTATACAAAAGAAAACGCCGGTGCACAGGATTTTGTTGACAACCCTGTTAACCGGATCGAGGCAGGTGATGGCATTCTTCTGAAAGTTTCTATCGGCAGTAATAACGAAGCTGAAACCATTGAATCCATTGCCGGTGCTTTTTTTATGGTATTTGCTGAGCTGGCGAAAAGTGATCCTTCTATTAAACCGGAGATCACCTACGACAAACCAACTCAAACCGCTTTCTTTAATGGTGTAAATGTGCAGAACTACAAACGTGTGCTGATGAAAATTGTATTGAAAAATGGCAAAGCTTATTTTTCATATACCGAATATCCTAAAGAGCTGGAAGAAGATGAACGTGTAAAGGATCTCAAGAATATGGTTGCAACATTAACCGTATATTGATATTCTTTTATTAAAAAAGCTGCACCAAAATGATGCAGCTTACTATTTTTTGTCATTACGAGGAATTTGCCAAAGAGATTCTCCTTCTTAGAAATGACTGGTTACTTCAACTTCATATCCTTAATAATACCATCAATCTGTTCATTCAACTGTTGCTGTACAGCATCAAAGTTTTCGGCTTTATCTAATTTTGTATATACACTAAAATAGAATTTGATTTTTGGTTCTGTACCACTTGGCCTTGCAGAAATTTTACTTCCATCTGCTAATATAAACTGCAACACATTTGATTTTGGCAGGTTGATGGTCCACTCTTCACTTGTTTGTACATTCTTCCCTTTTTGCAATTGATAGTCGAGCAACTCCACCACTTCCGAACCATTAATGTTGGTGGGTGTATGATCACGGTAGCCCTGCATCATTTCTGCAATTTCTGCCTGGCCGTTCATTCCTTTTTTTGTAATGGAGATCAGGTTCTCTTTATAAAAACCATACTGTACATAGAGATCGATCATCTTTTGATACAGGCTGCGTCCTTTATTCTTTTCATATGCTGCCATTTCACATAACAAAGCAACTGCACTGATGGCATCTTTATCACGGATCTTACTGCCAATCATCAATCCATAACTTTCTTCACCACCAACAATATAATTTTCAGTTGTTTCTTTTTCTTTAATGAGTTCAGCGATCCATTTAAAACCGGTCAATACATTGTAACAGTTGATACCGCTTGCTTTGGCAATGGCATCAATCATTTCAGTTGTTACAATTGTTTTCACCACCATATCATTGGGTTGATTGATACCTTTTGCTTTTCTTGCTTCAATCATATAATTGAATGCAAGTACGGCCGTTTGGTTGCCATTCATGAGCACCCAGTTTCCCTTGAGATCTTTTACAGCAATACCAACACGATCACTGTCAGGGTCGGTACCTAATAAAATATCAGCATCCAGTTCTTTGGCTTTAATCAAACCAATACTCATTGCTTCTGCCTCTTCGGGGTTTGGATAAACAACTGTTGGAAAATTGCCATTCGGTTCCTTCTGTTCATCTACAATGGTTACGTTGGTAAAGCCAAACCGCTGCAATACCTGTGGCACAAGGGTTATACCTGTTCCGTGAATAGAAGTATATACAATTTTAAGATCGTGTTGTGCTTTACATACTTCGGGATACACACTCAAGCTCTCAATCATATCCATATATGCATTGTCGATCTCTTTTCCAATCAATGTAATATTATTTTCACCACCGCTCCATTTCACATCATCAACACCTGCAACTTTATCAACTTCAGTAATAACATTTTTATCATGGGGCGGCACTAACTGTCCACCATCATCCCAATAGGCTTTATAACCATTGTATTCTTTCGGGTTGTGAGATGCGGTACAAACCACCCCACCCTGGCAACCAAGATGACGAATAGCAAAACTCAACTCCGGTGTTGGACGTAATTCTTCAAACAAATACACTTTGATGCCGTTAGCTCCCATTACATTGGCAACGATCTCTGCAAATAGCCGACTGTTGTTGCGGCTGTCGTGCCCTACTACACATTTTACATTTCCTTGTCCAAAACTTTGATTGAGATAGTTGGCATAACCCTGTGTGGCCATTCCCACCGTGTACTTGTTCATGCGGTTGGTACCAATACCCATGATACCACGTAAGCCGCCGGTGCCAAATTCCAGGTTTCGGTAAAAAGAATCGGCCAGCTCATCAGGATGATTTTGTTGTAATTGTTTGATATCGTCTTTGATGGATGGTTCAAAATTTCCACTGAGCCATTTTTCTACATTGGCCTGAATCGTTGCTTGCATAAGAAAGTTTTTAGGAAATCAAATGTATGATTCTATTGCATTTGTTTCAACTCCAAATTGAGAAACAACGTATATTTTAAATAGCTTCCGTATTTTGCAGATGGCGATGGCCAACAACAGTATGATGAGAAAGATTGTTTTATTACTTTTTGTTTTTGCAATTGCTTTTCAACAGGCAGGCGCCCAACATTATTTTTTACCTCCCTCCGATCAATACCGGCCCGACCGATTGAAGAAAGTCGTTTGGACGGAGTCGGCCATATTTGTATTAAGTTCTGTTGGATTATATTATTTATGGTATAAAAAATTTCCTAAAAGCAAGTTTCATTTCATCAATGATAACAGCGAATGGTTCCAGGTAGATAAGGTAGGGCATGCCGTTACTGCCTATAATGTTTCGACCATGCAACACGATCTGTTGCGCTGGAGTGGGGTAAACCCTAACCAGGCTATTATCGGTGGTGCATTAACCTCCCTTGCGTTTTTAAGTATTGTTGAAGTATTGGATGGGTTTTCAACCGGATGGGGTTTTTCAGCAGGTGATATGCTGGCTAATATTTCCGGTGCCGGTTTATTTGCTGCCCAACAATATGGGTGGGGTGAGCAAAGGATTGGCTTGCGGTTTTCAAGCAGCTTTTCACCCTATGCAAAATACAATTCCAACCTGTTGGGGAAAAAGTGGGCTGCCCGGTTAATGAAGGATTATAACGGGCAAACCTATTGGTTATCTTTAAATGTGCGGTCGTTTCTTGCAACGGAAAGTAAGTTCCCGGTATGGGCTAATATTGCAGTTGGTTATGGAGGCGATGGTATGATTGGGGCCAATGAAAATCCTGCAAACATCAATGGAAAACAAATTCCTGTTTTTAAACGTAACCGACAATTTTATGTAGCAGCGGATGCAGATTGGTTTAGAATTAAATCTTCATTGGCTGTTAATGCACCTTTATACTCGTTGCAATTTATGAAAACACCTGCTCCTGCTGTTGAATTCAACAGTAATGGAAAAATAAAATTCAAAGCCATTCAATTTTAAAAACGATGCTTCAACTTTTGTTTTATATACTCATTTTAGTTTTTCTGCTGCTGTATTTTATGCGGGGATTGCTGATGGCTGGTTATGAAAACCTCCGGTTTAAAAACAACTATAAAAAAAGCGGCCCTATTGTCAAAAGCCTCATTCAAATACTTCTGTCGCTAAAACCGTTATTGCAGGTAAAACTGCAACCTAAAGGAGTGGACTATAAGATCTATGAACGTTTTCAGAGAAAATCAACCTTCTACTATTTTCTTTTGTGGATCACACTTTTTATAATTCTTTTTCTTGTTGCAAAGATTTATCTCAATGCTTTTTAAATAGAATTA
Source organism: Lacibacter sp. (assembly GCA_046593655.1). Taxonomy (GTDB): domain Bacteria; phylum Bacteroidota; class Bacteroidia; order Chitinophagales; family Chitinophagaceae; genus Lacibacter. Next base: position 17,981 of record JBKJNM010000030.1, on the reverse strand, counting down.
CCAGTTGAAGCTAACCTGTTTATCAGGGTAAGTTAAACGATGGCTCTTACGATCATTGTTATTTTTAAAATGGATAATATTGATCTGGTCGTCACGGTAATTATACAACAGATCAATAAACACAGTGGCAGATTTTAGTTTGCTGATATTTTTTACAACCAGGTAAGTCCAGATCGCTTCTTCCTCCCGCTCAAAGCCAATCAACTGGTAGCTGACAGGTTTCCCGTCAACTGAAAGTTTTAAATGCTTTTGAAAAAATTGATTCAACAAGGCTTCATTCTTTTTTTTATTGGCTGCATTCAATATCTCCACTTTGGTTTTGTATTCCTCCTGCAACGCAAACTCAAGGTCATCAATAAAAATTTTAGTGGAGATCTGAATTTCTTTTTCTGCAGGTTTGAATTCCAATTCCGTTACACTCATGTAGTAGGGATGAAGAAGAAAGGATGTAAGCCATACGCTGAAAGCCGCAAGTAAAAAAACACGACCAACAACAAGACATAGAGGTTTCACTACCGGCTTGCCACTTTCCACTACCGGCTTGCTGCTCGCCCACCGTTTATATAATTTTCCCCCCATCTTCATATTAAATTTCAAGGATACAAACTTCTGGGTTATTTTCCATGCTACAATTACCATTAGCACCAATATGGGAGATTTTGGGTTTTATTTAAGGGAAGGCTTCTTTCACATTACTGATTGGAAAGGATACGATCATATTTTGTTTGTAATGGCCCTTTGTCTTCCTTATGTAATCAAAGACTGGCGACAGGTGCTGATTCTTATTACTGCATTCACCATTGGTCATAGCATTACATTAGCTTTGAGTGTGTTTAATCAGATACTCATTTCAAGTAAATGGATTGAATTCCTCATCCCGGTTACCATCCTGTTAACCGCACTTGAAAACCTTAAAAGAAAAAAAACAGAACATCAACATACAAAATGGCATTATATCATTGCCTTGATCTTTGGTTTAATTCATGGCATGGGTTTCAGCAATTTCCTTAAAAGCATGTTGGGTAAAAGTGAAACCATCATCAGCGAGTTACTCGCTTTTAATATTGGTTTAGAAATGGGGCAGGTGCTTATTGTATCAGTTGTACTCATGCTGTCTTTCATTTTTGTACAAGTGATCAAGATCCAGCGCAGGGAATGGATTGTATTCCTGAGCGGCTCGATTTTTGGATTATCATTACTCATGGCTCTTCAACGTCTTCCTTTTTAAAAATTTGAACTATGCATATTCGTTTTTTATTTGTTTGCTTATTGATCACTGTGATGGGTATGGCACAGCCGCCACAAAGTAATCCGGGAAGTAATCACGGTAATCGTTTTGAACAGTTGGGGTATTTATTACAAAGCCCCAATGAATACCGCACAGCCAGTGGTGCCCCCGGCCCCAAATACTGGCAGCAACGTGCAGATTATGATATCAGTGTAGAATTGGATGAGGCCAATCTTCGTTTAACCGGTACTGAAACCATAACCTATTTCAATAATTCACCTGATGTGCTCACTTATTTGTGGTTGCAGGTGGATGGTAATATTCATGACCCCAACAGTGATAACTTACACAATGGCCGAACCAGGATGGAGCCGCAAATGAACAACGGACAATTACTTCGTTTAGAACCATGGCGCAATGCACAGGAACAAGGGCTGGGTGTAAAGATTACTAAACTAACAGCTGCTGCAGGGACTTCATTGAAATACACCATGAATCAAACTATGATGCGGATTGATTTACCTGTTGCATTAAAGCCGGGACAAAAATTTGTATTTAAACTCGATTGGAATTATAAAATTCCGGATCGTGGGATATGGGGCAGCCGTGGTGGTTATGAATTTTTTCCTGAAGATGGCAATGCAGTGTTTACCATGAGCCAGTTCTATCCACGTTTGGCTGTGTACAGCGATTTTCAAGGTTGGCAAAATACACAGTTCAGTGGTGGTGCTGAATTTGCACTCACTTTCGGCAACTTCAAAGTAAAGATGACGGTGCCGGGTGATTTTGTAATTGCTGCAACAGGCGAATGCCAGAACTATAAACAATTATTAACTGCTGCACAGTTTCAACGCTGGACAACAGCGCAGAATGCAAAAGATGTGGTTGAAGTTGTAACAGTGGAAGAAGCAACCGCTAATGAAAAAGATAAATCAACAGATAAAAAAACATGGATCTATTCTGCCGAAAATGTAAGAGATTTTGCATGGGGTGCCAGCCGCAAGTTTGTATGGGATGCCATGCCCACCTATGTAGAAGGTAAGAAGATCATGGCCATGAGTTATTATCCGAAAGAGGCGTATACATTGTACCGCAAATATTCAACCAAGGTAACTGCTCATACATTAAAAGTGTATTCAAAACATACCATTCCTTATCCATATCCTGTTGCCATTTCAGTTGAAGCATCGCAGGGAATGGAATATCCAATGATTGCTTTTAACTACGGACGTACAGAAAAAGATGGCACGTACAGCGAAGCAACCAAATATGGAATGATTGGTGTCATCATTCATGAAGTAGGTCACAACTTTTTCCCCATGATTGTTAACAGCGATGAACGACAGTTCTGGTGGATGGATGAAGGGTTGAACACCTTCACACAATTCTTAACAGAAGGTGAGTTTGATAACAACTATCCTTCACGTCGTGGACCTGCACACCTGATCACCGATTATATGAAGTTGCCAAAAGATCAACTGGAACCGATCATGACCATGGGTGATAATGTTGCACAGGTCGGTGGCAATGCATATGCAAAAGCAGCAACAGGTTTAAATATTTTGCGTGAAACGGTGATGGGCAGAGAATTGTTTGATTTTTCTTTCCGTGAGTATGCAAGACGCTGGGCATTTAAACATCCAACACCTGCTGATCTGTTCCGCACCATGGAAGATGCAAGTGGTATTGACCTGGATTGGTATTGGAGAGGTTGGTATTATGGAACTGAGCCGGTTGATATTGCTTTGGATACTGTAAAGTGGTTCAAGATGAATGATCCTGCCAATGCAACAGCATTACAACAAAAGGATTTTAATGCAATACATAAGATCCGTAATAAAAATGATCAAACTATTACCTATGCAACAGATGCAGATACCAGTCTCCGTGATTTTTATTATATAAATCCCGGTGCTGATGCAAAGTTTCAACAGCAAAATACGAATGCTGTTATTGGGGTTGATACCGAAAATAAGAGTAAATGGGTGAGCAAGAATTTCTACGAGCTCAGCTTTACCAACAAGGGAGGTATGGTTATGCCCGTCATTATTGAGTGGACGTACAAAGACGGAACCAAAGAAACAGAACGTGTTCCTGTAAGTATCTGGAAACTCAATGAAAAAACAGTGGCCAAGGTTTTTGTAAAAGAAAAAGAAGTAGCTGCTATCCGTATTGATCCTATGCGTGAAACAGCAGATATTGATGAGAGTAATAACTTATGGCCCGTAAAAGAAATGCCATCTAAATTTACTTTGTTCAAACAGGCACAAGGACCTGCAAGAGGTGCCAGTACTGGTGGCAATTCTATGCAACGTTCACAAAAAGCACCGGATAAAAATCCAAAAGAAAAAAATTAAGCAGTTACATAAAGTACATGAAGATTTCACAAAGGGCACAGAGTTTTACTCAGTGCCCTTTGTGTTTTTTTACTTTGTGATTTTTGTGCTGCACAATTTGCCGGTGCTTTCTTACTTTAGGTCCCCCGATGACTGTTCACCCAAAGGGTGACTGATCATCGGAAATTGTAGTTAGGTATTTAGTCGGGGAATGTTGTGCAGTCACCCTTTGGGTGAACAGACAACAGCTGATCCCTTTTTTATTTTTCAGGAAGTGGTTTGATGAAAGATCGAAAAAATAAGTGGTTACCTTCAACAATCAAAAAAATCTAACAATACCTGTTTAGGAATTTCACATTAAACAAACCGGGGATCAATTCTTTATGTTGCTAAAACCAGTGCCCGAAATAACAGTCGGCTATGCTCTTGCATTCATACTTATTTTTTTTCCATGCTCAGTGCTATTATCATCAATACATGGTTATTGAAACGAAAACAACAGGAAGTTGGTTGATGATCAATAAATAGCATGCTCCATCATTCAAACCGCCGAATGCGGCTTCCTTGTATTTATGACTTTGTTCATTTGCAGTATGCCACACGAACACGGAGAAAAGAGCAGCAGAGCTGAACGCAAAGTCGTGAACAGATCTTCGAAAAATCTATTATCTTCTTTCCTCCGGTAAAGATAAGGATACATTCTGCCCGACGAGGGCGTTAAACGGTGTGCTATTGCAAACTACCCGCAGCCCAATTTAACGCAGCAAATGCCTGGTAAAATTTCACTTTCAGCTCCAGTATTTTCTGTTTAGCTTCCAACACTTTTGTTTCACGGGAGTTGAGTAAAAAAAGCGTTGTTTCTCCCAATGAAAACTTTAGCTGTTCGGCTTCAAACAGGCGTTCATAATTACGATAGGCCTTATCGTAAATAGAAATCTGCTTTTGCAGATTAAGCACTTCGTTGTAATGAAAACGCACTTTGTTCTCCAGATTCAATTCTGTAAAGCTGCGATCAAGTTCCGTTGCTTTAATTTTAATTCTTGCAGCACGGTAATCACCAATGCCACTTCGATTGGGGATCGGTATCACCGCATTTACACCAAACTTATAATTGTTTTCAAAAAAATTAGCATTAAAAGAATTGGCTACATTGTATCCACGCTGCAAAAAATTATATTTCAGATCAACTTTTGGCAACAGGCTTTGAAATTTCAGCCTTCGTTCTACTTCCAGCGATTGTAATATAAAATCGATCTGTTGCAGCTTCGGGTGATTGGGAATCGTTTGGGTAATCCAGTTACTGAGCTGATCAACTTTGAAATTTGCAAATGATTGTGCAGTCCATACAGTATCAGGTATAACACCTTCACTTAAGTACACCGGCTTGTTTCCCTGCAACCATAAAAATGTTGATAATTCCAATGTTGACTTTCTGAATTTCAACCAGGCTTCTTCTCTCAATTGCTGAAAATTCTGCAACTGAGCCAATGCTTCTGTGGTATCAACGGCAGCACGGTCGCCCTGCTGAAATGAAATACGTACCAACTCATATCTTGCTTCGTTCAGTAAAATTGTTGTATCAAGTACCATCAGAAGTTGATAATCCCTGGCCCATCCCCAGTAGGCTTTGTATGCATCAAACAGCAAATCATTCATTACAGTTCGCCGCTCAAACTCCGATTGCTGCATAAACAACTTACCTTGTTGCAATGCTGCACGGCGCTTATCCAAAACCAAATCTTTTAATAATGGCAAACTGATGCCTGCATAACTCGTACGGCTAAGCGAAACTTCAGGACTAATAAAATCGCCAAAATTATTTTCTAACCCGGCATACAACTCCACTCCAAACCAGGTAGGCACAGCCAACTCCGCATTTGTATAATTGAAATAGTTCTTCCCATCAAATGTTTTTTGATCGTTATTTATAAAAACAATGGGATCAAAATTTCCACGTATAGAAAGCAATTGTGCCCTTGCAGCATCAACCAGCAAACCAGCCTGCTTTGCAACAGGATGATATTGTTTTACAATCGCAATAAACGCATCTTCACTTAATACACGAATTGTATCTTTTGCCTGCATTGAAATTGCAGTTGCACAACAGGTAAACAAAGAGAGAATTATATGTCGTATCATGTAAAGAATACAGGTTAGTTTTTATCTTCTTTTTTATCCGAAGTTGTTTGCGGCTTATAATAATCAGGAGGAAACCCGTTGATCTGCCGCCACGATTCATACCACACCGATACATCTTTCAACAATGTAAAGTTTACAGCGCCTGTTCCCAGTTTCATACTCGTTGGCCATGGCCGATCGTTCTTATCTTCTGCCACCAGTACACGAAACATACCATTGTTGCTGAGGTTTGATTCAATAGCCACAATTTCACCACCAAAGGTTCCATACGATGCCTGGGGCCATCCGCTAAAAATAATTGCAGGAAATCCATCGAACATAAACCGTGTTTTTTGCCCAATTGTAAGCAATTGCAAATCCATTGGCTTTATCCAAACTTCTACTGCCAGTTGATATTCCCTGGGCACAATTTCAACGATCATATCACCTTCTTTCAGCATTTCATTAATACCGGCTTTCATTGCTTTAATCACCTGCCCATCCTGCGGTGCCAGCACAAAGTATTGTCCGTTACGTATTCTGAAATTATCATATTGATTTTGCAACTTCGCTACTTTTCCCTGACCACTTGAAATTTGCGATTGCGATTGAAAACGGTCGCCCGATGCTTTTGCAATTTTTTCCGCATATTCCTGGATAGCCGCACTACGTTCTAACTGGATAATGAGTAAATCCTGTTTGCTATTATTAAAATCGTTTTGTGCGCCAATGATTTTTGCATTCATATTCTGATGCATCACTTTCCGCCGTTCAAATTCGGTTAAAGGAATAACGCCCTGCTCATACATTTTCACCGCACCTTCCAGTTGCCGGTCAGCTACATTCATTTCGTTCATGGTTGCACTAACTTTTATACTATCGCTCTGCACTTTCCGTTTTGTTTGTATGAATTTATTATCAATTGAACTTAGTTTTAATTCCCGTTCATTTTCCAGTGCTGCAATTTGCTGATCGGTAGTTTTTACTTTCCCTTCATAGTAGTCAATGGTCATTTGTTCTGCACTCAGTTGCTGTTCGGTACGTTGCAACAGATTCGGATCGAGGTAATCATCTTTTATTTCTGCTAACTGCACAATGGTATCGCCTTGCCTCACAAAGTCGCCTTCCTTTACCCACCATTTTACAATACGGCCGCCAATAATATTATTAACCTGTTGTGGCCGTTGTTCCTGGCGAAGTGTGGTAACGGTGCCATTACTCCGGATGTTTTGTGTCCACGGTAAAAACAGCATGATGATGATGATACCAATTAGAATAAAAAAATACCGGCGTATTCTGCTGGTTTTATGCTGCCTGTAAATTTCGTTGAACGAACGAAGTTGTACTCCTGCTTTTTCCTGTATATCTGGTGTAAGTAATTGAAACGGCATGTAGTTTAGTTTAACGGTTAATGGTTGAAGGCTCTTCTTTTACAATTGTTCCATCCTGCATGTGTAAAACAAGATCGCATTTACCTGCAAACGCATCATCGTTTGTAATAACTAATACAGTTGTTTCTTGCATTTGCTCAACCAGGTATTGCTGTACGGTTTGTCTGCAAGCTGCATCGAAACCCTGCCAGGGTTCTTCGAGCAACAATAATTTTGGGTGCGATACAAGAGCACGTAGTAATAACACTTTACGTATAACGGCACTGGACAAACGTTTACCTGCTGCATCAATTTCTGTATCAAATCCGTTTTTGAGTGATGAAATAAAATCACTGATACCAAGCTTTTTCGCCAGGGTAGTGATTTGTGCAACTGTAACAGCGGTATCGCCAAGGGAAATGTTTTCATACAAAGTTCCCTGGAAAATATCCTGCTGATGAAAGAGGATGCCTGTTTCGGCACGTAACAATGCAGGGTTGTAGTTTCCGATGGGTATATCGTTTATCAGTATGGTTCCGTTAAAATTGGCATAGGCACCGGTAAGTAATTTCAGCAACGTTGACTTACCCGAACCATCGCCGCCCTTGATGCAGGCTTTCTGTCCTTGCTTCAGTTCAAAGGAAAGATGTTGTAAAATGTTTGTTTGATCGTTGTAACTAAAAGTAAGATCATTAACTGCAACAGATAATCCTTTTGCCAAAGGGTCGGGTTGCAGTGATCCCTCTGGTTCCAATGGCTTATCAATGACCCTTCCTAATTTTTCAACACTGGTTAAAATATCATACACTTTATCAAGGCTGCGTATGAGTTTTTCTACAGACGCTAATACCAACAAAATAACAATTTCTGCCGCTGCAAACTGCCCTACATTTATTTCATTACCCACCAGCAAGATTGCACCAACAATAAGCATCCCCGCCGTAATAAATATTTTAAACCCGATCATTGACCAGTATTGCATCAGCAATATGCGAAAATGACTGGTACGTGCATGAAGATAATTGGTAACAAGTTGATCTGTTTTTTCAAGGGGCAAAGAAGAACCACGTGAAAACTGGAATGATTTTAAGACTCTTGCAATTTCCTGGAGCCAGCCTGCCACTGCGTATTTCCGTTCACTTTCATCAAGACTGGTTGATAAACCCTTTGCATAAGTAACACGGAGTATCACAATCAAAATCACTAACACAAGTAAACTAAAAATAATAAATATGTTGGCGTAGAGAGAAAGCAATATCAAACCAAACACTACCTGTATAAGTGCCGCCGGAATATCGAGCAACAAACGACTTAAGCTTTTTTCCAAATTTATAGTATCGAAAAAACGATTTACAAACTCGGGCAAATAATATTGGTCAATTTTTTTAAGATCAAGAAGGGGAATACGCCAGGCAAACTCAAACGAATAACGGGTAAAAATGCGTTGCTGAATTTTTTCAATAATCTTCATTTGATTTACCTGCAGTAAACCCGTAAAAAATACACTGATAACAATAAGAATAATTAAAACTACGATAGAAGTAGATATTCGTCCGGCAAGCACAAAGTTAATAATGGCCTGCACTCCTAATGGCAAAGCAAGCTGCAACAGCCCTGCAAGAATCGCAAAAAAATAAATTGAACCTATTTCTTTCCGTTCAAGGTTCAGCACCTGTAATAAGCGGTGCAAAGGACGTTTTAAATCCTTCTCAGCCTGAGCATATGCCATTTTTGTTGTCCGTTATGTTAAAGAGAGTTATTTGATGCAGCCTGTTCCTTTGAACAAACCGTATTGTTTCGCAAGAAACATTATTTCCTGCAGAAAGTTCGAAGTCATTATGCGATTTTGTTTTTTTTAACAACTAACGACATCAACATTCACTCAATGAAATAGGTATATTAATAGCTAACCCGCCTTCGGCCGTTTCTTTATACTTCGTATTCATATCTTTTGCTGTATCCCACATGGTTTTTACAACGGCATCTAATGAAACCTTTGCATAATCCGGTGTGCTTTGTAATGCCAATTGTGATGCAGTGATGGCTTTAATAGCACCCATCGTATTGCGTTCAATGCAAGGAACCTGTACCAATCCGCCAATCGGGTCGCAGGTTAATCCCAGGTGATGTTCCATCGCAATTTCAGCCGCCATCAACACTTGTTTTTGAGTGCCCCCCAAACATTCAGTTAATGCAGCAGCAGCCATAGCGCTTGATACACCGATCTCTGCCTGGCATCCGCCCATGGCTGCAGAAATAGTGGATCCTTTTTTGAAAATACTTCCTATTTCAGATGCCGTTAATAAAAAACGAATGATCTTCTCCTGGTTGTTGCCATCGCAAAAACAAACATAGTACATCAGCACCGCAGGGATAACACCTGCAGCCCCATTGGTGGGTGCTGTTACTACTCTTCCAAACGATGCATTTTCTTCATTCACCGCCAACGCAAAACAACTTACCCAATCTAATGTATAAGTAAATCCATTTCCTCCTTTACGGATTGCAGTGACCCATTCTTCAAAATTGTTATAATTCTTTTCGGGTAATAATCTTTTATTCAAAGCTGCTGCACGTCGTTTTACATTGAGTCCGCCCGGCAGGTACCCTTCTTCCGTACAGCAACCTTTGAACATACATTCATACATCACCCGCCAGATATTGAGCAATCCTTCTGTGGTTGCTGCTTCTGTACGCCAGGCATGTTCATTGTCCATTACAATTTCACTGATACTCATCCCGGTTTTCATACACCAGTGTAAGAGGTCATCGGCTGTATCAACAGGAAAAGGTAACTGCACCTGTTGCTGGCCGGTAGTTGTATCCCCTTCTTTTATAACAAATCCACCACCAATAGAATAATAAGTTTCAGCAATTGAGTTGCCGTTGTTGAAAGAAGCCAGGAAGCTGACGGCGTTAGGATGAAAAGGTAAACTTTCGGTGATTAGAAATTCAATGTCTTCTCTTGGATCAAATTGTATTTCATGTTTGCCTGCCAGCAGTATTTCCTTCATGGCAGCAATATCATTGATCTTGGCATCAATGGCGTGTACATCAAATGTAACAGGGTCGTCTCCACTCAATCCTAATTGGATGGCCACATCGGTTCCATGACCTTTTCCTGTTTTCGCTAATGATCCGTACAACAATACACGTACAGTAGCAACAGCATCTAACAGATTTTGTTGCTGAATGGATTGGACAAAACGTTGAGCGGCACGCCATGGACCCAGCGTATGACTGCTGGAAGGTCCCACTCCTATTTTAAACATATCAAAAACGGAAATCGGTTCGTACGACAAGTGATGATTTTTTACAAAAGTACGTGCAAAAAAATCCCCTGACGTGCAGGGGATCATTTCAATCAAAATTGATCAATTGCTAACAACAGCTACTACTTCCACATCAAAAATGAGCATTGAGTTTGCAGGAATGATTGTATTTCCAGTTCTTGGGTCTGTTAACGGGTTTGCCCCATACCCTAAAGAAGGAGGAATAAATAAACGAATCTTGCCACCTTCACCAATTAAAGGCAAGCTACGTTTCCAGCCTTCAATTAAACCGCCCAATGTAAAACTTGCAGTTGCTGTACCAATTGTTTGATCAAAGATTGTTCCGTTTGCCAATTTACCAACATACTTCACTACCATAGCAGAGCATAGACCAGGTTTTTTACTTGTGCCCGGGTTATCAATGATATAATATAAACCACTGTTTTCAAATTCAACGGCAGTGGTAATGCTGTTTGTTGAAAGATAATTTGTAATCATCAGCTCTTCATTTGCCGACGCCACCGTAGATCCTGGTGTTAAGGTACATTCTTCGGCTTTCTTTTTACATGCTGACAGTGCAAGGACAAAAGAAAAAATAATTAAGGCATACTTCATGTGTACTAATTTTTATTTTCAATCAATAATTAAAACTCAGGGCCGCAAATATATTTGTTTGCATAGCTCCTTTTCTTTTTTTAATTCACATTGGCAAGGTTCACTTCATAGATTAACATGGAGTTAGCAGGAATTACAGGGTTGATGGGATTAGGCACATCTACATTTCCAAATGCCAGTGTTGGAGGAATAAATAGTTGAATTTGTCCACCCTTTCCTATCAATGAAAGTCCTAACTGGATGCCCCCATTTAAACCCCCAAGCCTCTCTACCAAATATGCACCTGGAGCCGATTGATCAACGGTTGAATCATTTTTTAAACGGGCCTTGTATTGTAAACTTACAATACTGCATGGAACCGGTTTTGTGGCATCGCCACTAGCAGCAATAATATAATAAAATCCATTGGGATGTTTGATAGCACCAGTAATGCTTCTTGCATTGAGATAATCTGCAATTTCCTGCTGCTCACTCTGAGGAGCAACTTTGGTAACCGGCTGTAAGTTGCATTCTCCTTTTTTACAACCCGCCATTAACATCAACAAACAACAACTCAAAAAATACTTCATGCATGCTTTTTATATAAGACAAAGATAGGCTCAGGATGGCTGCTCCTGCTCCATAGCTGCCTGCTGATCTTTTTTTTCTTTCATTTCATGGTAACGCTGTTCATTGATCTCCCATTTAAACCGCATCCGGAAAATGGCGTAGAACACCACAATGAGTAAAACAGCGATCATAATAATGGTTAACTGCGATCCTGAAACATAGGGCATGTTCTTGTACCAACCCCTGAACAAGACACTTAACAGGATAGGAAAACCAAAGGCAAGACCCAATGGCAGGCCAATAGACAATTGTTTCAGCAAACGTTTTTCTTTCAAACGGTTTGCCTCCCACCAGCGCACAAATTCCTTTTCTTCTGCGGAGAGCATTCTTTTTTGGGCAAAAATAACCATCCCGCTAGAGTTAACCATATCATTGTTATGCGAAAACAATGTTTTTCAGTATGTTTGAAAAAAAATATCCGTGAAAATTCAGGACTTATTATCGCAGTACTTGTACCAGCAAAAAACTCTTTCATTACCCGGCCTTGGCGTATTTGAATTAAACCCCCACGTTAATATTCACGAAGAAAAAGAACAGGGTTGGCCTCCCGATACCATTACCTACAAACAAGACCGTAATGCATCGGTAAGCGATCATTTTTTAGCTTACCTCGTGCAGCATACTGGCAAAATGAAACCATTGGCCATGAGCGATCTTGAGTCCTATCTGAGCAATGGAACTCAACTGCTCAACATCGGTAAACCATTTCCCTTAACCGGAATTGGTTTGTTGAGCAAAACCACGCAAGGCGATTTTGTTTTTGAACAGGGAACACCATTAATGGAAAAAACCAGTTTTGCCAATATGGACCTAGCAAAAGATAAAACTTTAGGACAACCGGAAAAAGACATTGATTTTTCCCATAACCCTAAAAAAAGTTCAAAAAAGCTGATCATACTTTTTGGTTCATTGATCGGTTTGGTATTAATTGGCTGGGCCATTTACATTTATTCAGGCATGCCTAAAAAAGAAATCATTCCTGAAACAACTGAAAGCTCAGCAGCTGCTGATACCGTTGCTACAAATCCTCTACTTCGTGATACCACCATAAACACGCAAACAGGCAGTTTACAAACAACGGGTACTGTTCCTGTTGCTGATACTACCTTTGTATTAATGATCGGTCAATTCAGCAACCAGGCAAATGCAACAAAAAGGTTGAATGTATTAAATCGAAAAGGTCACCACGTAGAACTGCAAGTACAGGACAGTACACATTACAACCTGTTGCTGAAAATAAACAAGCCCTTATCCGACACAAGCACTGTGAAAGATTCTCTACTAAAATATTATTTGTGGAAATCAACAGTTATTAAACCCGGCCATTAAATATGAAGCAACGGGTTCAACTTCTTTTTTTCTTCTATGGGTTGATCACTGCCTGCGATTTATTGCTGATTTATTTCAACCAACCAACACTTCGCTGGTTCACCAAACCATTGCTCATGCCTTTACTGGCAACTGCATTTTATATTTCTTCTGCAAAGAAAAATGGTTCGCTGTTTTATTTTATTCTGGGTGCCTTGTTGCTTTCATGGGCAGGTGATGTACTGCTGCAGATGAAAGGCATGTTTATACCCGGGCTCATTTCTTTTTTACTGGCGCATGTGTTTTATATTCTTTACTTCTTCAATATTCATCCGGGTAAAAATGGATTGTTACAATTTCAACCGCTCATTGGTTTGCCCGTGTTGATTTATATTGTACTCTTTCTCTACTTACTCTACCCCTTCCTTGATACATTAAAAATTCCTGTTACTGTTTACGGAATAACAATAGGAACTATGTTACTCATGGCCATCCATACCAAACGAAAAGCAAGTACCAATGCATCTGCCCTTTTCTTTAATGGTGCATTGCAGTTTGTGATCTCTGATTCTATTCTTGCCGTCAACATGTTTGCAATGAACCATGTAGTGCTGAGTTTATGTGTGATGGTTACCTATGCATCTGCACAGTATTTAATTGTAAAGGGGGCGTTGCTGAATAAAGAAGCATAAATTTGTGCATCGTGTGCAGTTTAAATAATAAATCCTGGCTTTAGAATGTAATCGCATCTTCATTAACTTTACCAAGCAAGAGTTCGGGCTGATGTAACACCGACTATCACCACATCTTCAAGCCCTAATTTGCCGCAACCAACTCAACTAAAAATAGCTCCTATGGGTAAATTAGCAGAAATTAAAACAAAGGAAACTTCGGCCAGTGTAACTGGTTTCATTGATAGTATACCTGATGAGCAAAAGCGAAAGGACAGCCACATTATACTTAAGCTGATGGAAAAAGTGATGAAGGAAAAGCCGAAAATGTGGGGCAATTCAATGATCGGTTTTGGGAATGTAAGATATAAGAGCCCCACTAGCGGCAGAGAAGTAGATTGGTTCAAAATTGGTTTTTCTGCACGGAAAGCTAACCTATCATTACACCTCATTGATCTGAAGCGTCATGCTGATGCGTTGACAAAATTAGGCAAACACAAGTTGGGTACCGGTTGCCTTTATATCAATAAACTGGAGGATGTTGATATAAAAGTTTTGGAAAAAATGATTGTTGCAGCAGTGAAATAAAATAATCTACTTTCTCATTTCTGTACAGCTTTGATAGAAGATTGAATCTAAAAATCAGCAGAGATGAATTCATTAATCCGGATGAGTCATCAGTATCATCCTTGCTGTATTCATGCTTCTTTACTGCATGATGATCTTTCCCTTTCTTTAAATCGTTAGGTACAAGGCCATCAGTATCATGCTAATTGCTCAATCCATCAAAGCCGTGACCAGTTTTACGGGTATCGCTTAATGCTTCTTCAAATTTCCAGTCTTTCAAGCGAACTTTATAAGCACAACTTTGTTTTACTATTAAAAGCTGCCATGTGTGAATAATGTAAAGGCTTTAATGAATTATACAATTGAAATAAAATAATAGCACCCATTTTTGTGTGTTAATACACTGGCTCTGTTTTTTCACAATAATTAAAAGTAAGTAGCAAGCTAAAATTTCAGGCTTTATTCAGCAATTCTCAATTCGTTTTCTGTTTATGACAAAAAATAGCTACGACAACCAGGAGGACCTTCAATGGGTATTGGCCATCGGCAGCGGAGATCAGCAGGCGCTTGGCAAACTCTACGATAAATACGCACCGGCATTAACGGGCATTATCCGCAGGATTGTGCAAAAGGAAACCACAGCAGATGAAGTTTTACAAAAAGTTTTTCGGCATGTATGGTGTGAAGTCGGCCAATTTGATGCATCAAAGCATTCTCTTTTTACATGGATGATAAAAATGACCCGGCAGATAGCTATAGATACTGTAAGATCAGCAGCATCAGAAAATCCTGCAACAACTCACACTGTATATGAAGTGGCCGGTTTTACAGAACCTTTAGAAAGGCATATGTTTGAGTTGTTATTCTATAAAGGATTAACTTGCACAGAAGCAGCGACAGTAATGAACATACATACAGATGAAATAAAAAAACATGTAAGATTGGCCATCAAAAACCTAGAGCCAGTAGAATGACAAACAGAAAAGCCTACATTGATTCGGGCATACTGGAACTATACGTTTTGGGCTTTACAAGTCCGGAGCAGTCAAGGGAGGTTGAGTTGTTGGCCGCTGATGACCCGGATATCAGAATTGAAATTACCGCTATAGAAGAAGCCATGGAGGCGTTGGCCATGGCACATGCCATAGCGCCTAACCCGATTGTAAAACCTTTTTTGCTGGCAACCATTGATTATACAGAAAGATTAAAAAACGGCGAGCCGGTTACTCACCCACCACCGCTCCATGAAAAATCTGTAATTGATGATTATGCCTTATGGCTTAATCGGAATGATATGGTTTATACAGGCGAAGAAAACATTTACGCAAAAATCATTGGATATACTCCGCAGGCCGTCAGCGCCATCATCTGGCTCAGGGATCAGTCACCCGAAGAACTCCATCACGATGAATATGAAAAATTTCTGGTAGTTGAAGGCAGTTGTGATATTACCGTTGGCGAAGCGGTGCATCAATTAAACCCCGGTGATTATTTTATGATACCGCTGCATAAAAATCATATGGTGAAAGTTACTTCAAAAATTCGCTGTAAAATAATTTTGCAAAGAGAAGCAGCCTAAGCTCTCATTCAAATTACATTCAGATGCGTACTTATTTTCCACACAAACATTTTTACTACATATGTCCCGTTTAGTGCAAACACAAACCATGTCTTTCGTATTGATTAGTGATTGTTGATTAGCTTTATTCATGACAATCATAAATTAACTCTAACTGCTATGACGGAATATTTATTAAGTTAGCACATTGTTATTATGAAAAATTTTCTATTTTTTCTTCTCTGCTCTCTTTTAACAGAGTTTTCAATTGCTCAAAATGCAAATGGTTTGTTTAAAAAAGCTGACTCTCTTTACAGACTAAAAGATTTCAAAAATGCTGCTATTGCTTTTGCAGACGGAATAAAACTGCAGGGTAAAAATGCAGAGATACGCAGGTATTGGTCGGCAGCTGGTTCATGGTCTTTAGCTAATTTGCCCGACAGTGCTTTTCGCCTGCTCAATATTATTGCAAAATCAGATAAGGTAACTATGAGGGAAACAAGGAATATTGAGGCTGACAAAGATTTGTCAGCGTTACAAACTGATAAACGTTGGAAGCCATTATTCGCCGTTATGCAAAAACAGGCACAACTGAACCGTTTTCCACAAGAAGAATTTGTGTACGGAAGAAAAGATGGAATGGGCTTACTGATGACCCAGGTAAAACCAAAAGTAAAATCGAACGGGAAAGCAATTATTAATGTGTTGGCCGCTTCCTGGTTTTCCTCTTTCGGTTGGGTAGAAGGAAGTGTTGATTACTCAAGAATGTATCTTGACAAAGGCTACACAGTTTTCCTCGTTGTTATTGGTTCACAGCCACGGTTTGCCATTCCCGATCAGATTGCTGATATAAAAAGAGCTGTGAGATATATTCGTTTTAATGCAAAAAAACTGGGTATTGACCCGAACCGTATTGGCATTGAAGGTGCTTCTGCCGGTGGCCATCTTTCATTAGCAGTTGCAATGGCAGATGAAAAAACTGATGCGACTTCTCAGGATTCAGTGGACCGTGTTTCATCCCGTGTACAAGCCGTAGCGGTATTGTTTCCACCAACAGATTTTTATAACTGGGGCGCAACGGGTTTAAATTTAATCAACAATAAAAATATTTTATTACAGAACAGAGTATTTGGCGCTTTTGATTTCAGGGTTTGGAACAATGCAACAAGAACATACGATCATGTAACAGATTCAATTGCCAGGAATAAAATTGTAACAGAAATTTCACCGATTTATGCTGTTACTCCTGATGACCCTCCTGTAATGATCATTCACGGCACAGCCGATATTACTGTACCCATTCAACAATCAAAAACATTTATTACGAAACTTAAGGAAGCCGGTGTTGTAAATAATTTTATTATTAAAAAAGATGGAAGGCACAACCCTTTCGACATGGAGCCCGAGCTAAACCAGTTTGTTGATTGGTTTGATAAATACCTGAAATAAATTAATTGATAGAAACTTTTTTAAATTAATAACATGAAATAAGTGATCTTATACCTACTTGTAAGATGCAGTACAGTTACTGCATCGGCCCAAACAACTAAAATAGAGTTGTACGATCTCATAAAAAAATGTTGAACGACAGTACAGGTTATGAAAATGCAGGGGACTGGGTCGTAGGTTCACTAAAGAAATTCCCCGTGAAATGGAAGTGGATAGAATGATTATGAGTGATGATACCAGTATTAATTTTTACAGGTTGGTTACTGCTGTTGTTGTACTGCAATAAAAATCGACTGCTTTGACAAGTGGAGTAAATATGCAGTAAAACAAGACTGCCCTAAATAAAGAATTTGTGTAATCGTTTTACTTTGACTTCCCCACCTAGTTTCGGTATATTCATTGCTTTACTTACAATAATTAATCACTCCTTGCGAAAAAAGAAATTACAACAACTGAAAGAACAGCAATTCTGGTCAACATTTTTTTATGTGAATGTGCCGAAGCATCTCACTGAAATTCCTGCGCATATTGACAGAGTGAATTTTAGAATTTGGGATCATGTAGAGGATAACTACATGTTACTGATGGTGAGCAAAGTAAAATCTATCAACATGCTCGACTTGGATGAAACAGACATTTCCATTGAAGGCATTAAATGTTTAACAAAGCTTGAGCAACTAAAAGAACTGAGGTTGAAAGGTATTCAGCAGATTGATGATGACTGTATGGAACAACTCAACCAAATTAAGGACCTCGAATTACTTCATCTTGGAGGAACCTCTGTAACCCTTGCTGGACTTAGTAAACTCGGCGATTTACAAAAATTAAAAGTACTGTTGATTTCGGTGCCGGAAGCTGAAGAAATCAAAGAAAAAATGTT
>JBKJNM010000163.1:0-21966 GCA_046593655.1 Lacibacter sp. | reverse complement strand
CCAATTGACCAAAGATGAATTTTCATTTTTTAATAATATTATACAAAAGTGCTAAACATTTACAACGATAAATTTATTATTTTTGCAGCCCAATGGCTGCGTAGCTCAATTGAATAGAGCATCTGACTACGGATCAGAAGGTTTTAGGTTTGAATCCTAACGCGGTCACAAAGACTAACTCATCAGTTAGTCTTTTTTTATTTAGTTTTTATAATAGATTTACATAATATGAATATTCAAATTTTGAGGCAACTATTTCCGGATTTTGAAGAGGATCTATATAATGATTTACTAAAACATGGCACCATTATAAATGTCAAAGCAGGAGAAACACTTTTAAAAGTTGGGCAAACAATTCGTTCAACAATGTTGATTTTAAATGGTGTTGTTAAGCTATATAGAGAAGATGATGAAGGCAAAGAGTTTTTTATTTATCATCTTGATGCAGGGCAGGCGTGTTCCCTTTCTATGGTATGTGCAGCCAAACATGAAACCAGTGAAGTATTGGCAAAGGCGCTTACCGATGCGACTATTTTAGCAATTCCGTTAGAGTTTATGGATCAGTGGATGAGCAAATATAAAAGCTGGTACCAGTTTGTAATTACATCGTATCGCAATCGTTTTGAAGAGCTGCTGAAAACAATTGATGCCATTGCTTTTTCTAATATGGATGAACGTTTGGAAGACTATTTAAAAAAACAGGTAATTAAGTTAGGAGTAAATTTAAAAATGACTCACCAGGATATTGCCAACGACCTAAATTCTTCCCGTGAAGTAATCAGCCGCTTACTCAAAAAAATGGAAGCAAAAAATTGGGTTGCCATCCACCGGAATTCCATAGAGTGGATTAAGAAGTAAATAGTCTGTGTGACTTATATCACGGTAGCTGCAATTAATTGCTATCAACTTTGCATTATGGAAATAGCAGGATATATAGCTTCATTATTTATTGGTGTGTCATTAGGTATGATTGGTGGTGGCGGTTCTATCCTTACAGTGCCGGTATTGGTTTACTTATTTGGCATTTCTCCGGGTTTGGCTATTTCATATTCCCTTTTCGTTGTCGGCTCAACAAGTTTAATTGGCAGCTTAAATAATTATAGAAAAGGGCTTGTAGATTTTAAAACTGCTTTATTATTCGGCATCTCCTCAGTTATTACTGTTTTCGTTACAAGAAAACTAATCATACCACGTATATCCGATCAAATTCAATTGGGCAATTATAGTATTCCCTTTTCTGTTGTAACAATGGTATTATTTGCCGTTCTTATGTTGTTAGCATCTGTAAAGATGATTAGAGCCAAACCAATAAAAGAGGAAAATACTCAAACACAAAAAAGTATTATTATTCTATTATTATATGGTATTGGCATTGGATTGATCACAGGATTCTTAGGTGCCGGTGGTGGTTTCCTGCTAATTCCTGCTCTTGTGCTTATACTTAAATTACCTATGAAGAGAGCAATCGGTACTTCATTGCTAATTATTGCTTTAAACTCATCAGTAGGCTTTATAGCTGATACAGGACATTATAAAATAGACTGGAATTTTCTTTTAACAATTTCGGCAATTGCAATTGGCGGAGTTTTGCTTGGCGGCTTGCTTGGTAAAAAAATTCAGGGTGATAAATTAAAGAAAGGTTTTGGCTGGTTCGTTTTAATTATGGGAATTTATATAATAATTAAAGAGGTATTTTAAAAATCAATTAGCTGAAAATAAATAATGTTGGAAAAATATTTTAAAATAATTGGTGATGGATTTTCAGGTTATTGGAATTACCTGCAACAGGAACTACTTTATCCTTCATGGCACAACTATTTTTATTGGCTTTTGGGTTTATCGCTTACGGTTTGTCTATTAGAAATTATTTTTCCATGGAGAACGGAGCAGTCTGTAGTAAGAAAAGATTTTTGGCTTGATGGATTTTATATGTTTTTCAATTTCTTCATCTTCTCATTAATTGGTTTTAATGCAATCTCTAATGTTGGTGTCAATCTGTTCAGCGATTTTCTTTCATTGTTTGGCGTTAAAAATATTGTTGCGCTTAAAGTGCATTCATTACCTGTATGGAGCCAATTTGTAATTATGTTTTTGATTGCAGACTTTATTCAATGGAATATCCATCGCTTGTTGCACAGAAGTCCCCGGCTGTGGCAGTTTCATAAAGTACATCATTCTGTTGAGCAGATGGGCTTTGCTGCACATCTTCGCTTTCACTGGATGGAAACGGTTATTTATAAAACGCTTCAATATATTCCACTTGCAATGATTGGGTTCGGCATACAGGATTTTTTTATTATTCATATTATTGCTGTTGCTATCGGTCATTTAAACCATAGCAACCTGGGTATTTCTTATGGTCCTTTTAAGTATATAATTAATAACCCGAAGATGCATATATGGCATCATGCAAAACAATTACCCGAAGGGCGATACGGGGTAAACTTTGGATTGTCGTTAAGCGTATGGGATTATATTTTTGGAACTGCTTACCTGCCGGTAAATGGAAGAGACATACAACTTGGTTTTAAAGGAGTTGAAAACTATCCAGATAAATTTACAGCACAAATGATGGAACCTTTCAGGCATAAAAAATAATTTTTGTTAAGCAATTGCAAATTTCTTCATGCGTAACATTTGTCACCTTTAACAGCTTTTAGAAAAGCGAACTTTACCCTGAGAAAAGGTGAATAAAATACCAACCGGCAAACCAATTGTTGTGCATTGTGCAGGTGGTTATCGCAGTGCGGCAGGTAATTCTCTGATAAAATCATCATTAAATAAAAATTTAAAAATCTTTGATTTAGGAGAAAAAGTTAAAGAATTTCAATAAAAATTCACCTTTGAAATTTTGTTTACAGCAATAGTTACACAATATAATTACGTAGATCTGATATGAACCCTTCATTCCATAAATCAATCGTTCTCCTTTTTCTTTTGGCAGTTTCGGTCTCAAGTTATGGGCAGGTTAAAAACAAGTCATTTAATCTATTTTTAAAAACTTTATTAACCAATAAAGTGAAACATGTTTCAGTTGAAGAGGTAAATAAATCAACAGTTAATTACACGTTTGTTGATGCAAGAGAAGTAAATGAATATAATGTTAGCCACCTGAAAAATTCCGTTTTTGTAGGTTATAATAATTTTTCAATGGCCGGCTTAAAAGATATACCTAAGGACAGACCAATAATAGTTTATTGCTCGGTAGGTAAACGAAGTGAAAACATTGCGGTTAAGTTGAAGGAGAAAGGTTATACTAATGTAAGAAATCTCTACGGTGGCATTTTTGAATGGGTGAATGAAGACCATCCGGTGTATAATTTGCAGAATAAACAAACTATGAATGTTCATGCCTTCAATAAATTCTGGGGCAGATTTATTGAAAAAGGGAATAAGGTATATTGATACGAGCGGTCTCAAAAAATGCAGCGGCTTAAAAATAAAACACTATTCAGAAGCATCCATAACATTTTACTGTGCTTTTCTGTTCAAGTATGTAGTTTAAATTTTTCAATTTGGATATTATGAGCGAAGGCAATGAACAACAGAACAAGTTGCTTTATCATTCGTATGGCAATGGTTTGATCATGTAAATGTGTTGGCAAAAAACCGAATCGGAAATCAGATCATTCTTACTACTATTGGTACACCCTCACATAATCAATTTCCATTCGCTGGGGGAAGATCTTATCATCCACTCCAAACTTACCACCCCAGTTGCCTCCAACGGCAATATTCATTAATAAGTGAAATTCTTTATCATAGGGCCAGGTATCAATTCCTTTATGATCGTTCTTAAACTCCTGGTACTTTTTGTTATCAATAAAAAAAGAAATCATCTCCGGTGTCCATTCAATTGCATACACATGAAATGCAGTTGACAGATCGGTGATGTGCAATCCATTGCTGATTTGCGTTCCCTTCATGCCATTATAAGCACCTGTATGAATTGTTCCTAAGGCAGAGTCGGGCCAGTAACCAACGTTTTCCATAATATCAATTTCACCACTATGAGGCCAGCCTCCATATTCCCAATTGGTTGGCAACATCCAAATAGCCGGCCACATACCTGTGCCTGCAGGAAGTTTGGCTTTTATTTCAAAACGTCCATATTTCCAATCGCCTTTATTTTTTGAAACCAATCTTGCTGATGAATACTTTGCATCCTCCATATTTTCTTTGCGGGCTTCAATGATCAGCTTTCCATTTTCCACTCTTGCATTTTCTTTGCGGTTATGTGTATAGAACTGCAGTTCATTATTTCCCCATCCGCAGTTTTGCGGACAACCTCTGCCCTTATCATACCCCCATTTTGTACTATCGGGTAACCCGGCAACAGTAAACTCATCAGACCAAACTAATTTTTTATAAATGCTTTGTGATTGTACATTGCTGCAACACAAACCAATGAATGCTATTGATAGAAAAAAAAGAACTGATTGTATATTACGAATCATGATCATACGGTTAAAGGAATGAAAAAATGTTGCTGAGAAAAAAAAAGTGAAAGATATTTAATTAAAAAAAAATATGATTCACTCCTCTATTGATTATAAGAATAATTGCTGCCAAAATTTATTACTGATACACCCGCACATAATCTACGTCCATTGTGGCATTAGTAAATGCAGGATCAACTGCACCGCCGAATGTTCCGCCCATGGCTACATTCAGTATCAGAAAAAAATCATGATTAAAAGGAATAGCTGTTGAATTAACTACGGCATGAAACAATACATCATCTACATAGATCTTAATGGCAGCGGCTGTCCACTCCACTTTATAAAGATGAAATTCAGTTGATGCATTGCTGATCACTTTGGTGCTGCCATCGGCACTGCCACCGGAACGGCCGGGATAATGCAGCGTACCGTAGATGCGGTTGAGATCATTCCCTTTATGTTCCATGATATCAATTTCTCCACATGCAGGCCATCCTGCAGTATTGATGTTGTTACCTAACATCCAGATAGCAGGCCATGTGCCGCCACCTGCAGGCAGCTTTGCTTTTACTTCCACCACACCATACTTAAAAATAAATTTTCCTTTAGAAAGCATACGTGTTGATGTGTAATTACTGCCACTGAAATTTTCTTTGATCAGATTAATGCGCAATACACCATTTTGTACAATTACATTTTCAGGGCGACTGGTATAATACTGCAATTCTGCATTACCCCAACCACCTGCTCCAAGATCATAGCCCCATTTTGAAGGATCGGGTGCGCCATTGGTATTAAACTCATCGCTCCATAATAATGAAAATGCAACAGACACAGTTACCTGTATTGACTTTGAAATGGTTTTCCCGCTTACGCTTTTCGCTATCACATTTACTGTGTATGTTCCGGTTGAAGGATACTTATATGTAACCACACCGGAAGGAACAATCTGGAATACACCATTTCCAAAACCATATTCAAAACTTACTGCATTGGTTGCTGTTGCAGTAAACGAAACATTACCGCTGTTATCTGAGTTTACCACTGCAGTAACATTAAGATTTGATGGACCTGCATCTGTATTACCCGGGCTGCCTTTTTTCTTACAAAAGGAAAAAGACAGCACGAATAACAATAAGCATATGTTGAACCTTGTCATAGATTAGGGTTTCACTTTTAATTTCTGATACCATGAATTACCATCAATACCAATATTACGCAGATTTACCTGTGTTGCTGATACAGAAAGTATTTCATACGTAACGCCGCCTGTTCCAAAGTTAATAATTCCATTACCTGGAACTGTAAACTGTACTCTTGTTGAATTAGCAGGCGTAGAACCAGAAGTTGCATCCATAAAGGCCAGCAGCTTTGTACCTCCTGTGTTAATTGCATAACAATTATCTCCACCGCCAAAACCATAGAACGCACTTGATGCACCAATAGAAAACGATGCGCCTTTGTTATCGATCGCCATTGAAATTCTGTTTAATACATCTTTTGAAAAAGTGATCTCATCATCATACGCACAGGCCTCTCTTGAGTTGGGTCCTGCAGCATACCAGATTGGTGAAAACTGATCTGCAGGGCCTACACCAAAATGTCCTGGTGCATCACGATCAGTAACCCATACTCTTGATGATCCGTTTGTAAGAGCAGCAATAATATTTGCCGGTATTTCAAACGCAACAAACACTTTTACTACTTTACTGATGGTGCTTGTAACACCTGCTGTACCAATTGCATTTACTGTAATGGTATAGTTAGATGTACCGGGGTTTGTGTACTTGTATGTAAGTGATCCTGAAGGCACCACTCTTGTTGTACCATCACCAAAATCTATTTTATAGGTAATGGCATCAGTGGCTGCAGCCGTAATAATTACATTACCCGTTCCGTTTCCATTGGGGTTTGTAAGATCAACACCAGCTATAGCAGTGGTTAAGGTAAGCCCCGTTGGTGTTTTAATATCGCCCAATAAATATTCTTTCTTCTCACAACCATAAAATACAACAGTTGCAAAAAGAAACAAAGGGATGAATGATTTTATATGTTTCATAATTTATTTTTTGAACATTAATTAAGTGAAATATCATCAAAATAATAAGTAAAGTTGGGGGAGCCATCGCCCATTGTTCCAAGATCAAAAATGAACACAATTTTCTGATAGAAGTTCCCGACATTGATTCCGCTGAAATTAAAAGTCAACTCTTCCCATGCGTTTGCAGTGGTTGTAGCTACTTCCCTTTCATAACTGATTCCGCCATTTGCAGCATTTTCAACTTTCAATAATAATTTAGCTCCAATTCTTGGTGAGTAAACTTTTACTTTGAACGTTTTTAATACAGAAAAATTAATCGGGTTTACCATTTCAATTACGCTTCCGCCATAAACTTCTCCTGCATTTTTAATCATCCGTGCAACTTTAGTGCTTGTATTAATTCCTGATGGAAAAGGATTATTGATAACGGTAGAATTGCCACCTCCAAAATCAATAAAGTTGTAACTGAAGGTTGTTGATTGAAATGTGAGTGGCAGTGCCAGATAATTCGGTTGCACATTGGTGGTTAAAAAACTCACATCATCCCAAGAAAAGATTTTTCCTGTACCTGCTACTCCAAAATCGAAAAAGATGGATGCCATATCATAATTAAATGAAAGATTGATAGCAGCAGTACCCGCAGATTGATTTGCAAAATCAAAAATTAATGTTTCCCAGGTATTGGCTGCTTGTGTCATGGCCTCTGTTTCAACCGACCTTGTATTATTAGTGCGATCTTCAGCTTTTAATCTTATCCGAATACCTGCAGCAGGAGAATAGACTCTTATGCTCATTTGTGTTGCACTTGCAGTAAAGGGTATTTTTGAAATAAATCCGGCTCCAATTGTTGTACCGGCCCATGTTTCAGCGCCATTTGGTTTTGTTGTCCGCTTCACTTTATTCGCTGCATTAACAGGATCAACAGCATTCACCGATTGATTATTTCCAAAATCAGTAACTGCATAGTTTACATTCGGCAAATCAAAAGTTACAGGCAATGCAAGCAAGATTGTTGGTAATTGATTCGATAAACGTATATCATCAAACAGGAATGTAAAATTTGCAGAGCCATCTCCCATGGTGCCTAATTCAAAAATGAGTACAATCTTTTGATACGTATTCCCTGTATTGATTGCATTAAAATCGAAAGCCAGATCTTCCCAAACGTTCGCAACAGTAGTTGTAACTTCTTTTTCAAAACTGATTCCTCCATTTGTTGCATTTTCAACTTTCAACAAAACCTTTGCACCAATTCTTGGAGAGAATACTTTCATGCGGAACACTTTATTAACCGAAAAGTTCATAGGGCTGCTGAGCGTAATCAAACTTCCACCCCAAACCTGACCGGCACTTTTTACCATACGACCAACCTTGGCACTCGTATTAATACCGTTTATCTGTGGGTTATTAATTCTTGTTACATTACCTCCATCAAAATTGGTAAATGTGTAATTAATAGATGACGATTCAAATGTAATGGGCAGTAATAACGGATCAACAATTGTAATACTCTTTGTGAATTCTGTTGTTGCAGCGCCACCACTTAACGCAACTACTCTTACCGTATAGGTACCTGTTGCTGCATACACATGACTGATCATTTCACCTTCTAAAAATGATACAGGAACTTCATTGGGAACATCACCAAAGTAAACACGAAACATCGTTTCATAGATTGCCTTTGCCGATACATTTACTTTAAAGTTATTCACCGCATCAACAACAGCAATGACTTCCAGATTTTCGGGTGCTCTGAATGAAACAGTAAGCGATTTAGTGGCTTCCGTTGTTTGCCCTGCAACATTATAACCCACTATCCGCACATTGAACACCCCTTCTGCGTACTTGTGTGTTGTGCTTTTACCTGCAGAAACTTTTGCAGGTTGTGTTGTACCATCACCAAAATAGATATCGTAGGAAATAGCGCCTTCGCCATTGGGGGTAATGGTTACTTTACCCGTATTATCCTGCGTTATATCAAACATCGCAGATAACTTATCCGATTTTTCTGCACTCTCAAGAAAAGACAAATCATCATTCATCTCCTTCTTGCATCCTGTAACAACAAGTAACAGAAGTACAAACCGGAACATATATTTTATTGTATTCATGATCTTCAGTTTTTTAATGTGTTGGAATTAATAACCATTGTTTTGGGTTAATCCTGAAATAGACACTTCCAATTGAGGAATCGGAAACACTTCATGCTTTCCTGCAACAAATCCTGTGATTTTTGTTGCAGCCTGTGCTGTTCTTACCAGATCAAAAAAGCGATCGCCTTCCATACCCAGTTCCAATCTGCGTTCGTCCCAGATGGCTTGCTTTAATGCAACACCACTTGTTGTGATATTATGCAACATATCTCCAAATGCACGTTGACGCACACGGTTGAGATAGTCTCTTGCTTTTGTATCATTTGGCGTTGTGCTACGATTATATGCTTCAGCAGCCATCAGCAACACTTCTGCAAAACGGATGATGCGGAAATTATTGGTATAGTTTAATTCCAACTGACCACTTGTTTCGCCTTTACGTGGTAAATACTTTTGATTGTAGAGTCCGGTATTTTTATAAGGTGCTACCTGGTACGTAATATTGAAAGCTGGATTAGCGGTTTTGTATGCTTCAATATCCAATACCGTTACTGCTTTTCGCTGATCACCTGCTTCATAAGCAGCTGCCAGGTTTTGTGTGGGTAGATTAGTACTCCAACCTGCAGCATAAGGCATAGCTGCAGTTCCATTCAACCCTCTGATGCCGGTTTGTTGTGCTGAATAGTTTCCCTGTCCCCTGTTATAACCTCCCCAATTGTAATAGGGAGATGTATTGGAATATTGAATTTCAAAAACAGACTCAGGACCATTTTCACCGGCTGCTAAAAATGTAGCAGCAAAATTTGATGGAAGCGTAAATGCATTGGCAGTAATTACACTTTCCAATACCGTTGCAGCAGCATCAAATTTATTCTGATACAAGAATACTTTACCTAACAAAGCCTGCGCAGCATATTTAGTAATTCTTCCTTTCTGTTGCTGAACTGCAGGTAATACTGCAATAGCCGCATTGAGATCAGCTTCTATTTGCTTGTACACTTCTGCTTTTGCAGTACGTTGTAAACTTTTACTTTCAGTAAGGCTTAAACGTTTTTCAACAAACAGTGGCACATCACCAAACATCTTTACCAATGTAAAGTAGTAGTATGCACGAATGAAATATACTTCGCCATACAGTGCTTCTTTTCCTGCAAAATCGATTGCCTTACCTGCAACATTAGCCGCTTTGTATTGTGTCATATAGTTAGCACGGTTTACACCTTCATAGGCCGATTTCCATATTTCTTCCAGTGCAGAGTTTACAGGCGTATGTGTATAATCATCAATTTGCTGAAGTGATAATACATCGGATGCATTTTCACCTCCGCTCACAGCATTGTCTGAAGCAATATCAGCAATGGGCACTACCTGGTTGATCCATTGCAAAGGAGTATATACACTGATTGCCATGGTTCGGTAATCTGTTTCTGATTGCAGGTAATCGAGTTCTGTTATTCTGAAATCCTCACGGGGATTATAATCCACCCACTTTTTACAAGAGCCAAGCAGCAAGGTGAACAGAAACAGGGTTGTTATTTTTATTGTTATCTTCTTCATTTTTACAAAAGTTTTTTATGGAAGATTATAATTTGATGTCGAGGCCAAAGGAATATGTTCTGGCCTGTGGATAAGCACCCCGATCAACACCGGTATTAAGAATACCGCCAGAGATCTCCGGATCAAATCCTGTGTATTTTGTGAATGTGAATGCGTTACGCACCTGTGCATAGATCCGAACACGGCTGAATACATTCTTTGTCATTCTTTCAGGAAATGTATAACCGAGCTGTACGTTTTTAATTTTTACAAACGAACCATCTTCTACATACCGATCTGATACACGGATATTGCTGTTGGCATCTGTAAAAGAATAACGTGGAGTTCTTACATCATTGGTTGTACCGGGGCCAGTCCAACGACCCAACACATCTCTTGATTTATTGGAATAGTTTGCATTACGTTCGTATGCCCTGTAAACATCATTGCCTGCAGATGCATAAGTAAACACACTGAAGTCGAAATTTTTATAGTCCAAACCAACATTCCAACCTAATGTAAAATCTGGGAAGGGATCGCCGATTTTTGTTTGATCAGCTGCAGTGATTGCGCCATCGTTGTTCATATCCACAAAACGGATATCACCTGGTTGTGCACCTGCTTGTGTTGGTGCTTTTGTAATTTCATCAAATGTTTGAAACAAACCATTGGTGCGGTAACCGTAGAAATAACCGGGAGTAAATCCTTTTTCAAACACCGTTACTGTTTGTGACTGCCCATTAAAATAACCACCACCTAAAATCTTAGCAGTACCATCACTGTTGGTTGCAGTTACAAGGTTTTTTGATGTAGTAAAGGTGAGTGATGTATTGAGGCGGAAAGATTTACCAATTGTTTCATTATAACTGAATGTAACATCCATCCCTTTGCTGGATGTAGAACCGATATTAGCAGTAGGAATAGGAACAGTGCCGAGGTATAAAGAAGCAGAAGGTGTAAATAACAAACCATCTACTTTCTTTTCAAAATAATCGGCTGATAAAGAGAATTTCTTTTGATAGAAGGTGATATCAAACCCAACATTCATCTGTAATTGCTTTTCCCAACGCAGTGCATTGTTGGCAGCAGAACCTACCGTTGAACCGGGATAGAATACATCGCCAAATGTGTAACCATTGCTGTTAGCAGTGGGACCATAACTCGGACCACCTGTTACAATGCCAACAAACTGCGGGCTTACATTTTCGTTACCGATAGAACCATAGCTACCCCTGATTTTTAAGTAGTCAATAAAGTCAGATTTGAAAAAATCTTCGCTGGAAGCTACCCAACCCAATGAGCCGGATAAGAAGTTGGCAAACTTGTTATCACTGCCAAATGCATACGATCCATCACGACGTGCTGTGAAAGAAGCAAGGTATTTACTTTGGTAGTCGTAGTTAACACGAGTGAAGTAAGAAAGGTTTCTTCTGAAATACTGGTAATAGTAACCGGCAACAGCATTTGAATTTGTAGCTGTATTGTTTCCTGTAGCTGCTGTAAAATCAGCAAACTCCCATGAGTTGAACGGTACATCCTGCCTGCCTGCACCGGCTGCATTGCCTGATGTTTTTGCAACTGATACACCAAGTACTGTTTCGAAATTATGAACCTTGGCTACTGTAAAATTATAGTTACCAAATGTTTCCCAGGTATAATTGAAGTTACTGGTTTTTTCGTGCGACACACTGTTGAAGCGACCGGCAATTTGTGCACCGGTGGCATCCATTGAATTTTCAACATTCAGCGGACCATAGAACACAAGTGGTGTAAAGCCCTTTGCATTTCCATCGTATTTGGTATAACCAAAACGGGATGTAAGTGTAAGGTTTTTGATCACCTCGTATTGCAATTCAAACTTACCATAGAGTTTGTTACCTATGTTCTTATTATAGGTATTCTCCAGTTTGGTAAGCGGGTTGAATATTTCTGATAACAACAGGTTACTGAAACCATATTTACCAACTGTATTGGGTACTGTATTTAATACAGATACAGTTGGATCAAAATTCAAAGCACTACCCAACACACTGTTGAATGAGTTTTCCTGGATACCTTTTGAATCGAGCAATACGCCTGTGGTATTGACAATGAATTTAATTTTTGAACTGAGATTAAATGATAAGTTGGCTGTGAAGTTACCACGGCTGAATCTTGATTTATCGTTTCCACCAACAATGCCACCCTGGTTTAAATAACCGGCTGAAAGGAAGTAAGACATTTTATCGCTTCCGCCTCTTGCAGAAATAGTATGCGTTTGAAAAGTTGCATTTTTAAACACTTCATTCTGCCAGTTGGTGCCTACTCCCATTGTACTCAAATTGGGGAAGATGATATTGCCACCTGCGGTAACACTGCCTTCATTGATCATGGCAGCATATTCAGTAGCGTTCAATACTCCAATGGTATTCATTACTTGTTGCACACCATAGTTACTGCTGATGGTGATTTCGGCTTTTTGATTCTTGCGACCTGATTTTGTGGTTACCAAAATTACGCCATTACCACCCTTTACACCGAAGATAGCAGTAGTAGCAGCATCTTTTAATACATTGATCGATTCGATATCCATTGGATTGATGGAATTAAAATCGGTTAATGTTTGAGGCACCCCATCAATGATCACCACCGGGTCGGTACCGGAAAAAGAAGGAATACCACGGATGAGCACCGTAGGTTTTGAACCGGGCGATCCGCTTTGGATCACATTTACACCAGAAGCCCTGCCCTGTAATATTTCTTCTGTGCGTACCGGCTTCAGCTTGTCAATGTCGGCGGCCTTGATGGTTGAAATAGCGCCCGATACTTTTGTTACCCGTTGTACACCGTAACCAACTACAATTACTTCACCAAGATTGGTAGTGGCGCTTTCCTCCAATTGGATTTCACCTGTAGTAGAACCTTTAACAGTGTAACGAAGAGATGTCATTCCTGTATAAGAAATAACCAGCACAGATCCTTTGGCTGCAGAAATGGCGAAACGGCCATTCGCATCCGTAAGTGTGGAAGTGGCTGACCCGTCCACCAGAACAGTTGCCCCTGCGAGGGACTCACCAGTTCCTTTGTTTTTAACGCTTCCCGTAACAGAAAGATTCTGTGCCAGAGCTTGTTGCAAAAAAGTGCCGAGGAAAATAACAAGACACAGAATTGTGATCTTACATTTCATAAAGCAATCGTTTTAGTTTTAAATAATCTAAGGAGAAATCGAAAGATTAAAATTATGCTCAACCCCTACAGAAAACAAAAAAACAGCCACTTCATTACTACATCACAAAATACAAATCATTGATTTTTAGCTAATTTATACTACATCAATACTACATCAACAGAATTTTTATACATTCACTACTCAATTGCAAGGGCTGAGATGAAACGATTGCTTCTTTTTTTCTTTTTACCACTCACCTCTTTTGGTCAAAATACCATTGGGTTGCCCGATGTAATTAATTATTCAAAACAATCATACGCTGCGGGACTCCAGAATTGGGACATTCAGCAGGATAAGAACGGCATTATTTATATAGCCAATAATGAAGGGCTATTAAGTTTTGATGGCCGGTATTGGACTCTTTACCCCCTTCCTAACCGCACCGTTGTTCGGTCAGTAGAGATAGGCCCGGATAATAAAATATATGTTGGTGGTCAGGACGAACTCGGTTTTTTTTCTCCTGCAGCCAATGGACGGCTTTTTTATCATCCGCTCAACGGATTTATCCCTGCAAAAGATCAATCCTTTGGTGATGTGTGGGATATTGTTGCATACAAAAAAGATGTTTTCTTTCGCACTTCTACAAAAATTTTTAAGTTCAGCAACGAAGCAGTAGCCACTTTCAAGGCTGTATCGGAGTGGCGGTTTATGGCAGTTTGTAACAATCGACTGTATGCCCATGACTATAAAACCGGGTTGATGCTCTTTGAAAATAATGCGATGACGCCTTTAACTGTTTCAGGCAGCCTTCCGCCAAACGATCCCGTAACTGGTATTTTACCTGGCAGCAAAGACAGTGCGTTGGTAACTACACTAAAAAATGGTCTATTCATTCTCACTTCTACCAGCCTAACAAAACTTATATCGCCCAATACAACCGTATTTGAAAGTGAGCGAATTTATGCAGCTACAACTATTAATAAAGAGTGGGCAGCATTGGCTACCAATAATAGTGGTGTCTATATCATTGATTGGAAAGGAAATATTATTCAAAGCTTTTCTAAAACAGAAGGGTTGCAAAACAATAATGTGTTGAGCATCTTCTCCGATAATCAAAGTAATCTCTGGCTTGGCCTTGATAACGGGATTGATTTTATTGCTTACAACAGTGCCATCAAACATATTGTACCCAACCAGCAAGATGGTTCGGGTTATACAGCCATCCTTTATAACAACCATTTATTCACCGGCACTTCCAACGGTTTGTTCAGTGTTGCTTTACAGCCGATGAAAGATCTTAGTTTCAGTAAAGGGAGTTTTTCGTCTGTAAATAATACGAAAGGACAGGCATGGGGATTAGCCGAGATCAACAATCAATTATTACTTGGTCATCATGATGGAGCATTTGTAATTAATAATAATAATGCGGTTTCTATTTCCTCCAACCCGGGCTTTTGGAATTTTGTACCACTGTCAGCCACCTTCCCTGCAGCACAGATTGTAGCAGGGAATTATACGAGCCTTCAGTTTTTTGATTTTAAAAACCATCAGTTTGTTCTTTCAAAAGAAGTACCTGGTTTTAAAGAGTCATCGAGGTTTGTAACGATTGACCAATATGATCAAATATGGGTTTCTCATCCCTATCATGGTGTATACCAGGTTATAAAAAACAATATTGGCTCATTCAGCGTCATTACGTATACTGATAAGGATGGGTTACCTTCTATTTTAAATAATCATGTATATAAAGTAAAGAACGAAGTAGTAGTAGCAACTGAAAAAGGAGTATATACTTTTAACCGGCCTGCAAAAAAATTTGAACCATCAACATTCTATAAAAAAATACTCGGCAATGAGAGTATTCGTTATTTAAAAGAAGATACCAATGGCAATATCTGGTTCATTCATGAAAAAACATTGGGTGTAATTGATCTTTCAGGAAAATATCCTGTTGTTATTTATCTGCCGGAACTGAATAACAAAATGCTCAGCGGTTTTGAATTTATTTATCCTGTAAATGAGCATAATATTTTCCTGGGTGCGGAAAAAGGTTTCTTTCATATCAATTATGAAAAATATAAACAAACCTCTCCTACCCTTGTGGTACGGATACATGCCGTACGTATCATTAACCAGACGGACAGTTTATTATTCGGCGGTTATTTCAAAGGGGTGAATGAAACACAAACGCAGGATGCAGAACTGGTGCCTGATGTAGCTAATAAATGGAAGAATATCCGTTTTGAATTTTCATCTCCGTTGTTTGGGTTGCAATCGAACCTGGAATATAGTTACCGTTTAAAAGGTTTTGATAAAGGATGGAGTGAATGGACAAAGCGAACAGAAAAAGAATACACCAACCTGCCTGCAGGTAATTACAGCTTTGAAGTAAAAGTGCGGAACAATCTTGGTAATGAGTCTGCTGCTGCTGTTTATGCATTTGAAATGCTGCCACCCTGGTATCAAACAACCTGGGCCTACCTGTTATACCTGATCCTTTTCAGTACCTGTATCTATTTGCTATACAGGTTTCAACAAAATAAATTTTACAGCCAGCAAACGAAATACGAAGAGGAACAGAAACGCCTGCTGTATATCCATGAACTGGAGCGTAACAAAACAGAAAGTGAATTGGTAACACTCCGCAATGAAAAACTGGAAGTAGAAATCAATTTTAAAAATTCGGAACTGGCTTCGTCTGCCATGCACTTAGTGAAAAAAGGAGAGCTGATGACAAAGATCAAATCAGAGCTAACACATGTAATGAAGGTGATGGATAATCCGCAGTCAGTAAGTGAATTAAAAAAAATGATCAAGACATTGAGTGAAGATGATAATATAGATAAAGAATGGGAAAACTTCACCAAACATTTTGATAAAGTACACAGTGATTTTGTAATTGGTCTTAAAGAAAAACATCCTTCCATTACCAATAACGAACTTAAGCTCTGCGCCTATCTTCGAATGAATTTATCTACAAAAGAAATTGCCCAGCTCATGAATATCTCTGTACGTGGTGTGGAGATCAGCCGTTACAGGTTACGTAAGAAATTAGGCATTGGTTCTGAAACAAACCTCTTCGATTACCTCATCAATATTAACTGAGTATAAAACAGCGGCATTACTATAAAAAGCAATGCCGCTGTTTCTTAAAAAAAATTCTATCGCATCCAGTTAACTGTTCCGGTTTTAACGTCTCTTGAATTACCACCAATCATAATCTTAAATTCTCCGGGTTCCCAATCATACTTGAGATCATAATTATAAAACCTGAGATCATTGGATGAAATGCTGAACGAAACTGTTTTTGATTCACCTGCTTTTAATTCTATTTTCTGAAACCCTTTCAATTCTTTCACAGGCCTTGTTACAGAACCAACCACATCCCGGATGTATAACTGCACCACTTCTTTACCATCGTACTTTCCTGTATTGGTAACAGTAACACTAGCAGTTAATGTTTGATTTCCTTTTAAGGATGTATTGCTGAGTTTAATATCACTATAACTGAAGGTTGTATAACTAAGTCCATATCCAAACGGATAGAGCGGATCATTACTTACATCTAAATAATTACTGCGGAATTTTTGAAACCATTGTCCATCAGGTAACGGGCGGCCGGTGTTCTTATGATTATAAAAAAGAGGCACCTGTCCAACATTCTGCGGAAATGTAGTTGTTAATTTCCCCGAAGGATTTACATCGCCAAATAACACATCTGCAATGGCATAACCTGCTTCACTACCACCAAACCAAACATTTAAAATAGCAGGTATATGATCCTGTTCCCATTTCAATGCCAGCGGGCGACCAGTAAATAATACCAATATAACAGGCTTACCTGTTTGCAGTAAGGCTTTGATCAACTCCTGTTGAATTTTTGGAATTTCAATATTGCTTCTGCTAGATGCTTCACCACTCATCTCTGCTGACTCACCCACTACTGCAAGAATGACATCACTTTGATTGGCGATATCAATCGCTTCTTTCAAAATCACATCAGCGGCACGTTTATCTCTTCCTAATGATTTGCCAAACATCGTTGCATGCTCTTCAAATTTTTCATTGCTATCAAGATTGCTTCCCTTTGCATACAAAAACTTCACTTTGTCTCCTGCTACTTCCTTCAAACCTGTTAATACAGAAGTTGCTTTAGAAAAATCTGCAGCAACACTCCAGGTGCCCGGCATGTTTTCTTTATTATTAGCCATCGGCCCTATCACTGCAATTGTTCCGGTTTTCTTTAAGGGTAAAATACCCACCCCTGCTCCGCCATTTGGCGGAAAGGGATCATTTTTTAATAATACAAAACTTTGTGCGGCTATTTCTCTTGCAACTTTTCGATGAGCTGCTGTAAATATTTCTGTCTTTGCTCTCTGCTCATCACAATAGCGATAAGGATCATCGAACAATCCCAGTTTATATTTTGCTTCCAGAATTTTTCTGCAGGCTGCCTCAATCATCTGCATGCTGATCTTTCCTTCTTTCAACGATTGTTTTAATGTTAACAGAAATCCTTCGCCTACCATATCCATATCAATACCCGCCTGCATAGCCAGCCTTGAAACTGTTTTCAAATCACCCAAACCATGATCAATCATTTCATTAATGCCTGTATAATCTGTAACAACAAATCCTTTAAAACCCCATTGATTTCTTAATACTGTTGTCATAAGCCATTTGTTAGCAGTTGCCGGAATACCATCCACATCATTGAACGATGCCATTACACTGCCAACACCTGCATCAACCGCCGCTTTGTAAGGAGGAAAATATTCGTTGTACATACGGTATCGACTCATATCGGTTGTATTATAATCTCTTCCTGCTTCAGCAGCACCATATAATGCATAATGTTTTACGCAACTCATAATAGTGTTGTTGAGTGAAAGATCGTTCCCCTGGTAACCTCTCACCATTGCTTTAGCAATCATTGATCCCAGATATGGATCTTCTCCACTTCCTTCTGAAATTCTTCCCCAGCGTGGATCACGGGCAATATCAACCATGGGAGAAAAAGTCCAGTTGATGCCATCTGCACTTGCTTCAACAGCCGCAATTCTTGCACTGAGTTCTATCAATTGCATATCCCAACTGCAGCTCAACCCCAATGGAATTGGAAACACTGTTTCATAACCATGAATCACATCCATGCCAAAAAGTAATGGAATTTTTAAGCGGCTTTGTTCTACTGCCACTTGTTGCACTGCACGGATTTTTGCAACGGACTTAATATTAAACAGCCCGCCTACTTTTCCTTCCTTGATTTTTTTACCAATATCAGAATTGCCCGCCTGCCCCGTAACGATGTCACCGGAGCCGGGTAAGTTCAACTGACCAATTTTCTCATCAACTGTCATCTTCTTCATCAGTGCATCAATGAACACTTTCATTTTTGCATCATTGGTCATTTGAGCAGAAGCCTGAACAGTTACCAGCATTATTAAAGCAATCATTGATCGTTGTAAGACTTTCATACATTTCATTTTTATAAATTTTATTTCATCAGATACGGTCGCAGTATTTTTTTCCAGATAGCATATCCTTTGGCATTCATGTGCAAGTTATCTTCTTTAAAAATATCAGGCATTGGCTTGCCATCTTTTGTAAGCATAGCATCGTACACATTTACAAATGCTGTTCTGGGTTTTGTTGCAAGCCAGTTTTTGATCCGTTTATTTCCTTCTACATACTTTGAAAGTAAGTGAAGCCTGCTGGGACTTGGTTTCATGGACACATACACAAGTGGTACTGTTCTATACTTTGCACGGATCAGTTTGTATAAAGTTTGAAAACGTTGTACTACCATGTCAACAGTAACGGTATCATTAGCCGCAAAATCATTTTCACCACAATAAATCAAAATCTGTTTGGGTTGATAAGGATAAATCACATCATAACGGTAACGGATGAGATCAACAAATTTAGAGCCCCCAAAGGAACGGTTAAGAATTGGATAAGACGGAAAATAACTTTGTACATCTTTCCACAGCGTAAAAGAAGAACTGCCGATAAGTAATATTTGATTGCTAACAGGAAACATTGTGCTATCCTGTTGTTTAAATGCCTTTATTTCTTTCCAGAAAGGAGCAAGTGTATCCTGTGCCTGCACCGTTGTTACAAACAGGAAAGCTATCAATACAACTTTGAACATTTTTCTTGTCATCATCTTAATCAACTTTTATGACCTTGGTCTGTTCACTTGTTCCATTTTCGTTAATGGATTCAATGCAGAAATAATAAGGCTTCTGCGAATCCATTGTTTTCATCCAGTATTCATTGTTTGAATGAATCATGATACTGGTGTACAATTTATCCGGTTCTGTGCCGTAAAAAATATGATAGGCAAAAGCATTATCTACCGGTTTCCATTTTATAAATGCACTTCGTTTGTCTTTTTCTGTACGTAACACAATAAAGTTTTTTACAGCACTTGGCTTTTGTCCATTGCCATTGCCAAATACCCTCAATCCACTGATAGCAAACTTACCTGTTGGCATATGTATATTCTCCAGCCGTATGAACCTTGCCTGTACAGGTTTTTGCAGCTCTACATATTCATGCGGCACATCTGTTTTGTTATTGCTTTTATCAACGAGTACATTCCACTTCTTTCCATCAACAGAATAAAACAATTTGTATTGATGAAATAATCCAATGCTTTTACCTAAGAAAATGGAGTCCATTTCTTTTGGAAAACTGACATCCTGGTCAGCATAATTGATCTGTACTGCATTCACTCTTGAAACATTACCCAAATCAGTTTGTATCCATTCGCCTTTATCTGCTGATGTTGCACTCCAATATGTTTTTGCCAGTTCATCAACTGCATTGTTTGGAAGATACCCACCAAGTGTAGAAGAAACTTGTACAGGTTTATTGTAGTTGAGTAACATCCAACCTGTAAATTCATCAGTTGCCCCTCCTCTGATTTTTATTATTGTATCTGCCCCTGGAGTACCGTGCTTTAAGGATTCACTGA
Organism: Lacibacter sp.; assembly: GCA_046593655.1. GTDB lineage: Bacteria > Bacteroidota > Bacteroidia > Chitinophagales > Chitinophagaceae > Lacibacter. Next base: position 1,724 of record JBKJNM010000163.1, on the reverse strand, counting down.
AAATATTTCTATGGCTTGGTAGCCAATGCGGATAATCTCCAAAAGTTGTGTTGCACCACATCACTCCATCTTTATCAAAACCGGTAGGCCAAATTCCTAATCTTCTTTCGAATGTATTTTTTACAGAGATTACTGTTGTAGAAATATGCCAATAGTTTTTATTGTTGTCGATGAATGTAGCTCCATGACCTGCACCACGTACAAAACCTCCGAGCTTTATACTCAAAGGATCTGATACTGCTATAAATGGCCCCAAAGGATTATCGCCTGTTAACAAACCATCTGCATAACCACTGAACTCTGTACCAGGTGCACCATATTGCAAATAATATTTATCCTTATACTTCGTCATATGCGATCCTTCAATAAACGGATCCAGAAAGGTATTGTCCATATGCTCCCCAAAACGTTGCCATCCATAACGCCATGGTTCCAGCAGATACATTTCTTTTCTTGTACCAATGGGTTGCAATGTTTTTCTGTTCAGCTCAATTCCATACATGGGAAATTTATTGCTGCTGCCATTATACATGTACAACTTACCATCATCATCTGTAAAAAAAGAAGGATCCCATCCGCCAATATCAAATGAATCAACCAATGGTTTCCATTCATTGGCTTTGGGATTGGTGCTCATCCAAATGGTAAAGTTGCTGGTATAGGTTGATCCAAAGACAAGCATGGTATCACCAATAATGCCAACAGCAGGTGCACACAATTCATCATAGGCCTTGTTCCATGGTCGAAGAAATTTTTTGGAAATAAATTTCCAGTTGAGCATGTCACTGCTATGCCAGTAACCCCATTGATTGGTACTGAATAAAAAATACTCCCCTTTATAATTTACAATTACAGGATCAGCTGTTGCCCGATGCCTGCCCCATTCACTGAAATTTGGAATGGGCGTATACCCATAATCAATGTTGATGGGGTTGCAATAGGTTTTCTGTTGTGCATAGGTAGTAACACAAAGAAAGAGGATGAGTATAAACAAGTATTGCTTTTTCATCTGCCGGTTTTTTTAAAGAAGAATGCATCTAAACTGAATTTACCAGGGCCATTAAAAAAGAAAACAGCCGAGAGCATGACAAATAAAAACGGATGCTGATCATTATTCCAGAAAATACCATTGCCTAAAAAGAAGGTGATATAGATCATGGTGCCGGCAGTAAGTAAAGCAGCAATTCTTGTGAATAGCCCGACTACAAATAAAATTCCTGCAATAAGTTCAGCTGCTTTGCCTCCGTACACCAGTAACTTTCCAAACGCAGGTTGATTAAATTTATCCCATGTGAGGTATTCATTCATTTTTACTTCATTAAAAATTTCCCAGCCATGATAGATGAGGAACCCCCCTAGCATCCATCTGATCAATGTAAGCCCCGCTGTTTGCCAAAGCGGAGATGACGAAAGAAATTTATTCATACTTCGATGTTATAGACGGCCGTTTAGTTTGCAACAGTGAAGCTTAACTTCTTCAAACCATTCTTTACCTCCGGGCAACTCATAAATAATTTCCACAACAACCCACTGCGATAATTCTCAATCATTACAATAATAGGACCCTGGTCTATTGCAAGGTGGCTTTTTGCCACCCAATTTTTTGATTCATTGAATGCATCTACAAAACCATATTCACTCCAAATCTGATCGCCCAGCTTATAATAAAAATGCTTCAATGCCTGCATGGAATACTCAGGTGTATATGGGAATGCACTTAATGC
>JBKJNM010000096.1:0-13879 GCA_046593655.1 Lacibacter sp. | reverse complement strand
GCATTCCATGCAAACACTTTCATTTTCACTTTTGTTTTAAATGCCTTGCGGATATCTGCTTCGCTGATACCGTCTTCTTCCATTTTTTTCCAGCGGTCACTTTCTTTCATTGCTCGCTCCAGAATTTTTTCATGGCCTTTCCAGATGCTGTTGTTCTTGATCCATGGCAATGTCCAGTAATTTTTTTGCAGGGCACTCATATGTTTTGCAACAGCTTCTTCCGCATATAGCTGCATGCGTGGGTTAATGGTCGTATAAATTTTTAAACCATCTCTGTACATATTATAAGCATCGCCATTATTCTTTGTATGTTCCTTACACCATTTTTTCATTTGTTCTCTCAGCACATCACGGAAGTAAGGAGCCAGGCCGGTACTTTCATCCAGCTTTTTATAATTGAGGCGGATGGGTTTATTTTTTATTACCGTTGCTTCTGCTTCACGTACAAAATTATTCCGCACCATATCATTGATCACTGCATTCCGTTTTTGCATGGCACGGGGAGGAAAAATTCTTGGGTTGTAGGCATAAGGTGCATTGAGCATTCCTACCAGTAAGGCAGCTTCTTCTACAGTTACAAGAGATGGTTCTTTTTGAAAAAATGTTTTGGATGCATTGCGGATGCCAAATACATTATCGCTGTATTCAACGGTGTTGAGGTAAAGCGCTATGATTTCATCTTTAGTGAAATTGCGTTCAAGCTTTACGGCAATAATCCATTCCTGTACTTTTTGAATGGCCCTTCTTATTTTATTTCTAGCCCTTTCCCTGAAAAGATTTAATGCCAATTGCTGGGTGATGGTACTGCCACCTCCATCCATCCCAAACTTAGAAATGGCTCTTGCCAGTGCACGGCCATCAATTCCTGAATGCTCATAATAGCGTTCATCTTCTGCTGCAATCAGAGCATTTACAATGTTTTTGGAGATGTCTTTATACTCAACATTGGTGCGGTCCTGCAAATAAAATTTACCCATCATTGTTCCGTCGGATGCAATGACTTCACTGGCTAAAGAAGCGGAGGGATTTTCCAGTTCTTCCAGGGAGGGCATTTTACCAAAAAGGCCAAAGTTGGCAGACACCACAATTAGCAGGAATAAAGCGGCCCCAATAAAAAATGTACGCCACAGATATTTGATAGAGTTACGCATAAATGAAAATGAATGAGATGCAGTTTAAAGCAAATTCAATACCAGACAAAGCTAAAGCAATTCAGGGAGCAGAATATTTAGGACAGGTTAAAATTGCCCTATCTTTTTGTGTAAGGAGGAATGATGGGCTCAAAAAAGTAAAAAAGGAATGAACGGCTTAAAACTTATCCTTAACATACTGCCGCATAAACAGTTTGTATTCTTCCATGCTTTTGCGGGTTTTGAGGGTTTCAAGATTACGGGCAGAAATGATGATAAAATTATATTTCGCTACAGGCAACCAGGGAACAATTTGCCGGGCATTTTTTTTGAGTTCTTCCATATAGCTGAGTACAGTGGTTACATCACTAAAAGATCCCAGTTCCAGGTAGAGGAGTTCTTTGTCGGTATCATTAATTTTTATCGGAATAGTTTCTCCTCCATGCGTACCTGAGTTGTAACGTTGAAATGCATTTTTAGATTCTGTGATATAGATAGGATCAACTTCATCAAAATACATCATCACCGTATAGGGCTCGTTGGCACTATAAATATACGCCATCTCGATCTTTACATCTTTAATAGGCTTGATACGTGTAGTATCCGTTCCGGGTTTATTACCTATACTCACCTTGTTTGGATTGTTCCGGTTTTCTTTTTCATTGCCAATTTTTTGCACTGGTGCAATTGGTTTGGTGATATTGGCATTATTCTGTGCAGGTTGGTTTCCGATGCCGATTTTATTAGTTGAATCTTTCAGCACCTGTTGATTGGTCTTATTCACCTTTGGCCCATCATCAAAAGGAATGTACACACTGTCTTCCGTTTGGCGAACAATATCAGTATTCCTTAAATAACCTTCAATCTCTGCTCTTCTGTTTAGCACATCTTTCATTACGCCAGCTTTTTCGGCCATGGGCGTGCCGGGAAAACTGGTTTCAATATTGGTTAATGTAACGATCGCCACACTATCATTTCTTTGCTTGATATGATAGAGCGACTCGACATACAGCAACTGCGGTGTCCAGTAGCTTCTGCCATAAATTGAATCCGCTGTTTTCTTTTGTAGTAATGCTTCATCAAAATTACCCTCGATCATGAGGTTATAAATGTTTTCGTAAGCATTGGTTTTTGCATCCTTTGTTCCGGAAGATTGATTCTTTGAGTTACTGATCTTCTTCACCAGATCACCATTGGGGTATTTCTGATTCAACAAGTTTAAAAAGTAAGCAGATTTTTCTTTGTTGCCTGCTTTCAGAAAACAATAATACAATTCAAACAGGGTTTCTTCTTCTTTATCATAATTGCTGAAGCGTTTCCAGATCTCTTCAAACACAACTGCAGCCTGTGCATAATCTTCCAGTTGATTTTTATAGATCTGTCCCTGTTCAAACAAAGCGTTCAGGATTTTTTTATTTGATGCAATGAGTTGTTCTTCTGTTAAGGGTAGATTTTTTTTCAAACCATCCACACTCAAGTCTTCTTCTGCAATATTGTTGGGATCAGTTGCATCGCCTGTTCCGGCTGCATTATTTTTTGTTTGGTTTTGCCCTATTGCCAGGTCAACAGCTGATTGTCTGCGCCAGTTATCTATATTGGGTCGGTTACCCCATTTCGCTTTAAACTCATTATAACCTTTTGACTTTTGTGAAGCACTGTAAAAGTACCAGCTATTACCGCTACCGGTATTTGAAAAGATAGGAGAACTCTGATCGGGATTGCCAATGGCAATTGCCGGGTTATAGTTTGCTTCTTCTTTTAATCCCCTTTGTTTACGTAATTTCCTTACCAGTGATTTAAGGTAAGCATCCATTTCTTTCTCCGGCATTTTTGCAACTACCTGTAAACTGTCCTGTTGTTTTACAATGGTCATTTGCTTCACCAGTTCTTTCAACAGTTGCTGTCTTAGTTGTAATTGAGCGCTTTGGTTGGCAATAGCCGGATCCAGATAATTAAGACTGTCTAAGGAATTAGAGGCAAGAACATAATCTCTTTGTGTATAAGCAATTTCTGAAAGCAATAAAAAAGCTTTGTTTTTTGTACCCTGATTTTCGGTTATATAGGTTACACTTTTTTGTAACAACCTTTTGGCTTGTGCGGTATCTTTCTGTTGCAAAGCCATTCCTGCTGCAGCGTAGTAGAGCACATCTTCAAATCCATCAAAGCGTTCCTTCTTAGAAAGTTTTAGCAGATCGGCCAATGTTTCTTCAATTGAATTGCCACCTTCTTTTTTCACCAACTGTGCTTCATAAATGCGTGCATGAATGTATAATACAGGATCAGTAGTATGTGCTTTTGCTTTGTTGAAATAAGTTGAAGCTAAAGCAGGTTGATTGATCTTTGCATATAACTGTGCCAGTAAATATTCCCAACGGGCCAGTTCTGTTTTATCAATTGCTTTAGGTAATGCACGTTGTAAATAAAAGGCAGTGCTGTCCCATTGCTCCTGCTGATAAAAAACATAAGACTGTACTTCATCTAAAGAAGTGTGCAGGCGTTTAGGGAAGATGGGATCTTTACGTAAGAGATTGATGAGGCTGTAAACTTCTGCATATAAACTATCTTCAGCATAGGTTTTAGCCAGCCAAATGAGTGCATCATTGCGGCTTGGAGGTTGGGTAAATGCTTTGCGAACAACTCCATTTTTTTCTTTGGTGCCGATATTCAGTTCACCACTGCTGGAGCGATCGTTCGATCCCACAACAATAAAATATTCATCCTTGTCTTTTGGAAAGAAATTGTAGTTGATAAACTGAAAAATGCGATAAGCTGAATCAAATTTTCTCCAATAAAAATAACTCTGCCCAATAAGCAGATACATATTATCGATATAGTTGTTCCGTAAATCATGTAATACAATACCTGCTGTTGCTTTGTACATCACTGAATCCAATTCAGCAGAATCGCCTGCTGTTGTAAAAGTGGAATAATTATAAAAGGGGAGTAATTGTGTATAATCATCCCTATGACTGAGCTTTGCTTTTTCAACAATGGCATTTATTTTGGTGGTAGCGTTATAATAAAAATTGTAATGCGTAACCATGCTCTGGTAAAGCTTGCGTGGAAGCGTAAATTTTTTATCATCTGTTTTTTCAGATCCCAGCGTTTTATTACGGTATTTTTCCGGTTTTGTAAGCGGCAATGTAAAGTTGGGTTGAGCCTCAGCGGTAAAACAGCCCAGGAGCATAAAGAGAAAAATCCATCGGTGTTTTGGTACAAAAAAATGCTGCATGCAGGCTGTGGGTAGTTTTCTTATTAACTCAATACGGCCAAAAATATTTTAAATCACTCTAAAAACACGAAGAATTTCTTTTTTGCCGCCTATTAAGCAGTAAATTTAAGGCTCATTTTCATTATGGCACGACTAATTGATGCAGATACAACTTTAAAACGTTTACGGAACCGCTACCGGTTAGTGGTGATGAACGACGATACCTACGAGGAAGTGGTAACCTTTAAGCTATCCCGTTTAAGCGTTTATATTACTCTTAGCACCATTTTTGTACTGTTAGTTGGGCTTACCGTTGCCCTGATTACTTTTACGAACCTGAAATATTATTTACCGGGTTACGGATCACAAAGCCAGCGGAAAGAATTGATGTTTTACAAAACCACTATTGATTCATTGGAGAAATCAATGCTTTATAAAGATCAATATCTTGAAAGTTTAAAGAAAGTGCTGAGTGGTGATGCAAAGACAACCGTTGATACAGCTACCCTTAAAATACCTGAAGTAGAAAAATCAACTCAATAAACCAACAGTATATGTTTAACAACAAATCCAATTCTATGGAGAAAGAAACCTCCACCGGCATTGCAACCATTGTTGCAACAGGAACCGAAATTCGTGGCAATATTGAAAGCAAAGGCGACATCAGGGTTGATGGAACTTTGATCGGCAATTTGTCCACTTCATCTAAAGTGTTAGTTGGTCCATCCGGAAAAATTACCGGCGATGTAGTAGCACTGCAAGCCGATGTATTAGGACAGATCAACGGTACATTAAAAGTAACAGAACTGCTGTACCTGAAGGGTACTTGCCAGGTAAATGGAAATATTTATGCAGGTCAGTTGCAAGTAGATGCTACCGCTGCTTTCAACGGTGAGTGCCATATGGGTACTACTGCAGTTTCAAATGCATCCATGGCCAGTGTGGTTGATATTCATAAAGAACAGATGAATGCAGTTGCCAACGACCAATAAACCAAAAAAAGTAAACCGCAGTAACTCTTCTTATCTCATGCAATATGCGGGACTGGCCACCCAGTTGATTGTTGCATTGGGCTTAGCTGTATTTTTGGGGCTCAAAGCCGATCAATGGCTGCAACTTTCTTTTCCTTTATTTGGGTGGCTGGTTCCATTGATTGTTTTAATGGCAATGTTTTACCGCATAATCAAAGACACATCAAAGAAACCATGAGCAAAGAGACCAGAAGATTATTTGTACCGGTTGTTTTATTGTTTATCATTTTAAATGCCTTTTTTCTCATAGGGAAAAACTTGTTGCTGAAATATGGTTTCAGTCAGGATGTACTCATTATGGGTAACCTCATTTTGTTTTTGGTAACAGTGATTTCCCTGTACTTTCATTTAAAAGGTTTTTTGCACAAGAATATCCAGGTCTTTTTCAGAAGTGTATATGGCGCTTTAATGGTGAAGATGTTGGTTTGTGCAGCTGCCGTGGTTATTTATGCATTGTTATCAAGACCCAACCTGAATAAACCTGCCTTGTACATTTGTATGGCTTTGTATTTTGTTTATTCATTTATTGAAGTAAGGATGGTATTCCGGTTGCTGAAGCAGAAGAAAAACAATGAGTAAAAAAGAGGTTCCATTACATGCACTGGATGAGTATTTACCCAAAGGCTCATTAGAACCGGTACTAGAGTACTTGCATCAATACAAAATTCATCTCACCATTACCCGTGAGCGAAACAGCATTTTAGGCGATTACCGCCACGCCATCCATCAAAAAAATCACCGCATCAGTGTTAATGGTAACCTGAATAAATATTCTTTTTTGGTTACACTGCTGCACGAAGTAGCACACCTCTTGGCATTTGAAATCTTTGGTCACAGAATTGCACCGCATGGAAAAGAATGGAAGAATGAGTACAGCAAGATTCTTGCACAGTTTTTATTAAAGAAACTATTTCCTGCTGATATTGAAAAAGCATTGCTGAAGTCTTTACAAAATCCATCGGCCACCAGTTGTGGAGAAGAACATTTAATGCGGGTATTAAAAAATTATGATGTGCGTAAGAATGGTGAAGTACTGGTTGAACAATTAGCAGAGGGTCAATTATTCAAAACAAAAGATGGCCGAGTGTTTAAAAAAGGGGAGAAACTCCGTAAGCGACATAAAGCGGTAGATGTAAAGAGTGGTGCGTTGTATTTATTTAGTGGGGTTTATGAGGTAGAAGTGGTGAGTTATAAGGATAAGTTGTAAGCTATAGGTTAAGAGGTTATTTTGGAATCAACTTATTACTTATAACCTAAGACTCCTCTCAAAGCTTCTTCAACATCCATCGATCACATCCAAAATGACCGCTGTTACCTAATGGCCCATCCAGGTATTCAAAGCCAAATAATTCATATACTTTCAGGGCCTGCTTCAATTCGGGCATTGTTTCAAGATAAACCTGCTGATAATTATTTTCTTTGGCCCATTCAAGACAATGTTCAATCATCAGTTTTCCCAAACCCTTTCCTCTTGCATTTTTATTCAAATACATTTTTACCAGTTCGCAGGTGCCTTGTGGTAATCCTTCTGTTGGAAAAATGCCGCCGCCACCAAGAATGTTTTCATCTTCATCTTCTGCCACAAAATAAAAACTACCTTTTGTTTGAAAGAGTTCATACAATTCATCAGTAGTTGGATCGTAAAAAACAGTGCCTTCTTTATTGGCGCCAAATTCAGCTAATGAATTCCTCACGATGACAGCAAGATCTGTATTATCATTTTGTTGGATGGGGCGAATGCTGACAGTTGGGTGCATGCTCAAAATTAACCCATATTTTGAAGCAGCAAAATTTCTGCAAAGCTGTGACGAAAAATTGGGTGAAAATCCAATTTTTGTCAGGGTTAAAATAAAAACAGCTCTCTGCAAGCAAGAGAGCTGTAACCAACATGCGAAGAAAAATTGATCAGTATTTTTGTAATTGTCCCCTTAATTCACCACCAGGAAAAACACTGGTATGCAGATTTACATAGTTATTTCCTGTCTTCAAATCATTTTCCTGGTCTGCAGTAAAAGGTACTGACACATAAATAAAGCCACTTGGTTGCGGTGTGCCAAAATTAAAGATCACTGATCCGTTTACTCCTGCTGCAGCTTTGTGAATATGCCAGGCAGTTAACGGAGCCCTCAACCCGATATAATTAATGGTGAGAGTAAGAATCTTCGTTTCGTTATTAAAAAAACCGGAAGCATCACCATAACCTGCCGATTGCCTTGCAGGCACTTCATTAGTAGAAGCTAAAATGGTATGGAAATAAGTACGGTTGAAGACCTGCTGTTTGGTGCAGGAGTTGAAAAGCAAAACCAATAGAATGGACCCACTTGCGAATAACAATTTTTTCATAATGCAGTTTTTTGAAAAATTACATCATGCAATTGCATACAACGACTGAAAGGTTTTGAACGGGAATAATTACCGCCTGAACAGGATGATTCAGGAAAAATTAATAATCATCATCGGCATCATAACGCCCACCGCCGAGTACGATACCAATTTTTAAACCAAGATAATTGTTATTGATGAGCCCTGTTTTAGCTACAAAATTATATTCAAGTCCTGCACGAATATGCCAGATCTCTACACCAACTCTTGCAATACCGCCAAACTTTGTTTCAGTAGGAATAGTAACAGATCCCCCTTCAGATGTTGTTCCTTCAATACCCACCAGGTTATAAATACCTGCACCTGCTCCAACATAGGGCCTCACTAAGCGGTTGGTGAAATAATAGTCAGCGGTTCCAAGAAATGAAAGACTCAATCCTGCTTCTCCATTGGCAGAAAACTCAGTTCCGTTCCTGTCAACTGTTCCTCTTGCCATAGCAGTTGCTTCGGTACGCAATCCAAGAGCAATCTTATCCATTAAATTATACTTGGGTTCAATATAGAGTAATACACCAGCCTTGCTTCCTTTACCCTGCGGACGTGCATAACCCATACCAAAGTCAACCTTAAAAGGTTTGAAATGATGTTGAATTTCAAATTTCTCCTGGGCCAGTAAAGAAATTGTAAGAAATAAAGCAAGTGTTGTGAGACCGATTTTTGTACCGATTAATTTCATGGTAATGAGTTGATGGTTTTGATGTTGGATGATACAATTCAATGAACGTGCCATGAAGCAGATATCATTCAGTGAAAATCATAAAATAATCTTAAGTCTAAAACGAATGCCACACGATCATCGTATGGCATTGCTCAAATTTATTTTTGAATTTATTTTTAAGCTACTGCCTGTTTCACCAAAGCTGCTGCTTCACTCAATTGAATAGCGCTTTGTACTTTCAAGCCACTTTCATCAATCAGTTTTTTTGCTTCAACTGCATTGGTACCCTGCAAACGAACAATGATAGGAACAGGAATATCGCCGATTGTTTTGTATGCTTCAATAACCCCTGCAGCAACACGATCGCAACGAACAATACCGCCAAAGATGTTGATGAGGATAGCTTTTACATTCGGGTCTTTTAAAATAATCTTGAAACCTGCTTCTACCGTTTGTGCATTGGCAGTTCCGCCTACATCAAGGAAATTGGCTGGTTGCCCGCCACTAAGCTGAATCATATCCATCGTTGCCATAGCAAGACCTGCACCATTCACCATACAACCAACATTGCCATCTAATTTTATAAAGTTGAGGTTATGATTGCCTGCTTCCACTTCTGTAGGATCTTCTTCTGTTACATCACGCATACTGGCAATTTCAGGATGACGCATCAACGCATTATCATCAATATTCATTTTACAATCAACTGCAATGATCTTGTTATCGGATGCTTTAAACAAAGGATTAATTTCCAGCATACCACAATCCAATCCAACATACGCATTGTATAAATTCGTTACAAATTTTACACAGTTCTTAAATGCTTCGCCACTCAAACCAAGATTAAATGCAATCTTCCTTGCCTGGAAACCTTGTAAGCCTCCGGCAGGGTTCACCCACTCTTTAAATATTTTTTCTGGAGTATCATGTGCCACATCTTCAATGTTCATACCACCTTCGGTACTGTACATGATAACATTTTGTTTTTTTGTACGGTCGAGTAAGATCGACAGATAAAATTCTTTGCGTTCAGTAGGGCCATCGTAATACATATCCTGCGCCACCAGAATTTTGTTCACCACTTTACCTGCAGGCCCTGTTTGAATGGTAACTAATGTGCCACCTAAAATACCCTTTGCAAACTCAACGATCTCGTCGAGGTTTTTACCAACCTTCACCCCATTGATACCGGTTTCTTTTACCGTTCCTTTACCACGGCCCCCTGCATGGATCTGTGCTTTTACAACGGCAAAGCTGCTGCCACTCTGATTCTTGATCTGGCGGTATGCTGCTTCTGCTTCATGTACAGTACTGCAGGCAAAGCCTTCCTGCACAGGAACATTGTATTTTTTCAATAATTCCTTGGCCTGGTATTCGTGGAGATTCATTTCGCAAAAATTTCGACGAAGATATGTCAAAGACGATTACAGTTTAATAGAGATCATGAATCTATAGTAACAATCAAACGTTAGCCTCCAGTCGAAGTATAGCAGCCTTTAATTGACTTTTTTCTATCTTCCCTTTATGAAGCCTTATTGGTTAATTTGTTTTGCCTATTTGCTATTCTCCTGCAAAACAGGAAGACAAATCGTAACTCCTGTTCAACATCCAAACGCCATGAACGGTTCTGTTTTTTATAAACAAGCTGCCAGCATGAACTGGAAACAACGGGATTCATTGGCGGTAAAAGAAATCTTATCAGGCAATCTTCCATCTTTCTTAAAAAAAATGATTGCAGTTCATCTTTCAATCATTGATTCGTCAACTGGTAAAACCATCAAGGCCATTATTTATGTAACGGCTGATTATTTAAGCATCGGTAACAAAGACAATTGGGCAAGGATTCCATTAACGCCGATGGCCGCACAACAGATTGCCGATAGTTTTCATTGTTTTCTCCCAACAAAAAAAATTGTAGATGAAATTCATAAAACTGCAATTATAAAATTAGAACCTGTTCCCATGTTTGCATTCCGTGACAGTACAGTTACGATGTATCAGCATCACCTCATCATTGAAGGACAGAGAAAGCAACAAAAAGGATTGCTTTCAGGGATTAAGAAAGATGTGATACTCACAGATCAATTAAACCTACCCTCCAAACAAAATAAAGTTGCCATCTATGGGTGGCATCAATTGAATGGCAAACCAATTCAACCTGTTTATACGGGTCATGCAAATTGGTATGTTGATTATAGCCATGGCATACGATTGATCTATGAACAAATAAAAGTAAATGGTAAGTGGGTACATTACGCAGAACTATTAAAGCACCCGGTGTTTTATCAATTGCTTGCAGATGAAACAACAACTTCATTTCTCCGTTACTCCTATTAAAAGCAATATATTTGCCGCTTTAATTTTTAGTAATGAGTGATACCTTAAAGAAGATCAATGAAACGGTTGCATTTATCCGCAGCTACTATACCCATGAGTTAGATACAGGTGTGGTGCTGGGTAGCGGGCTGGGGCATTTTACCAATGAACTGCATATTGATACAGAGATCAGTTATAATGAACTGCCGCATTTCCCTGTATCAACAGTGGAAGGACATCAAGGCAAGTTGATCATTGGAACACTAGGTCAAAAGAAAGTTGTGGTGATGGCGGGCCGTTTTCATTATTATGAAGGATACTCCATTGAAGAAGTGGTGTATCCTATCCGTGTTATGAAATATCTCGGTATTAAAACACTCATCATCAGTAATGCAGCAGGTGGGGTGAATCCAACATTTAAAGTAGGAGAGCTGATGATCATTAAAGATCATATCAGCCAGTTTACCATCAATCCTTTACTTGGAAAAAATATTGATGAGTTCGGTCCACGCTTTCCTGATATGAGTGAACCATATAAGAAAGATTTGATTGCAAAAGCAAAAGCCATTGCTGCACAAATGAATATTGAAGTAAAAGATGGCGTGTATTGTGGCGTAACTGGTCCAACGTTTGAAACAAGAAGCGAATATAAAATGATTCAAGCACTCGGTGGCGATGCGGTGGGTATGAGTACAGTATCGGAAGTGATTGCTGCCGTACACATGGGCTTACCGGTTTTTGCCATGAGTGTTATTACCGATATTGGTATTCGTGAAGAAGAGAATACCATCACACATGCTGAAGTGTTGCAGGCAGCTGTGGCAGCTGAACCAAAGATGACTGCTATTGTAAAACAACTCATCATTGAACTTTAACCCAAATTTTGCAGATGCAAAATTTCCCGGCGGCTGACGCAAAATTCTTTGAATTTTGGTCAGGGTTAAACCCGACAAAGCCCTTTATAGGCTTTCGTCGGTAACATGGACAGATTTTGCAGCAGCGGTAAAATCAAAGGTTAAGATCAATTTATAGCAGTACCAACTGATTTCATTTACTTTTACACGGGCTCTCAAAGCCCGTTTTTATTGTATGCTGCGTTTTGTTTATTTACTACTTATTTTATTTACAGGTATAACGGCTAAGGCACAAAGGCCCGGCGGACGTAATCCGTTGCAAAATATTCCCGGTGGTTTTATGGGTGGCAATGCAACAGGAGGACGGAGTAGTGGAGGTGCCGGCCCTTTTAAGGATTCACTGCTGCACCGCACTGGCTTTGAAGATTCAGCAACCATTGCTTTTCGTTATTTAGATACTTCCCGATTTTATTTTATTGATTCATCGGTGAGCGATTTCAGCAGGCGCTGGCCTATACCATGGACAAGTATTTTTCTTGGCAATACCGGGGGAGCATCCCGATCATTATTATTTAATCCCAATATGAAGCCGGGATGGGATGCAGGGTTTCATGCGTATGATGCATATATACCGGATGTGTTTCAAACAAAATTTTATAATACCACCCGCCCTTATACACAGCTGAGTTATGTTTTAGGAACAAAGGCCGAACAAAGTATTGGTGTAGTGCATACACAAAACATTCGTTATAACTGGAATTTTGCTTTTAGATTTAATCTCATTAACTCTCCCGGTGTATTCCGAAATCAAAAGAACAACCACAGTAATTTACTTTTTAATACCTGGTACACGACACCCAATAAAAGATATACTGCTTATTTTATTATAGCCGGAAATAAAATTGGTGCAACAGAAAATGGAGGGTTAAAAGATGTGAGCCTTCTCGATAGTACACCAGCCTTTAGTGAACGTTTCAACATTCCAACAAATTTAGGAGGCTCTGCATTTGAATCACAATCCTTTTTAAGCAATACGATTAATACTGGTAACAGGTACAGTACAACTAATGTGTTATTCCGCCATCATTATGATGTTGGTAAAAAAGATTCCATTACAACCGATTCAAGTGTTATGTATTTGTTTTACCCACGGTTACGTTTTCAGCATACATTGCAGTACAACCGGCATACATTTCAGTATGCCGATTCAAAAGTGGATACTGCAGGATACAGGCGCTTATATAATCTCAGCAATCTTCCCTTTGCATTTGGTATAAAAGATTTCTGGAAAACATTCAGCAATGAGCTGGCTATTTATTCTTTTCCAGATATCAAAAATCAACAGCAGTTTTTAAAAGCAGCTGCAGGTGTTCAAACATTAGATGCAGATTTTGGAACGAACCAACCATCTTACAGCAATCTTTTTTTAAACGGAGAATACCGCAACAAAACAAAGAATAAGAAATGGGATATGGAATTGTCAGGTACATTTTATCTCACGGGTTTAAACAGCGGTGATTATAATGTAAATGCCTACCTGAAAAGATTGATCGGGCAAAGGCTGGGCTATCTCACACTGGGTTTTCAGAATGTAAACCGCAGCCCATCTTTTATTCATGATGATCAGAGCAACTTCAAACGTTTCAATATAGGCAATACGAATTTCAATAAAGAAAATACCACTATTGCATCTGCTTTATATGAATTACCACAGCAACGTTTGCTGTTAGGTGCCAAATATTTTCTTGCCGGCAATTATATTTACTTTAAAAATTATACACAGGCAGACCAGGAAGCAACCTTATTTAATGTGTTGCAATTGCAATTGCAAAAGCAATTCACTTTTCGCAAATACTGGAACTGGTACACCGAAGTATATGTGCAGCAAAAAACCGCTAATGCACCCGTGAATCTTCCATTGGTCTTTACGAGAAACAGGTTTGCATATGAAGGACGATTTTTTAAAAATCTCAACTTAAGTACAGGTCTTGAAGTACGTTATCACACACCGTACAAAGCAGATGGCTTTTCTCCGGTGCTGGGTCAATTCTTTTTGCAGAAAACGGAGACCATTAATAACCTGCCGGACGTTGCAGCTTTTCTGCATTTCAGGGTTCGAAGCATTTTTCTTTTTATCAGAGCCGAAAACCTGAATACCGCAGAATTAAGCCCATCGTTTGGTTTTCTTAACAACAATATGGTTACTCCGCTGCAACCAACACCAGGCTTTTTTGTACGGTTTGGAATCTTTTGGGGTTTTGTTAACTGATCCATATTCTTCCTTTTCTCGTATAATA
>JBKJNM010000042.1:0-6772 GCA_046593655.1 Lacibacter sp. | reverse complement strand
GGCATTACATATAACAATCTCCGGTTGATATTGACGCAACTTTTGAATGACCTGCAACTGATGCTGTTCATCATTTTTAAAAAAGCCATCACGCATACCTAAATTTTCCCGAACATGCACACCCATGATCTTTGCTGCTAAAGCTGCTTCTTCTTTTCTTGTTTCGGCTGTACCTCTTGTTCCTAATTCACCACGTGTAAGATCAATAACGCCTACCTGTTTGCCGTTTGAAATTTCAGCAATCAATGTTCCGCCGCAGCTAAGTTCAACATCATCGGGGTGTACACCAAAAGCCATTATATCCAGTTTCATGTATGAAAATTTAAGTGGGTGAAAATATGAAATGCTGAGGACTTATTTTGATCTTGCAGATGATGTAATTGCAGGTGCACCATAATACATACGATCAATTTCCTGTACAATCGATTCAATCTGGCGATCAAGCTTTTCTTCTGATGGGTTCCATTGTTGTTTTAAACTGCTTCCCACAACAAACATGAGCGTTTGATAAAAACCTGCAGTAAACCCGCCTTTCATTTCCTTAATAATTTCAAAACAGTTATTCCCTGTTTGGCGGTTGATCAATTTCATCAGCACCTTTCCCTGGTAGATAGAAAGATCAGTTACTTTATCTGTAAACGAAGCCCTTAATTCTTTTTCACGTGATTTGATGTATTTCTTCCGTTGGTTTTTTCCTGTTATGCCTTCCAGGTGTTTATTTACATCCACCATTACAATACCGGCAGACTTTGCATAAGGATAGGTAACATAAACTGCATTGCGTAACCTTGTCCATGCAGCCCAATACTTAGCAGCATCTTTAGGATTACCCCCCCAAACAAATACCTCACTCAATTCCTTACCTCCCAGCATTTCACCATTAATGGCCATTACTTTTATAAACACAGTATCATGAGTGCCGTATTTTGTTTTGATTTTTTGTTTAGGAGCAGTAGAATCAGGCAAGGTTTGTTCCTGCGCTAACAGAGCGGATGAACCCAACAGGAGGATTAGGGTAAGCAGATAAAATAAATATGTATTTTTTTTCAACTTCATTGACAATGTAAATTAATGATTCCGTTGAGTTAATACAACAGACAGATGGAAGGTAACCGACGCTACCTTGTGAAGATTTTCTTAATTTTTATATTATACAATCTTCATAGCAGACTTCCTGTTCTTTAAAATATGATTGAAAGATGCAAGGAGAAATCCAATCGTCATCAAAAGAATACCCAACCACAACAGATTTATAGCAGGAAATTGATAGGCTTTGAGTGTTACATACTGAAGAATGGAGTTACTTTCCTTCACACCCAGCTTAATGCCATCCGCCTCAGCTCCTGTAAACGCCAATACAAGGCTTTGAGAAATAATTGTATCTGCAACAGGCTGAACTGCATTGCCACTTAAAATCAAAAGCGGTTCAGCACTATACTGACTGCTATCTTTTGCATACACTGTAATATTTGCAGCAAAAACTGAATCAGTTGCTTTTGTTGGAATATTCTTTCTACTGATTTGCCTGCCTAATCCTTCCAGTACTAGAAAACCCTGGCTATAAAAAATGGTATCGCCTGGTTTTATTTTATGTTCCTTAAATGTAGCGGTGTCTTTATTCTTTGCAGGATTAGGAAGCGAAGTGATATAAGTAAACACATCTTTATGAATATAGTGTTTACTATCGGGGTTAGCCATTAACTGTTCATTGCCTTTGTAATTCACAAATGCATCAGGATACAATGTAAAACCATCTTTTGAGTTTTTATATTGAAAATGGATTTTGAAATATTGTTTGGGATCAGACGGATGTGTTGAATCACCCAAATAAGTAACCATGTACTTACCCATATCAGTTGCAACTCCTTTTACAAGCGTTAAGTTTTCTGCAGAATTTTCTTGGCTTTGTTCACCAAAGTTAACCATGATGCCGCTGGTGTTCCAGCTCAACACTTCTTTCTTGGAGGATGAAAGTAAAATGCCGAGCAGGGTTAATCCAAAACCAAAGTGGCCAATGGATGCACCAGCCTTGATCATTTTCCCTTTAATGCCGGTGACGATATACATAGCATTCGCTATAGCCGAATATACAGCTGCAAAAATGCCCATGTGAATTGCAATAAGAAAACCAATACCATACTTATTGTAATTGATATTACCGAAAATGCTGATAGCAGTTGCAATTGCCAGTGCAATGACTGTTGGCAGCCAGATGCTTTTAAGAAATATATTCCCGCCTGTTTGCTTGTACTTTAAATACTGACCAATTGCTGTAAGTATAGCAATGACAAAAGAAAATAAAATCAGCACTTTGTTATACGAATATTCTATATCCTGTGCAGGGGCATACTTTGTTCCAAAAATTTTATTAAATACAGGTAACGATGTTTTTCCAATGATGAAGAGGGCTGAAATAAAGAATAACAGTGAACCTACAAATAACCAGAATTCTCTTGAGCTGATGGCTTCTTCTTTAACTACAGTTGGAATTTGTTTATACCTCAACCCAAATAATATCAATGAAGGCACTACAAAAACCGATAAGAACAAAAGCAATTGTGTATTCATTCCCAGATCTGTAAACGCATGTACACTGGTATCGCCCAAAATTCCACTTCGGGTTAAAAAAGTAGAGTATATGATGAGCAGGAACTGCAGAATAAAAAATAAAAATGTTGCCCTTAATGAATGACCTGTATGTTTATAAGCAATCAATGTATGAATGCCGCAGATGGCAACCAACCACGGAACAAGAGAAGCGTTTTCAACAGGATCCCATGCCCAATAACCGCCAAAGGTTAAACTTTCATATGCCCATGCGGCACCCATCATAATACCCAGGCCTAATATTCCGGCACTGAATAAAGCCCAAGGACGGGCTGGGAAGATCCAACCACTGAAATCTTTTTTCCAAAGTCCGGCAATGGCAAAAGCAAATGGAACAATGGTGCTGCCAAAGCCCAGGAATAAAACCGGCGGGTGAATCGTCATCCAGTAATTTTGCAGTAACGGATTGAGCCCATTCCCATCACGAATAAAACTCAAGTAATCACTCCGTAAACTACCATCCGGATTAAAACCAATAGGGAACTGCTCAGGGCTCAGCATCCCCTCATTTCTCATGAGCACAAATGGATTACTGCCAACTTTTAAATTGAAAAAATAAATACCTATCACCATGGTTGCCAGAGCAAATTGGGCAAAACTGATGGTGGTCATTACGGGTGCTTCCCATTGCTTTTCACGTAAAATAATGATACCACCCAAGATGCAATGCCAAAAACTCCAAAGAAGGAAACTGCCCTCCTGCCCTTCCCAGAAACAAGCCAGGATATATTGCATCGGCAACTCATAATTGCTGTGTTGCCATGCATATTTATATTCAAACTGATGATTGGAAATAATAATATACAGCGTTGCAAAAATACCAATCACTGAAACGATCTCGGCCAGGTAAGCTGCACGGGCAATACGTTTCCAGTTTTGTTGCTCGGTAAAAATTGCAGACTGAGTTGCTTTGAAATAGGCAATTGTTGCAAGTAAGGATGAAACTAAAGATAAAACAGCGAGAAAGGTCCCAATTTGTCCCGGTAATAATTGCTCACCTATAAATGGCATATTCTTAAATTATAACAGTAATTGTTTTTACTCTTTAAACATTCACAAACAAAGTAACTACAACAGTAAGGTGAAATGGTTGGTTTTATTATTTTGTGTTGCTGCTGATTTTTGCTTTATCGTCGATGTATTTACTGGGGCATTTGATTAAAATATCATCACACAAAAAAGCACTATCCGTCATTTTCCCTTTCAGCACCATGCGTTCGCTCCGCTCCATATCTGTTGGAGGCTTCCCTTTCATATACACAACTCTTGTAGAACCACCCAGGGAATCAATGATATGAAAACTGAGGTAATTCGGATTTTTCATTGCATCATATTCAATTTCTTTCCCATTACTGGTATCTAATTTGGCAATGAGATGCAAAAACTTGCCCGGTTTTCCCTTGGCCGAGTCAATTGTGTCATAGGTTGACAGGTCGCTCATGGTACTGATCAAAATGCCAATTGCAATTGCAATGACGACCAAAATCAGTATATGTGAAGTCTTCATTTAGCCTCTCTTTTTTGTGCAGCGCAAAGTTAACCATAAAACAGGTCGCTTTATTTTGAACAACTGAAAAAATGATGAGTTGCAGCCAAGTGAGTATGAACTGATGAATGTTACCTTGGCTCATAATGATTTTCATCGCCTTAATGTGCAAAACTTCCCAAGCAACTATTCATTCATGTTCAACTGTCTGTTACCTTTGCAAAGTTTTTTGTAAATGAAAAATAATCATGATTGACCTGTCCCAGTTCGACCACAACGATGCTGCCAACCCCAATAACAATATTTTCGGGCTCCCTTTTTCAGAAGAGGATGCCGACTTGATCATCCTCCCTGTGCCTTGGGAAGTAACTGTTAGTTACAAAGCCGGCACAGCCCGTGCACCTGATCATATTTTTAAAGCCAGTCTCCAGGTTGAATTATACGATAATGATACCAATGAGATATGGCGTCGGGGAATTTTTATGCGGGCTACTGACAGGAAAATTTTGCTGAAGAGCGACTACCTCCGCAAAGAAGCTGAACTCTACATCAATTACATTGCACAGGATGAAAATGTAAACGATAACAAGTTCATGTTCAAAACACTCAAAGAAGTAAATGAAGGAAGTTTATTAATGAATAACTGGGTGTATGAACAAACAAAAGAATTATTAGGGCAGGGCAAACTTGTTGGCTTGCTGGGAGGCGACCATAGCACCGCACTCGGATATTTCAAAGCTATGGCAGAAAAGCATGGCGATTTTGGAATACTTCAGATTGATGCGCATTTTGATCTGCGTGAATCCTATGAAGGATTTCATTATTCACATGCGTCTCTTATGTTCAATGCATTGAAAGAAATACCTCAATTGAAAAAGCTGGTACAACTGGGGGTAAGAGATTATGGCGATAATGAATGGAAAATAGTGTGTGACAGTGAGTATAAAGTAATTTGCTATTTCGACAGAGAATTAAAAGATCGTCAGTACGAAGGGCAGACATGGAATGAAATTGCTGATGAAATTGTCAATCATCTTCCTGAGAAAGTGTATATAAGTTTTGATATTGATGGATTAGATCCAAAACTCTGTCCCAACACCGGAACTCCCGTTATGGGTGGATTGGAAGCTGAACAGGTATTTTGTATTTTACGTAAAATTATTAAAAGCGGCCGCAAATTAATTGGCTTCGATCTCAGCGAAGTTGGTATCAGTACAAATGAATGGGATGAGAATGTAGGGGCCCGGGTACTTTACAAATTATGTAATTACTTACTTGCAAGCAACCCGAAATAATCTTTATCAAAGACACAAGCTATAAAAGTTATTTTGCTGATTTCTTGTTCGGCTCAATAGTTAAGTTTTAATATCTTTTCTCGTGCAGCTCTGTTATGAGCAAGTGCTTTAAGTTTGTATCTTTAGCTTACTATGACAACATATAAAGTTCCCATTTTTTTTGAGCCTTTTGAAAAGCAAAAAAAAGCAGCAAGGCTTTTGCATTTGCTTGCAGGATTTTTAATGATGGCCAATGCCTGGGGCGATTATAAACAACCAACCCCCGATCTTTTGTTTGTAGTAGTGCAGTTAGCCGGAGCTATCCTCAGCGTATTGTTTGCGGTGGCAGGCAAACGCATGTTCAGTAAAAGTGCAGCAATGAATGGCATCTTCCGTTTAGGCGAAGCAGGAATATTATTTTATGCTGCATGGTATTCATTTGGCATGAACCTTAGTTTCATGGGCACACTGCAAATCATTGGGGGTTTAGGCCTGTTGTTATTATTTTTTACAGAACGGAAGATCTTTTCTGCAACCTATGTAAGCATTGAAGAAAAAGGCATCTTCACCCCCAACAATATGGGCAACAGGTTAATTGAATGGAAAGATGTTGATAATATGCTCATCAAAAATGATTTTGTTTCCATCAATACAAAGCAAAATCAATTTATTCAGTATGAAACCGGCATTGTTTTAAGTGAATTGCAAATGGATGAGATCAATGCTTTTTGCCGTCAGAAATTTGCGCAGAAGCCAATTAATTAAACCGGTTTTATGGATTTTTTTCAACCTTGCATCTAAGGTAAAATTCTGCTGCTATGGCTACTCCACTTTCTGTTTCAATTGTGCACCCTGCCTACAGTAATCTTAAAAAATTCAGCCCTGTTTTACATTTTTTTGCAGGACTGGTCTTTATTGCAGGCGCTTCTTATGAATTTAAAATGGATAATCGTGTTACCGCTTTTTGCGAAGTGGTGATTGGGCTCGATGTAATTGCTCTTGCATTTATGCGTGGTTTTGCTGAAGAATCTTCCCGGCTCAATGCTTCGTTCAGGTTGATAGAAGTGATTGTATTTGGAGGTTTGTCTATTCTTGCAATACTGGAGCAATCCTGGATCACAGGTTCTCTTTTAGTATTGGCAACCGGGATGTATTACTATGTATTTTATTGTGAATTGAAATTAATCCAACGGGAAAAAGTAACCGTCCACCATCTGGGCGTTACGATCTCCAATTTTCCAAAAGATAAAGAGCTCTATTGGGAGCAGATTGCCAGCATTGAAGCCCTTCCGCACAGCATCTGCATTCAAACCCAAAAAAACAAAATTTACAAGTTTGAGTTTCAAAAAGCAATTGCTTTCGACGAACTGGAACAAATTCACGAATTTTGCACGCAATATCTGAA
>JBKJNM010000011.1:0-4482 GCA_046593655.1 Lacibacter sp. | reverse complement strand
TTAATTTTTTACTGCCGAAACAATGCAGCCACAAAATTTTAAATGATATTGTCTTCCATCATAAAATTGTTTCATTCCTACAGTTACGGCTTCTTTAATTTTTGAAAGTGTTTCACCGGTTTGAAGTTTCAAAAAAGCTGCCGTTCGCACTCCGGCATTTAATTCAGTTTCAAAGTAAAAATCTGCGGAAGGCACTATCCATTCTACAAATAGATCTTTAAAACAGACGCTTGCTTCATTAAATCCGTTTTCAACCAAAATCTTACGGCACAATTGTTCATCACTGAATAAATAGTGCGAAGGAGCTTCAGGCATTTTTATGCTTTGATCAGCAAACTGGATTATACTATCATTCATCACTTTAGCTGTAGGACTTTTTTCAGGCCCTGCCCAAGTTGTAAACCCATAGCGTCCGCCTTTTTTCAGCACCCGACATGCTTCAGATATAGCTAAATGTGGCTTTAACAAATGGAGCATACCGAAATTCATAACAACGCAGTCAAATGTGCCATCATTGAAATTCAAATCCTGCGCATCACCTTCAGCAAACTCAATATGAGGATATAATTTTTTTGCAAGTTGTATCATTGAGGCAGAGAAGTCAACTCCCGTTGGGATACCATGTTTTAAATAAATACTTTGAGCAACATAACTGGGTCCGCAGGCAATATCCAACGCATGCATGCCTGGATGTATGGCTACAGCTTCGAGCAATGGCTCAATAAATTGTTTGGTAAGGTTTGCCCAGGATTGGTCGTACAAGTCAGATACCCGGGACCATCCCTCGTGTTCAAGCTTTGAAAAATCATCCTGAAAAATATTAGCCATAATTATGTTTTACATTTTTATTGTTGAATTAGCGTAACAACTAAAATCCCAATTTATAACTGTCCTTTAGCTGCTTATGCTTGCCGATGAAGAAAAGTAGTTGTCTCATTTTATTGATGTTTTATATGAGTGCTGTAGAGAAATCTTTGTCTTCTTGTCTTTTATTTTTTTCTTACCTCTCTATTACAAGGTACCTTATTGCCATCCAACTAAACCTTTTACAGCATCAATCAATACTTTTGGGTCATAAAAAATACCATTGGAAACTACCATCTTCACATTTTCAATGTCTTCAATGTTTTTAGACGGATCACCTTTCACAATAAATAAGTCCGCTTCTTTGCCTACAGCAATGCTGCCCGTGCGATTTTGAATTTTCAGAAAAGTAGCGCCATTTAATGAAGCAATCTTTATGGCTTCTTCTAATGTAAAACCACCTTTTACCAATGTTTTAAACATCCTTATGTTAGTGAAGCCCGCAATGCGCCCATTGCCGGCAGCATCTGAGCCTAATAACAAAACACCGCCTGCTCTTGCAAACGCTTTTGCTCTTGTTAAACCTGGATTGCTTTTTAGATACGGGTCATCCGGTTTCATTTTTTGGTATTTCTCCCGTATGTAAGGATGCATCATCTCTAATTCAAGATCTGAAAAAAGATTCAATCTTTGATTAGGCGTTAAGGTTATAGCGACTTTTTGGTTAACTAGTTTTTTTATTAAAGCCTGTACTACAGGGTTGTCCACACCTTCAATTTGTTTTCCTGTGCTATCTAGCAATTCTGTTCCGCATAAAAAACCATGCTCTATATTATCAATCCCAAGGTCTGCGGCTTCGCTGCAACTAACACTACCAAGATGTGCAGTAATGGTAAGCTTCAGCCTGTGAACTTCCTGTATCATTGCGGCCAGTGCTGCTTTTGGTATTCCGCTGTAAGCTTTAAATGAAGTCATGCCTTCTGCGGCCCAATACCGTACAACACGAATGGCATCTTCAGGTGTGCGCACTTTTGCATCACCTAAAAAAGTGTTGCGATGAAATCTTTCTCCATCTCCATTGATATATGGGCTGGTTAAATGTATTTCAGGCCCCGGCACCCTTCCTTCATCAATCGCTTTTTTTAAATTAATGTTCACGTAAGGATGATCAGTGCCTGCGGTACGAACCGTTGTAACTCCAAATGCCAGGTACAGCCGCGGATAACTTACTGGTTGTGCATGAGAAAAGTCTGATCCTTCCCTGTATTCAAAATGCTCGTGCATCATCACCAGGCCGGGAAAAACAGTATGCCCTGAGAGGTCAATTACTTTAGCTCCTGCCGGAATAGATAATTGTGAAGCCTTTCCAATCGCTGCAATTTTTCCATTCCTTATAATCAGTGTTTGGTCATGTTTCATTAAAGCACCTGTTCCATCTACAATACTTACATTCATTAAAACAATTGGAGTGTCAACTAATGGATTGTTTGATTTTTCAGTTTGCGAAAAAGAGAAGATGGGAAGCAGTAAACCGATTAAAAAAAATAATTTTTTCATTTTATTGATGTTTAGCTGTTATGCAATCTAAAGTTCATTTTTTTTCTACACGTGTATTGTGTGAAACAACGCATTGCCAGCGTCCACCTCTTTTTACAAATACATCGGTGTAGCGAAACTGATTATTGGTGGCATTGAATTTCGGCCCTTTCGCCGTAAGGCGAAACATTACCACCGCAACATCTTCAAATAGCTTTACTTTGAAATCATCAAGCCAGGAAGAGTCAATGCCCGTTTCAAATGAAGCTAACTCCTGTTTTTTATTCGCCATTTTACCATTGCCATAAGTGATGATGATATCATCTGCCATGAGACTGTCAAGCGCCTTAACGTCTCTGCGCCAAAACGCGGCATTCCATTTATGTTCCAGGGCAATTAGCTCTTTCTATTCTGGTTTGATTGCAGCGATTCTTAAAACTGTTTCGCCCATTCAATAAAACCGGGAGTAATTTTTTCTAACCGCTGCAACACTTCTTCAATTGGTAATGCATTTTTTTCAGGGAATGGATTTTTGCGAAGTGCTTCAATAAATAGAAAGCCTTTTGCATCATACACCTGTTTTACCAGTTGTGAAAACTTTGATTGAAACCATCCATAATTTTCGGGACCGACATCAGAATATAACTTTTCAAAATCTTGCAGCAATGTATATTTCTGTTTTGAAATTGATGCAAGCTCATTGTCTGTTCTTACATCCCAAAGAGCAGCTAGTTTAGGATGTTTTTCACGCATATAGGCATAGGCAAAATAGGTAGCCACAAACTCACCGAGCCATTTATTGGTAGGAGGAAAAGAAACAATTTCAAGGCTCTCGGAAAAAATGTGACCCACTTCGTGCAGACCAATTAAGTCAACACCCATTCTTTCTGCTTCTTCAAAACTATATCCTAACTTTTTGAGTTGAGCCAGGTAAGCCGGCGTTGCACGTTCTTTAGCCTGCGCTATATCAGCAGTAAGTATGCCATCGGTTGCAGGCAAAAATGCAACATAAGGAGGTTCTGATGCAAAGGGAATACCGTAGGGAATTCTGGTAATCTTTTCCCAATGCGGCCTTGTTAGTACAGCAGTATCAAAGTCAACTTTCGTTTGCAGTTTATGTTCATAAAACTGCCTGGCACCGGCTAATAAGTTGAAGACTTCTTCTCCTCTTTTTTTATATCCCGGACTGTAATAAACAACAGGAATCTTTTTTATGGATGGGATTTTCAGTTCCTGTATTTTTTGCCGCGTAGATTTTTGTGTTATAGAAATTGCTTCAACGTCTGCCATTGAAGGCGTCACAATTTTTTGCTTCACCGTTGGCAGACTCCGATCTAAAAATTTTATTATTTTTTCCCAGCCATCATTTCTTGCAAGATTGTTTACTTCCGGCGTTCCACCCATTTGCCATTTGGGGCGGGGCGATGAAGAGGTGTCCGCTGCAGGTGGAATGCCTACCGGGGAAGGCTTACGCGGCGGGCCAACAATATTGTGACCTGCATTATCGTAACTTAAATGTTCGTAAGCAAAACTAAAGTTTTTCTTTTTTAATCTTTCAACTACCCTTTCTGCCATTAGGTACGACGGCCACATTTTGTCATCCTTGCCGGAAATAAGAAGAATAGGAGCTTTAATTTTTTCCACCGGAATAATCGCAGCTTCAACCGTTTTCTGATCTCGTAAATTCCCTACATAAAAATCGAGAAGTGTTGTGAACTTTTGGGTAGTGTCATAAGGTACAAATGGCAGCGCTTTTCCTTGTAGTGTCCATGAAGATTTTGTAGTGGGTTTTTCTTTATTGTTGAGGCTTTGCCAATTAATGCTTTGCCAAACAACATGGCTTGGCACACCGGCGATGACCGCTTTTACTTGAGGATAAATTGCGGCGATTAGCAAGACAGCTTCACCACCTTTAGAAACGCCTGCAAAAGCAATCCTCTTTGCATCTACAGCCGGATGTGCACTTACCCAGTCAATGGCTTTCTTAAAATATTCAAGCGGTATTTCTTCTAACTGGGTTGGAAGTTTTTCCAAAGCAAAATAAGCGAGGGATAAAACGGCGTAGCCACGAGCGGCTAATGGTACTCCCCAGGCATCTGCCCACCAGATGCCGCCTTCCGAACCTCCAATAACAATAATGGC
>JBKJNM010000228.1:0-3472 GCA_046593655.1 Lacibacter sp. | reverse complement strand
CTAATGGTTCTAATCCATTCTCTCTTGCTGTTTGAGCTTTTGTTTTGCGTTTGGCTTTATACGGGAGATAAATATCCTCCAGCTCATGTATGGTTAAAGCTTTATCCAGCCTTTGCTGAAGCGCTTCAGTCATTTTCCCCAGTTCAGTAATCGTTTTTTCAATAAACGTTTTTCGCTCGGTAAATTCTTTTAAAAATTTTGACTGCTCCTGTATCTGTTGAATGGCCACTTCGTCGAGATTTCCTGTTTTATCTTTTCTATAACGGGCTATAAAAGGTATGGTAGCGCCTTCTTCCAGTAGCTGCAATACTGTGTCAACCTGTTGCACACGCAGGCTCAGCAAGCCAGCAATCATTGATGAAAATTCTGTCATGGTGATTTGTCCTGTTTGATTTCAAAATCGGGGTTGCGAATATAAGCCTGTAGCTGAATAAAAAAAATTTGGAAAAACAAGGTAACATATCAAATCCTGATTGGATATACATATAAAAACATTCTTTTATCAAATTAAAAATTAAAATCATGAAAAATTTACATTTCAAAACAGTCTTCCTGGGAGTAATCTTCTTTCTCTTTTCAGCCTCCTGTAAAAAAATAGAAGAGTTAAAAAAACAACCCACCATTCAACTGAAACCTGTTTATTCAACAATTACTGAATTTAAACAGGGTCTTGCTTTGGTCATCAATCAAATCAGGAGCAATCGTATTGCTGCGTATCTCGATACATTGCCCAACGGTAAGACGGATATTTATGGCAGAAAGCAACCGCTGGAATATTTCGGCTTTGAAATTCTTGAAAAGCTGGGTGGTAATGAACAACAAGTCCGGAGTGCAGTGTATGATGTTTTTCATTTCGATGGAGCTACCTTTTCTCTCATTTCATATATTATGAAAGCTCAGATGGTAGGGGATATCAGTGCTCAAACAATGGTTAATATCCTGTCGCAAATTCCTTTGCCTCCAATTGCAGTTGTAGGGTTTAAAGCACCCGAAGCACCAGTTATTCCAATTGCAATAAAAGACGACTGCTACGATCATTGCAACCCTGCCATCAATATCCTTGTTACCTGGGCTTATAAAGCACCTTGTGGTAATTATGAGGGTGGAACAAGTGGTTATGCTGCCAACAATACGCTCACAAATATGAGTGGGGGTAAAGCTTACCGGTTTGATGCAGAGATCAGTGGATGTGATTGCCCTGGTGGAGTATTGACCACTACAGTAACAGCACCCGCCGGAGCTGCTTATGCAACCGGGCCAACAGCAGGTGGAGGGGTGATGGTTTTTCCTCAATCTTCCGGAACATATACCATTACTTTTACCTACAAGATTTGCGGTAAAACAGTATCCAAAACATTCACCTTATCAGTTAAATAATAAAGGCCCCGAATATAAAAATGGCAAAGATTTCCTTTGCCATTTTTATATTGCTGTGGTTTCTCAAATCTTAATCGTTTGTTCCAATACTGCTTTCTTCAAAACTGTTGGCATTCATTACCTCTTCTATTTTTTCATGCAAAAGGGTAGTAGAGCCTGTAACCCAAAGCGGTAGACCTGTTTCAAGAATTTTCCAATTATTTTCTTCTTTTTGCATTTTAAATAAAATGCGGTTGCCTCGGTCATCGGCTACATCCACACTGAAGATGCCTTCATTGATGCCACCCATTTTTCTGAAATTGAATTCACGTAAACGATCTTCGGCCTTAATAAGACGTGAAAATTGAATGTTTTTTGTTACCTGTAGTTTCATCAGATATTAATAGTTTAAGTTGTAGTGATTACATTTTATGACATTCAGATCAAGTTGAACCAGGAAAATCATAGAAAGAAGAAGGAGCAAATCTTGTGCTCAATTATTTTTTTGACTAAAATTTGCAGATATATTTTAGATCAAGGGAAATAACTGACAGAATGGATACTTAGTCTTTAATAATCTTTGCTTCAATGATCATATCCAAGTCTGGAAATTTTTTCCGGAGATATGAATTGCCTTTGAAATAAACAGAATCAGCATATTTCATGGTTTCATTGCCATAATCAGAGAAAAACAGGCGAACTACTTCCATGCCTGTAATGACCTTTGCAAAAGGTACAAAACCCTTTACTCCGCCTGCATTCAGGGTATCGTAAGTTAAATTGTTGCGGAGATTGATGAAAACAGAGGTTTTCCTGGTATTAGGGGCTCCTCTGGAAAAACAGATCGTGCTATCTGTATTAGAACCAACAACCGGTTCGTCTTTCAGGTTTTTGCCCTGCCAGAAAATGTTTTTGGCTTTATTTTCAGAAACACCAAACTGAACCAGGTAATCCTTCACCACCCTAAAGATGATAGTATTGTTATAATAACCAGTACGGATGAGTTGGTAAAACCGATCGGCACCCAAGGGCGACCAGTTACGATAAACTTCCACAGTAAAATTGCCCTTGCTGGTAATAAACATAGCCTTAAATGTTTCCGGCGCCTTCAATTTAAGAATAGAAGCATCTGTTTTAAGGATTTGGGTTTTTCCATGCTTAAAGAAGATCATTACAGCCAACAGCAACAAAAAAATACATTTATTCATCATAACAAATTATTGCAATAAAAGATACGTTTAAAAATTCTATTAAATGTCTTCTTTAACCAAAACAAAAGTTTTTTTATGTAGGTGTTTTAAATACTTTTACTCGTCTTATTTAAATGCTTTGCTTGCCAATAAATAAGTATTTTACTTTTCCCTCTGAACGTACCTATTACTCCCTTTTACTAAAGAGACCCTTCTGTTTTGCTTACAGCAAATGTCTTTGCCTTTTTGTCAATGGCATGTTGCATTTTATTAATTATGAAAACAAGGAACATGAAACCAATCTTTACTCTTTTTTTAGTTCTTTCGGCATGCTTTTCAACCGCACAGGTTACTGTTAATTTCGGGGGTGGAATTAATAGTATGGGAAAACTGGTAGCAAATATTGAAGTTGGGTACAAGTTTAAAAAAGTAAAACTTGCAACAGGTTACTTAGTGAGTATAACCGATCTTGCTGAGGTGCCCGATTTGTTTTTCCTGAAGGCCGGGCGACAAATTCAACTTACGCCTAAGTCTCATCTTGAACTTGGAACCGGTCTCGCATTACACACTTTTAAGAGGGAAGAAGTGAGTGAAGTGGATCATAGATACACTCACTTTAGAACCATTAATGCAGGCAAGCCGCTTTTTTATATCAACTACCAGAAACGTGTTATCAGTGATGGCGCAATTTTTATGCAGGCACTCTATTCCGGAAATGTTTTTTATGGAGGAGTTGGTTTAACTTATTTCTTTAAACAAAAGAAGAAAGCAGAGAAGAATGCAGAAAAAGAAAAGTGATTTCTACTCAACTTGACTAGTCCTAAAAAAGGTTGACTGGTTTATAAATGTTGAGGTAAAGGTAAAAAATAACAAGAACCCCCAAAGTTCTTGTGATTTTTTTTAGCCCATGTTTTTATTGTTAGCTT
>JBKJNM010000219.1:0-7794 GCA_046593655.1 Lacibacter sp. | reverse complement strand
TAGTTCAATGCCCGCCCGGCTGAACGCCGTTCGGACGGGGATAGAATAGAAGGTTCCTAAACTTTAGATACCCGTGTGAACGGTTCATCCGGGCGGGCAGGTTCAATTCTGAAGGGTAGGTTTTTTGGATAAATTTTGAGAGTAAGAGAAAGAGAGAAATATTTGAAATCAGGAGTAGGTAAAGAATTCCTGAAATCACTGGCCCCGTAGTTCAATGCCCGCCCGGCTGAACGCCGTTCGGACGGGGATAGAATAGAAGTTTCCTAAACTTTAGATACAGGTTCGATTCCTGTCGGGGCTACCAAACTAAACAAAGCCCCTTGTAATTTAATTACAAGGGGCTTTGTTTTGAGAGGAATCTTGTTGTGTCTCTCTTTATCTTTTCATGTTTTGGAAAAACTCTGCATAATCGCCGGGCCCGTAATCTATACGAATATAAAGAGTAACACTATTAGCTGTGAGGCTTCTTATTTCGTAAACATCTCCATTAAATTCAACTTTTGAATCTGATTTTATAGTATAAGGAAAAGATTCGGAGCCTGAAGGCTCAGTAATCACTACAGTGCCGTTGCTTTGAAAATCAACTGTGGTTCCAATTACAGGATCGTTGTAAGTATTTGCGAGAACATTGTTGACATACCATTTTCCAATGGTATTTTCCGCTGTCCACTTTCCTTTGAGTGAAATAACAACTTCTTCATTTTTTTTCTTGCAGCCTGATAATAACAGGATTAAAACCAGGCTGAGCAGTAATTTACTTTTCATGTGTTTGATTTAAATTGTGAATAGTGATTGTGATTCTTTATACAAAGTTGAATTGCTGAAAAGGGGATGCCTAATCGATTACTCTAGTTTTGCTGAATATCTTTTGCAGCATTTACATATTTGAACCACCACTTGGTCGTCATTAGTAAGAATTAAGAATCGCAGGGAAAGAAATCTGTATCGGAATCAAATTCTACTAATGGGTATTCAGCTTCAAACGGATTGTCTTTTATTTCGTGCAAACGGCTGCGCTTTTTTCTGGTAGTTATTTCGCATAATTTCACACGGAAATAAAATTGGTTCCAGTCACAAAAAATATTCACTGATAAAATAAAAGCCATGCATAGAAAAGATTTTATAAAAAATACCGGGATCACAGCAGCGTCGCTGGCTGTATTGCCAACTGGTAATTTGTTTGCTTCGTTTGCAGATCCTAAAGTGAAAGTAGCCATCATCGGCGTTGGCTTGCGTGGACAAAATCATCTTGATCTTTTATTGAGAAGGGATGATGTGGAGCTGGTAGCTATTTGTGATATTGACGACCGCATGTTAACCAGCTCAAAAGCGATCATTAATAAGAGTGGTAAAAAAATGCCACAGATATTTACAGGCGATCTGTATGCATGGAAAAAAATGCTGGAGATAAAAGGATTGGATGCCATCATTATTGCTACTCCATGGGAATGGCACAAGGAAATGGTCATTGGATCTTTAGAAGCAGGTATTAAATATGTTGGTACAGAAGTAATGCTGGGTATTACATTAGAAGATCATTGGGATGTTGTAAAAGCAGCAGAAAAATACAAAGCACATGTCATGATGCTGGAGAACGTTTGTTACCGCAGAGATGTAATGGCGGTATTGAACATGGTTCGGAAGGGAATGTTTGGTGAAATGATCCATTTACAAGGAGGTTATCAGCATGATCTGCGTGAAGTGAAGTTTAACAATGGCATTGCAGCTTATGGCGACGGTTGCGAGTTTGGTGATAAAGGGTGGAGTGAAGCCAGATGGAGAACACATCACTCTGTTCACCGCAATGGCGATTTGTATCCAACGCATGGTATTGGGCCCATTGCACACTACATCAACATCAACAGGGGGAACCGTTTTGTAAATCTTTCTTCTTTCTCTTCAAAAGCAAGAGGCTTGCATAATCATATTGTAAAAGAATGCGGACCCGCTCATCCAAATGCAAAAATCAATTTTAAGTTGGGCGATGTGGTTACTACATCTATTGGTTGTGCAAATGGAGAAACTATTTTGTTGCAACACGATACTAATTTACCAAGACCCTATTCGTTAGGGTTCCGTGTACAGGGCACCAGTGGTTTATGGATGGATGTTGCCAAAGGCATCCATATTGAAGGAACATCAAAACCACACCAGTGGGATGAAGCAAAAATCTGGTTAGATAAATATGATCATCCGTTATGGGCCAGGTGGAGCAAAGAAGCACAAGGCTCAGGTCATGGTGGCATGGACTTTTATGTCATCCATTCTTTTATTGAATCGGTGAAACATAAAACAGCAACAGCGATGGACGTGTACGATGCGGCAGCATGGAGTGCCATTACACCTTTGAGTGAACTCTCCATCGAAAAAGGAAATACAACGGTAGAATTTCCTGATTTTACCAGCGGACAATGGATGTACCGCAAGCCTGTGTTTGCATTAAATGATGATTATTAATTGCGGCTTTTGATGTAAAAGTGATGCTGTTGAAGAAATGATCAGTACGTAACTTGTACAATATTGCCCGAGACTTTAAACATGACCTATACTTTTTTAGAACAGCAGCATATCATGTCGCAATCAGTTTTACAGGCATTTGGTTTAACAGATAATACTTCGAAGATGGAAGCTTTTGGAAGTGGCCTGATTAACCGTACCTGGAAGATAACCACTGAAGAGAATGTATATATATTACAACGTGTAAATGAACTGGTGTTTAAAGAGCCGGAAGACATTGCATACAATATTCATCTTGCTGCTACCTATCTGCAGCAACATCATCCTGCATATAAATTTGTTGCACCCGTTATTTCAAACGATGGAGCAACACTTGTTTATGTAAAGGAGGAAGGATTCTTCCGCCTGTTTCCTTTTGTGGAAGGTTCGTTTTCAAAAGATGTAGTTGAAACCCCGGAGCAGGCATTTGAAGCAGCAGAACAATTCGGACGATTCACCAAATTGCTGAGTGGATTGGATATTCACCAGCTACGCATCACCATTCCTTCCTTTCATAACCTTACACTACGCTATCAGCAATTTATGATAGCACTGGAGCATGGTAACAAGCAACGGATAAAAGAATGTGATGCCCTGATAAACAAACTGGTGAAACATTCAATAATTGCAGAAGAGTTTAAGAAAATTTCACACAACCCTGAGTTTAAATTACGTGTTACACATCATGATACCAAGATCAACAATGTGTTGTTTGATGAGCATGGTAAAGGATTGTGTGTAATTGATCTGGATACAGTGATGCCGGGTTATTTCATTAGTGATGTGGGCGATATGATGCGTACCTATCTTTCTCCTGTGAGTGAAGAAGAACAGGATTTCAGTAAGATTGAAGTACGGGAAGATTTTTATAAAGCCATTGTGCGTGGATACTACAACGAAATGCAGCACGAATTAACCGATACTGAAAAAAATGCATTCTTCTATGCAGGTGAATTTATGATTTATATGCAGGCTATCCGTTTTTTAACCGATCATTTGAATGATGATGTGTACTATGCTGCAAAATATCCCGAACATAATTATAACCGTGCCATGAACCAGTCGATCTTACTCGACAGATTGATTGAAAAAGAAAATTCTTTAACAAAACTATTGAGAGGTTATTTTTTCTAAAGCTTTTTTTGATAACTAATTTTTTTAAAACTCTTTATTGCGAACAAAATAAAGCAATTTGTATCTGGCAGATAGATTTGTGCCTCCCAATGACGACCTCTTTTTTTTGTTGTTTATTCTTTCTATTGAGCTGCTAGATCTCATAATCAAAAACAAAAGAAAAGTTTTGTAAACCCCGCATATGAACGAAAAGGAAATCGTTGGAAAATGGCCTATCGTGCAGGAAAGGACGTTATAACTTTGGCCTGCATGATAATTAAGTCGGTAATTTTTTTTAAACCAAGGCAGCATTTTTTTCATACTTGAATCTTAATACTACAAATCTGTATTACAGTAATTATGTTGGCATGATACTTGTTTTTCCGGAAAACAGTACAGCAACGATCAATCATTAAAAATCTAAACATTATGAAAATGAAATTTGTTTTTGCAGCCATTTTTTTTATAACCATCTTTTCGAGTTGTAAAAAAAATAATGAAGAGTCAGGCGTTACTTATCAGCTAAGAACAACAAACAGAAATTCTGATGTAAGCAGCCCTTCAGGAACAACAGGAGCAACAGCCAACCGCACAAATGGAACAATTACCTGGACAAGTGGTTTCGCTTCAACAACAGCCATTGAATTTGAAGGAGAAAAGAATAACTCAGAAGTTGAATACTCAACTCAGGCGAGAAAAAAAATTGACCTCTTTGCTTCTCTTTCAACCGTTGGGAATTTAAATGTTCCTGCAGGCACTTATGAAGAAGCAGAGTTTGATATTCAACTTGCTCCCAACGGCGCTGATGCAGCATTAGAGTTAAGGGGAACATACAATGGAACTCCCATTGTATATCGCAACAACAATACGATGGAAATTAAAGTGGAAGGAAATAATGTTGTGATTGGTAATGGCAATGGATACAATGCAATTATTAACTGGGATCTTTCTTTTATGTCTCAGGGAATAACATCCCTTGCTTTAGCAGCTGCTTCAATTACGAATGGAGAAATTGTAATTTCAGCTACATCTAATACAACACTATACAACATTATCAGTGCTAATTTATCCCTGATGACGAGTGTTGAATTTGAAGATTGATATTCTTTTAAAAAAAAGATGGCATTAGAGGCAAGGTTGATCAACCTTGCCTCTTTTAATATAAAAGAAACATGATATTCTTATGAAATTGTAATTTTGACTTCTATATGAAAAAGAAATTATTGTTTGTTTGTGTTGAAAACAGCAACCGCTCACAAATGAGCCAGGCCTTTGCAAAGATCATTGGCGGCGATGCAGTAGAAGCATACAGTGCCGGAAGTAAACCAAGCGGTATTGTAAATCCCAAGGCCATTGCAGCAATGAAAGAATTGAATTATGACTTGTCGGTACATGATTCAAAATCGTTACAGGAAGTAGAACAATATGCTCCCTTTGATGCAGTTGTTACCATGGGTTGTGGCGATGCCTGCCCGTGGATGCCTGCCAAACAATTCATTGATTGGGAAATTCCTGATCCCAAACATATGGAGCCGGAAGACTTTAGCAAAGTGAGAGACTATATTAAAACTAAAGTGACCGAATTGCTTCAGTCACTTTAAATTTAATCAGCAAATCTCAGTAAGATATTGTCAACTTACATATTCTCTAAGAAAAGCAAGGGCCGTGTTATGGTGGCTTCACCCTTTGGAGGAAGTCGGATGGGGGCTTTATTTATACGTTCACTTCTTTCCACTTTCCTCTTTTAAAGTAATACCAGGCCGTTAATGCAATCAATGTTTCCGCAACAGGGATTGCAATAAATGCACCGGTTGCTTTCAAATCAAATCCTTTTGCTAATAGATAAGCGAGTGGGATTTGAAATAACCAGAAACAAATAAAATTGATAACAGTTGGCGTTTTTGTATCGCCAGCGCCATTCAATGCCTGCGTCATAACCATACCTATTCCATAAAAAATAAAACCCGCACCAATAATTTGCAGAGATCTTGCTCCGTATGCTATCACTGCTGCCTCCTTTGTAAAAATGCTGATGATGGGTGTTGCAAAAAATACAAACAACAATGTAACGAGGCTCATAAATATTGCATTGTACTTTGCAGTGAGCAATACACTTTGTTCTGCACGTTGCAATTGTTTGGCACCAAGGTTTTGCCCCACCAATGTTGCGGCGGCATTACTCAATCCCCATGCAGGTAAAATAAAGAACACTACATTGCGGATAGCAATCTGGTAACCGGCAGAAGCAGTAGTGCCACCGGTTTCAGCAACCAATCTTGCTAATACGATCCAACTGCCACTGGCAATAATAAACTGCAATGTAGCAGGCCATGCAATGGTAACAATCGATTTAATCAGCGGTGCATCCAACTTGAAATGATGTGCAGTTACTTTCAGCAAGCCATTTCCTTTAAACAGGTGCCAGCATTGATAAGCTACACCGGAACTTCTTCCAATCACTGTTGCAATAGCAGCACCTGTTAAACCCCAAAAATGAATAAAGATGGGACAGAGAATAATGTTGATGATACTTGCAAGCCATAAACTTTTCATGGCTATTGCTGCATTGCCTGCACCACGAAAGATTCCATTGATGAGGAATAATAACATAATGACCACACTACCACCTAACATAATGCGTGTAAACACAGCGCCTTCTTTCACCACTTCTTTACTTGCACCCATTAATCGTAAAACATCAGCAGCAAAAACAATTCCCGCTATACTGAGGATGATGGTGGCGATCATCGCAATTACAATGGATTGTGCACCTGCATGTGCAGCCGCTTCCGGATTTTTTTCACCAATTCGCCTGGCTACAACTGCAGTAGCAGCAGTACTTAATCCAATGGCAATGGAATAAACAATTGTAATAACTGATTCAGTTAACCCAACAGTAGCAATGGCATTTTGACCGAGCTTGCCAACAAAAAACATATCTACAACAGCAAATACACTTTCAAGACTCAGTTCAAGAATCATAGGAATTGTTAACAGAAAAACTGCTTTGCGGATACTGCCCTGCGTATAGTCCTGCTGCTCTCCGTTTAGTGATTGTTTGAGTGTTTGATAATAATAGGAAAGCCTGTTTTGGTTTTCAGAATTTGTCGTCATGTAAATTTTTTAAAATAAAAGAAACAGAGTAAAGGGTGAAGCAGGTTACTTCACCTAAACTGAGAGGTTTGTTTGCAAGACGACTTAGAGTTTCATATGCCTGATAATTAGCAGCGTAAATCTAAAGGTTTTCTGCAAAACCTGAAAAAGACGCTTATGAGCTTCTAAACTCTCCGTGTAAAGCGGTATTTTTAAGAGTTAACTGTTTATTTGATTGATTTATGAAGAACTAATTTGTAAATTTATGCAACCATAAACACAGAAATTAAGTCTCAACAAAGGCCGATTATAACCGAAAAATTTGAATATCGCCTTTCGGTGCTTAACCAAACAACAATTAAAACACAACTGATGAAAAAGATAATCTTCACCCTCTCCATGATTTCGTTTGTTACCTTAAGCTGGTCACAGGCGAGAATACCTGTTAATGATGCCGGCACAAATACCAAACCCAAGGAACCGCCTGTTACCAATATCATCAGTGAATTGAAAAAATACAGCGACCCGCAGAGCAGGTTCAGTATTGGCTATCCCGCCGATTGGAAACTAGAAGACAAAACAGATAATGCCATCATCCAGATTACATCGCCTGCCGAAGGAGATAATGATAACTTCAGACAAAATGTGAACCTGCAAATTGAAACTCTCAGCAGCGGTACAACTATAGAAGAATATGTAAAAACAAATATGGATGCTGTAAAAGATATGGTGAAAGGTTATAAAGAAGTTTCATCCATGTATTTTAACCGTAATGGTGCAAAAGCATACCAGATTATTTATAAAGGGAAGTATGGTGATATGACTTATGATATCCAGATCAAACAATTATTTACTATTGCAAATGGTAAAGCATATGTTCTTACCTATATCAGCAAAGAAGATGAAAGAGATGCATTTGAAACAACGGCTAATAAAATTTTTAATTCGTTCAAGTATTAATAGTTTAAGAGACAATGTGACTAGTCCTAAAAAAGGTTGACTGGTTTATAAATGTTGAGGTAAAGGTAAAAAATAACAAGAACCCCCAAAGTTCTTGTGATTTTTTTTAGCCCATGTTTTTATTGTTAGCTT
>JBKJNM010000148.1:0-7452 GCA_046593655.1 Lacibacter sp. | reverse complement strand
TGGTTACGATCGGTTGTATTCAATACCTGTATCCTGTAACCTCTGTTTGGCTTTTTTGAATCGGCTGCTTTTTTATTGATCTCCGCTTTCTTTTTTGTGAGCAGATCAAACCGGCTGTCTTTTACTACAAATACTGAATGGCTGATCGTATCCTTTACCATTTGAGCGTTGGCAAAAGCGGCTATGCAAATCAACAAACAAAACAAACCATACTTTTTCATATTCAACTATTCAAACTTTCTTTTACAATGGATACACTTGCACTGCATCCCAGCCTGTCGGCCCCGGCCTCAATCAATTGTTTGGCAAATGTATAATTCCTGATGCCGCCCGATGCTTTGATTTTTACCTTAGACGGTAAATGCTTCCTCATTAGTTGCACAGCTTCTAAACTTGCTCCTTTCTCTGCATAACCCGTTGATGTTTTTACAAAATCTGCGCCAAGTTCAGCATAGATTTCACAACAACGGATAATTTCTTCATCTGTTAACAGGCCGCTTTCAATGATGATCTTGATTTGTTTGTCTTTTTTATGCGCCATGGGGATAATGGTCTCGCCTTCATGTTTTATGAAATTCCAGTCGCCATTTTTTATGGCTGAAATATTTGCTACCATATCAATTTCATCAACTCCATCAACAATAGCCAGTAATGTTTCGGTCACTTTTGCTTCAATAGCTGAATAGCCAAACGGAAAGCCAATGACTGTTGCCGTTTTTACATTCGTTCCGCCAGTTAATCCTTTTGCAAATTTTGTAAATGGCGGGGGTACACAAACGGCTGCAAACGCATAGATGGTTGCTTCGGTACATAACTGTTCAATATCACTAACCAAGGTTGTTGGTTTGAGCATGGTATGATCAATATAAGAGGCAATGTTCATGCGGCAAAAGTATTTTTTATTGAAGGTTGAATAAAATTAATTTACAATGACCTGCCAGAAAGCACTTCTTCTTTTTGAGCTTAGAACCCACCCCTTTGAATAGCATATTAGGATAACACTCTGATGCCCCTCCCGGGAGGGGATATGCCCTCTGCAATAAAAAACCTCCCGAAGGAGGTTTGTATCTTAAGCATCTTTTCCGTGACACTGTTTGTATTTCTTTCCGCTACCGCAAGGGCAGGGATCATTTCGCCCGATCTTTGGACCAACTGTAATGGGCTCTTGTTTTACATTTGCAGAAGGATCATAATAATCAGGAGCTTCGAGTAATTCACCACCTCCTGCTGCAACCATATCTTCTTTACGTTGACGCAGTTTACTCATGTCTGTTTTCTGTTGACGGCCTTCCCTGATTTGTCCATTGTTTGCTTCTTCAACAGGCAATCCTGCATGTGCAAGGAACGTAACAATATTCCGGTTGATCTCTCCGTTCAACTGTTCAAACATGGTATAGGCTTCTACTTTATAAATCACCAATGGATCTTTCTGTTCATAGGTTGCGTTTTGTACCGATGTACGTAAATCATCCATTGCACGTAAATGTTCTTTCCATGCTTCATCAATAAATGCAAGTGTAGAAGTACGTTCCAATGCATTCAACAATTCCTGTCCTTTGCTTTCAATTGTTTTTTGCATGGGCGTTAACACCTGCAATCCACGTTTACCATCACTGAATGGCACAAATACATTTTCAATATGCGAGCCTTGTGTTGATTTAATATTCTGGAACACAGGTAATGCATCTTTTTTCAACACATCACATTTACGCAGGTAAGCCGTTTTTGCTTCGGTATAAAGTGCCTGAGCAAGTGTATTGCTATCTGTTCGGTCTAATTGTTCCGCTGTAATTTTTGTATCAATTCCAAAGCTGATGATACAGGCCATTTTAAAACCTTCATGATCATTTTGTTCTTTGAAGGATGCAATCAAACCATCTGCAACGGTGTAAAAGGCATTGTCAGTATCCAATGTTAAACGTTCGCCACTCAACGCATGGTTACGGCGTGTGTACACTGCACCACGTTGCTTGTTCATTACATCGTCATACTCAAGCAAACGCTTACGGATACCAAAGTTATTTTCTTCTACTTTCTTTTGTGCACGTTCAATGGATTTGGTGATCATACTATGTTGAATCACTTCACCTTCTTTGTACCCGAGTTTATCCATCATACCTGCAATACGATCGCTGCCGAACATACGCATAAGATCATCTTCCAATGACACATAAAATTGAGAAGAACCCGGATCACCCTGGCGACCTGCACGACCACGTAATTGACGATCTACACGACGGCTATCGTGGCGCTCAGTACCAAGAATGGCCAACCCTCCTGATTCTTTTACTCCCGCACCAAGTTTGATATCCGTACCACGACCGGCCATATTCGTTGCAATGGTTACGGCACTTGGCAAACCAGCTTCCGCAACCACCTGTGCTTCACGGGCATGTTGTTTTGCGTTCAATACATTATGGGGAATTTTTTTAACCTGCAACATCTTGCTCAGCAATTCACTTACTTCTACTGATGTTGTACCAACCAATACAGGTCTTCCTGCTTCACGCAACACTTCAATTTCATCAATCACTGATTTATATTTTTCACGCTTGGTTTTAAAAACAAGATCCTGCCTGTCGTCACGAATCATATTCAGGTTGGTAGGAATTCTCACGACATCTAATTTGTAAATATCCCAAAATTCACCTGCTTCCGTTTCGGCTGTACCCGTCATACCACAAAGCTTGTGATACATCCGGAAGTAGTTCTGCAAAGTAATGGTGGCGTAGGTTTGTGTTGCAGCTTCAATGTGTACATTTTCTTTTGCTTCAATGGCCTGGTGTAAACCATCGCTGTAACGGCGGCCATCAAGAATACGACCGGTTTGTTCATCCACAATTTTTACCTGCCCGTCTAACACTACATATTCAATGTCTTTATCAAACAACGTATATGCTTTCAACATTTGCAACACGGTATGAATACGATCTGCTTTAGCAGAATATTCATTTAAGAAAGCTTCTTTCTTTTGCAATTTTTCTTCAGCCGGCATATCGCTTTTATCAAGTGTTGCAAGCGAAGTACTAATATCAGGCAATACAAAGAAATTAGGATCTTCGTTTTCCCTTGTGATCATTGCCAATCCTTTATCCGTTAAATCAACGGAGTTACTTTTTTCATCAATATGAAACAGCAGGCCTTCATCCACTTTAGGCATTTCTTTTTGCTGATCTGCGAGATAATAATTTTCTGCTTTCTGCAATTTCACTTTTACACCCGGTTCACTTAAGTATTTGATCAACGGCCCGTATTTAGGTAATGCTCTCCAGGCACGCATCAATGCTAAACCACCCGTCTTAGGATCATCATCACCTTCTGTAATTGATTTCTTTGCTTCGTTTAAATATTGTTGTGCCAAACGCTTTTGTGCATCAATGAGTTTTTCAATTCGTGGTTTCATATTATGAAACTGCTGCTCGTTGCTGGCTGTTCCTACAGGACCTGCAATAATTAATGGCGTACGGGCTTCATCAATTAAAATGCTATCCACTTCATCCACCATGGCAAAGTGCAGTTTACGTTGCACTTTTTCAGTTGAGTTCACCACCATGTTATCACGGAGATAATCAAAACCAAATTCATTGTTGGTGCCATAGATAATATCAGCCATGTAAGCTTTTCTTCTCTCCTCACTATTGGGTTGATGTTTATCAATACAATCAACAGTTAAACCTAAGAATTCAAACAATGTTCCGTTCCATTCGCTATCACGACGTGCCAGGTAATCATTCACGGTAACAAGATGTACACCTTCGCCTGCCAATGCATTTAAATATGCAGGCAATGTTGATACCAGCGTTTTACCTTCACCGGTAGCCATCTCAGCTATTCTTCCCTGGTGCAATACACTACCGCCAATCAACTGCACATCATAATGCACCATGTTCCAGATCACTTCTGTTCCACCGGCAATCCATGCTTTTTTGTAAAACACCTGATTGCCTTCAATACGCATGTGTTCTCTTTTTATAACGAGATCACGGTCGAGTTGCGTTGCAGTTGCCTGCAATTCCTGGTTATTCGTAAACCGGCGGGCTGTTTCCTTTACCACAGCAAACGCTTCGGGATGGATTGTTTCAAGAACTTCTTCAATCTTTTTATCCCGTTCTTTCTTCAGCTTATCAATTTCCTGGTAAGTGACATCTTTTTCCTGGATCTCATCTTCCGTAAATGCATCCGCTTTTGTATTGAGTGTTTCAATTTCGAGATCAATAGGTGACAGATGCTGCCGGATACGATCACGGAACTCCTGCGTTTTACTGCGAAGCTCATCATTGGTTAAGTTTTGATACTGCCGTAAGTATTGATTGACTTGTTCAACAACCGGTGAAAGTTTAATAACGTCCTTTTCACTTTTACTTCCACCAAATAATTTCGATAAGAATCCCATAGTAATCTATTAATGAGTCAAATTTTTAAGATGATGTATGTACGTGTCAAATACAGTGCAAAGTTTATACAAAAGCCAATTTGACAGAACATACCTTGTTTTTACAAGGGGCACAAAGGTAATGAATCAGTAAGACAGTTTTAAGTGGTTTGGTCTTGTGTTCACGGTTACAAGTTATTTTAAGTTGCAGTCTTGTAGAACCATCAAACAACATGATCCTATCAACTCCTTTGGCTGTTAATCAAATCACAATAACCCCTTAGTTTCGATAACTACCCAACTGCACGGACAAACCAAGGCCATTGAACCTATAGTTTTACCTTTAATAGAAGAAAATACAGGCAGGAGCAAACTTTGTTTCAGTTTATCGTCAAAACATTAACAATTTCGATCCTTATTATTTAACGAATGAATT
The DNA here is from genome assembly GCA_046593655.1 of Lacibacter sp. Lineage (GTDB taxonomy): Bacteria > Bacteroidota > Bacteroidia > Chitinophagales > Chitinophagaceae > Lacibacter. The sequence continues at coordinate 2,644 of JBKJNM010000148.1, read as the reverse complement.
CGTATTTCGTGATTCAAACTGTCTTATGAAGAAAATACTACTCATTACTATTGGCATTATTGTATCGCTTCAGCTATTTGCACAAACCAAAAGCGTTACCGGCAGGGTAACCGATTCATTAGGTGAAAAAGGATTGGACAAGGCAACTATTAAGCTGGTTGAAAAGGCAACACCTAAGGACACTCTCCGCACTCATACTAATGAGAAAGGGGAATTTTCATTTGAAAAAATTCCGTCTTCAGGATATTCGATCATTGTTTCTTACAGTGGCTATAAGCCAATGGTAAAAGAATTTTTTAAACCATCTGAAGGGGTTGCTTCAATTGATTTGGGCGATCTTATACTGGCGAATGATTATAAAGACCTGAAAGAAATCATTATTGAGTCGCCGGCCATTGTTATAAAAGAAGATACGGTTGAATACAACGCCAACCAGTTTAAAACCAAACCCAATGCAACTACCGAAGATCTTTTAAAGAAACTTCCTGGTGTACAGGTTGACAGGCAAGGAAATGTAACCGCCCAGGGAAAACCAGTTACAAGAATTAAAGTAAACGGAAAAGATTTCTTTAATGGTGATCCTAAAACAGCAACACAGGAAATTCCTGCAGACATGATTGATAAAGTACAGGTGGTGGATGATTATGGCGATCAGTCGAATGCTTCAGGCATCCGGGACGGGGAACCTGAAAAAGTAATCAACCTGCAATTAAAGAAAGATAAAAACAAAGGGGTATTTGGCCGGGCAATGGTTGGCTATGGCACTGATGACAGATATATTGGTGCTCTTGCAATCAACAGGTTCAATAATAACCAGCAGCTTTCACTTATACTCAACAGCAATAACAACAATACTTCAACTTTCAGAAATGAAGGTGGTGGCGGAGGCGGTGGTGGAGCAATGCAATTTGGAGGGGGAGCTGGTGCCGGTAACAATAATCCAAGCGGCATCACCAATCTTAATTCTATCGGGCTAAACTTTCGTACCGACTTTGGAAAACGTAATTCGTTTTACGGAAGCTATACTTACTCCGATAGAAATACATTAACTGAATCACTTACTTCAAGGGAACAAACACTCTACTCGGTTTTAACCAACACCAACCAAACTTCAAAAAACAAGAGCGGAACACATAGAGCATTTGCCAATGTTGAATACTGGATCGATTCATTTAATTATATCAAATTAAACCCCAGTTTTTCTTATTCAGATGGCAATACAAACACTGCCAATACCTCTGAATATTATAATACCAAAACTCAAACAAGATCAGACAGTAATAAAACCACATCGCTTTCCAACAGGCCTAATTTTAATACGTCTATATTATATAATCATCGTTTTATAAAGAGAGGCCGCAATTTTTCATTCAGAGGTGAACTCTCATTGTCAGGTACTGAATCTGATCAACTGAAAGAAAACTATACCAGCTTTTATGATCCCAACGGCAACTTCCTGAGAGATTCAATACAATTCAGGAATACGCTGCAGGATAATAGAAACAGCGGACTTAATGCCAGGCTCACTTATACAGAACCTCTTACACCCAACAGGTTTTTAGATCTCGGCTATAATTTCAACAGAAATTTTTCGGCCAACAACAAGACGGTTTATTCAAAAGATCCATTAACCGGTAACGATTATGCATTTGTTGATTACCTGAGTAATAATTATGAAAATGATTTTAATTATAACCGAATCAGTGCAGCGATCAGAACGGTGAATAAGAAATATAACTACAGCATTGGATTAATGGTACAGCCTGTTTTACTCAAAGGGTACAGTGTAACTAAAGACAGTGCTTTCAAAAGCATTACTAACTTCAACTGGTTCCCTGTTGCCCGGTTTGTGTATAATTTTTCGAGATCAAAAACATTCAACTTCAATTATAACGGAAGTGCAAGACAACCAAGCTTTGACCAGTTGCAACCTGTGTTGGAAGAAAGCAGCCAGTTGAATAAATCAACCGGTAACCCGGCTTTGAAACCATCAACCAGTCATGTATTTAATACAAGCTTTAATAATTTCAATTTCAGTTCAGGAAGGATTTTCCTCGCCAACCTGTCGTTCAATTTTGTGGATGATCAGATCGTAAACAAGCTCACCAACTTCAGAGATGCAAATGGTAAAATAACAGGCGGTACACTTACCCGTCCTGAAAACGTTAGTGGCTATTATAACACGAACTTATTCATCAACTATACAAGACCCTTTCAAAACCGCAAATATGTGCTGGGTATAAGAAGTATGACGAATTATAATAATAATGTAAGTCTTACCGATGATATAAGAAATGTTGGCCACAATTGGATCTGGAGCCCGGGTCTTGATTTTGAATACAATCTTAAATGGCTTGAAATAAAAACAGGTGGTAGTTATAACCTTAACTATACTGACTATTCTGCCAATAAGAATATCAACAGGCTCCATACTGTTACATTAAGTAATGATGGAAGAATTGATTTTGGTAAAGGCTTTATCCTGCGTTGGGATTTTGACTATTATATGTATGAAGGTCTTGCTTCTTCTCTTCAGAAAAATATTGCCATGCTCAATGCTTCTCTCGAAAAAGAAGTGTTCAAAAAGAAGAACGGCATTATTAAGCTTGCAGGTTTTGATGTGTTTAAACAAAACACCAATATC
>JBKJNM010000146.1:0-142522 GCA_046593655.1 Lacibacter sp. | reverse complement strand
GTAATCACCGGCTGCTTCATGGGCGGAATCACAAGACCGGAACTCAGTTCTGGTAATTTTGTTTTTGATTCTTTCTGTTTATAAAGCATTGCATCAACAAAGTACCATTTTGTTCCATTGTTTGATAAACCAATTAAAGTAGATTCAACACTCATTGTTCCAAGTAATGTTTCAATGGTTGTTGTTTGCGGCAATGTGCATTGCATCATTCCTTTGTACGTTTGTACTGCAGATGGGTTACCAATTAATATCTGTTTTACCTTAATACCAAACTGGTCACGGTATTTATTCACAGAATCCATCCCCTGCTTTATTTTATCTTTTGATTCCTTATCGTTTACTAATGTGGGATACATGAAAGTGCTATAGGTTTCCATATCCATTGCAGCAAGGGCCCTTGCCATTTTTAATGCTTCTGTTTTAATAACAGTATTCATATTCTGAGCCTGCAGTGTTACTGCACAAATCTGGAATGCGACAAATAGCATCGTTATTCTTTTCATCATTCTCAAAGGTCACGCTTTTTATATATCCAGAAAATCAAACCCCAGAATAAAAACACGTACCCAATGGTGACAAACACCTGTTGATTCATGAGACTTAGAGCATGCTCATATACTTTCGGATCAAGCCTTCCTAAAAAAGCAGGTACAGGTGTTAACAGATCCGATGATTCGGTAGGCAAAAAACGACCCGTATCAGCATGCACATATTTGTTCAGCAATTCAGCACCAATATTTTCAACAATAATTTTATAAAATATAAATACACCAAGGGCAATGAAAGCTCTTTTTATGATGAGGCCAAGGAGAAATGCAAACGATAATTGAGCAAATACCTGCAAACTAAATAGCGCAGTGTAATGTGCCAGCTGAAATTTATTTTTTACATCAGGTCCGGTTGTACTAAAACCAATTGAAAGTGTAACGATCAGGTAAAGTACAATTACAATGAGTGAAATAATAACTACATTCAAAAACTTGGCAATCAAAAACTCGTTCCTGCTCCAGCCATCAATTACATTTTGCCGGTTGGTTTTATACGTGTATTCATTGGTGATGAGCATAATCACAAGAATAGCAGGTATTACCACAAAAATAGAAGAAGCAAACGCAGTTGTTCGGAATACTTCTGGAAATTGAAACGGGTTTCCGAGAAGCATCTTCAGCATTTGAGCTGAGCTTTTTGTATTAGCTGTATTCTGTTTGTAAATGAAATAAAACATACCGTTGATACCGGGATAAGACAAAACTGTAATTCCCATGATCCACCAAAAGCCCGGATAGTGTTTTATTTTAAGCCACTCTGTTTTAAATAAATTTGCCATTCTGATGATTGTATTGATAAGGCTAGTTATTGGTTAATTCAAAGAATTTTTCTTCTAATCTTTTTTTCTTGATTGATAATTGCTGAAGCGTAACGCCGTTGTTAAAACAATAACGATTTACTTCTTCAGGCTTTGCTGTTCCTTTAGGAAAATGAACCTGTACAGTGAAATCAGTTACAGTGATACTTGTTTTGCCGGGTATATTACTTAATACAGCTTTCAATTGATGAAGATCCGCAGCACTTGCTTCAACCACATCCTCAGCCATCAATACATCTTCTACTGAACCGGAAGAAACCAACATACCTAACTTTAAAATGGCAACATGCGTACAAACTTTTTCCACTTCATCGAGCAGGTGACTGGCCATTATAATTGTATGACCTTTCTTACTCAGTTCAATGATCAGTTCACGTATTTCCATGATACCAACAGGATCCAATCCGTTTGTAGGTTCATCTAAAACCAATATCTGCGGATCGCCTAACAATGCTGCAGCTATAGCTAATCGTTGTTTCATGCCCAAACTGTAACTGCTGAACTTACTGTTTCGGCGTTCATACAATTTTACTTTCTGCAATACCACATCAATTGCTGCAGCATCTCCACGGCCACTAATACTATGGGTGATCTTTAAATTATTCACTCCTGATAAGTAATGATAAAAGTTGGGGGTCTCCAATAAAGAACCGATTCTTTTGCGCAGATCGGGTGAAGCTGGTTGTCCAAACCAGGAGTAAGAACCACTATCTGCATTCAATACATCGAGTATAATACTGAGCATGGTTGTTTTACCACTGCCATTTGGACCTAGAATGCCAAACACCGCACCTTCTGGTATTGCAAATGATACACCCTTCAATGCCTGGATTTTTCCGTACGTTTTTTTGAGATCCTGAACCTGTAATACGCTCATAGATTTGTTTGTGATGATAAATAGGGATAAATGTAATTGTTTATTCGGCAGGCACATGCTGCGAATGAAAAATGCTTGTAAAACCTCCAAGAACGGCAAGACCCTCATCATTGAAATACAGCTTATGCAATTTCAACTGTTCAATATCTGCGTGCAAGACTTTGCGATGTCGTGGATCAAGTGTTCCGCCTTTTTCTCCGGGTATTGCAGAGGCATCATATTGAAATTGCGGATCACAAATCGTTCCCCTCGGGTACATGATGCCGGGAATTTCCTGTCCTCTTATATCAAGGTTATGCGGATGATGCAAGCCAATCATATGCCCGTATTCATGTGCTGCGGTAGTTGATGTTTGTAATAAATTCTCCAGTTTAAAATAACCGGTATTGCTGCCAATACCATCAACAAAGGAAATATGCATCGGAGAATATTCTTCAATACGGAAGAAAAATAATTTGGGATCGGTATTGTACCAAACAGTTTCAGGTTCCAATTGCGGCTCAAAGAAACCTTTGATATCAAATAGTACATCATACAAACTTCTCTTGTATTGAATGCTCGCTTTCGGCTCATTCCAGTGCTGCTCAATATCCGTTGCAATTTTTTTTGCCAGTTCTTCATTAGCAGAATCTCCATAAAAATAAAAATTGGAATGAATGATGAGTTGATGTGCAGAGTTGACCAGTTGTACGGAAGCCATTTGATAGTTGATTATGATTTCCAGTAATCATACTGCATATAAGCAGCAGTTTCATCAGCCGTTTCTTTACCAAATAGTTTGCCAACAGTATACAAACTCATATCAATTCCTGCAGAAATGCCTGCAGAAGTAATAATGGTTCCATTATCAACAAACCGGACATTTTCTTTTACTTGAATTTGATCAGAAATTTCTCTTAATCCATTGATTGCTTTGAAATGTGTTGTTGCTTCCAAACCTTGGAGTAAACCAGCTTTTGCTAAAATGAGTGAACCTGTACAAACACTTAATACCAGCTTTGCTTGTGCTGCCTGCTCTTTCACCCAATGGATTACAATGGGATTGTTCATTTCTCTTCTGCTGCCAAACGGTGTTCCATCAGTATGATGCCCACCTCCACCCGGAATAAGAATGATATCTGCTTTTGGGGCATTGTCAAATGTATAAGTTGGTTTTACTGTTAAACGATTTCTTGCTTCAATGGTTTCAAACTGTGCTACAGTAAATACATGGAAAGGAGCTTCTGGCATTGTTCGCAGGCCGGCAATGCTAAACACTTCAAAAGGGCCTGCGAAATCGAGCACCTCTACTTCGTTGAAAATAAAAATGGCGACTTTTAATTGCATTTGATAAAATTATGGAAGTTGATGAAGAAAGAAACACGCCTCGTCTGACGCCCTCGTCTGACGGACTAACTAAATTGAGAAATCAATTTCCGTCAGACTAATTAAAAATCTTCCAGTAAATGCTCTGGCAATCTGTTTTGAACAAGATCCATAAATGTTCTTTCGTCGAATTCACAAACATTCCTCGCAATTTCTTTGCTGCAAAAGTCTTTCTCACGGATACCTGCATAAAATCGATACGCAGAAAACTCCCATTCAGCCAATTCTTTAACTAATCCATGCCTTAACGGATTCTGAAGGATATAATAAAAACAATTCAAAAAGTAATCCTCTTTCTTTGATAGCAAACGCTGAGCACTTAAATCTTTTGACTTTGTTTTAGGACGAAACAAAGCACCCGATCTTTTATACTGCTTGTTATAATAATGACTATACCCACTTACTAACTTTCGAAACCCATTCGTTAATGGATCAATACTAAGCTCGCCTGATTTTACTACTGTATCACAACTTTCATTTGCCTGAAGCATTAAATGGAAATGATTCGGCAACAAACACCAACTAATAATGTCAGCATGAGGAATAATGTAGTCTTTAATAAAACTGAGGAACTTTTTATAATCATCACGTGAATGAAATAACTGTTGATGATTATTTCCTTGGTTGAATACATGATAAATATGATTCGATTCAAATTTCATAAGTTGCAATAGAAAGGTCCGACATAGATGTAAGACCTTAAATATAGTTACCTCTTTTTATTTTTAAAAGTAGTAGCCTAAATCCGTCAGACGAGGGCGTCAGACGGGGCGTGCACTTTCGTTCTTTAATTCCTCACTGGCTTACCACCTTTCAATACACTCTGTATTCTTTCCAACGATTTTTTCTCACCGCAAAGAGATAAGAAGGCTTCTCTTTCTAAGTCCAGCAAGTATTGTTCAGTAACAAAAGTTGGTTCACTTAAATCACCGCCACACATCACATACGCCAGTTTCTTTGCAACAACACTATCATGTTCAGTTGCATAACCTGCAGTTTTCATTCCGTTAATGCCTGCCAGTAAGGCACCCAATGCAGAACGACCTAATACTTTTACATCGCTGCGTTGAGTGGGCGCCACATAACCTCTATCATAAATTTCAATCACTGATTTTTTTGCTTCTGCAATTCTGCGGCCCTGGTTCATGACCACTTCGTCCAATCCTTTACGGAATACACCCATTTCAAAACCTTCTCTGGCCGATGTAGCCACTTTTGCTGTTGCAATGGATAAGAAACGATTTTTGAGTGTGATGGTTTCCGGTTCATCTTCATGCATTTCATCGGCAGCACGCAATACAAATTCTTTGGTGCCACCACCACCGGGTATCAAGCCAACACCCAACTCAACCAAACCAATATATGTTTCTGCAGCTGCACAAACTTTGTCGCTATGTAAACTGAGTTCACATGCACCACCTAAGGTTAATCCATGCGGCGCTACCACAACAGGAATAGAAGAATAACGTGCACGCATCATCGTATTCTGGAACATACGGATCGCCATATCCAGTTCATCATATTCCTGCTCAATGGCCAGCATAAAGATCATGCCCACATTTGCACCTGCACTAAACTGTGGCGCATCATTGGCAATGACTACACCTTTGTATTTTTCTTCTGCTAATGCAATGGATTTTTGAATACCCTCCAATACCTCTCCCCCAATACTACCCATCTTCGTACTCCATTCTAATCCCAATACATCATCACCTAAATGATAAGTTCTGCATGCTGCATTTTTCCAAACGGTCTGGTTCTCGAAATTCTTCATCACAATAAATGCATCAGCACCTGGAATTACTTTGTACGATTTACTTGAAGGATCGTAACAAATACGTTTGTTGTTTTCAACTTTATAAAAACTTGTTGCACCACTTGCAATCATTTCATCAATCCAGGGAGCTAATTTATAGCCTGCAGCTTTCATTGCATCAGTTGTTTTTGCAACTCCCAGCACATCCCAACTTTCAAATGCACCAATCTCCCAACCAAAGCCGGCCATCATGGCATCATCTACACGATAGATTTCATCACTGATCTCAGGAATACGATGGGAGATATAAGAGAATAAACTATAATGAAAATGTTTGTAAAATTCCCCTGCTTTATCATTGCTGCTGCACAACATTTTTAATCTTGTCTTGAGATCATCTATTGGTTTAGCAGTTTCTACACTTGCAAACTTTGGTTTGGTTCGTGGTTCATAGCTCATTGTTGATAGATTCAACGTATGAATCTCTTTCTCCCCTTTAGCGGATGGGGGCATCTTCTTAAAGAAACCCTGACCGGTTTTATCACCGAGCCAGTTATTCTCAATCATTTTATTTAACCAGGAAGGAATAGCAAAGATTTCTTTCGCTTCATCATTAGGACAATTCTCTGCTACACCCTTCGCTACTTTAACTAAGGTATCCAAACCAACTACGTCACCTGTACGGAAAGTTGCAGATTTTGGTCGGCCAATGATGGGACCTGTCAATGCATCAATCTCATCCACATTCAACTTCATCTTATCCATTGCATTCATGATCGCCATCATACCAAACACACCAATACGATTGGCAATGAATGCTGGAGTGTCTTTACACAACACCGTTGTTTTACCGAGATAGAGATCACCATAGTTCATTAAAAAATCAACTATGGCCGGATCAGTATATATTGTAGGAATAATTTCGAGCAAACGCAAATAGCGTGGCGGATTAAAAAAGTGCGTACCGCAGAAATGTTTTTTGAAATCATCGCTTCTGCCTTCAGCCATCATGCTGATGGGAATACCTGAAGTATTTGATGTGATGAGTGTGCCGGGCTTGCGAAATTTTTCTACCTCTTCAAAAATGAGCTGTTTGATGTCGAGACGCTCCACCACTACTTCAATCACCCAATCACAAGAAGCAATGTCCTTCATGTTATCAGTGAAGTTGCCTGTGGTAATTTTCTTTACCACATCTTTGGTATAAACTGGTGATGGGTTGCTTTTAAGTGCTGCAGCCAATGCATCGTTCACTAATTTATTACGTTCAGCGGGTTTAGTGCTTTCTTCAAAACCCTTTGGCACCATATCCAGTAATATTGTTTGTAAACCGATTCCTGCAAAATGACAGGCAATGCGTGAACCCATAACACCACTTCCAAGAACAGCTACCTTCTTAATTATTCGTTTCATATTTCAAACTTTATCAAAATTAGTTAGCTATGCAACTATATACATCGAAGATAGGATTAATTGAGATTTGGAAAAAAATCCTGCAAAAAATTTAACCGAAAAAACACGAAGATCAGATAATGGACAACCGTTGTAATGTCCAGAAGGCTGCAATTAGTGCGATAGCAATTGAGATTGGAAATACAATTGCTTTATTATACCAGGGTTTCTTTCCAAAAAAGTAAACAATTGTTGAGAAGATGAATGCAATAATGGCTATTTGTCCTAATTCAACACCGGCGTTAAATGAAACGATGGAAGTAAAAAACTGGTTGCGTGGCAAGCCGATTTCATTCAACGAACTGGCAAAACCCATTCCGTGAATCAATCCAAATAAAAAAACCAGTAAAATCCGCCAAACTTTTAAACCGGAGACTAATAAATTTTCCAATGCCACAAAACAAATAGACAATGCAATAATGGGCTCCACTACATCAGGAGGTGCGGCAATAATATTCTTCATACTCAATGCCAGTGTAATGGTATGGGCCACCGTAAAAGCAGTTGCCTGCCAGATTATGGTTTTGATCTTTGTACTGAGTAAACACAATGCAACAATAAACAGGATATGATCCAATCCATCTGGGATGATATGAGCAAATCCCAACTTGAGATAAAACCAAGCTACATCATGTACCGGTTTATTTTCCAGCGCATAATTTATGGTATGTGCAGATGCAACTAAATATGCAAGTGTAAAAAATGCAGTTAAAAAAATGAAGGCCCTTAGCTGATACTTCTTCTTTTCCACCTTAGAAGTTTAAATGATCTTTAGTAACTGCTCCGCTTCCATCTTTAACTGAATGGAAAAAGACGGATTATTTTTTAAAGCAGCCTGTAATAATTCCTTTGCCTTTGTCTGCTGGTTATTCTTTGCATAGATCATAGCAGCACGGCATAACAATTCAGGATTTTTTGATTGTGTTTTTAATGCTGTATCAATATATTTTAATGCAACATTATACTCGCCTTTGTTATAATACACCCATGCCACTACTTCATTTACATCAATATTGGCCGGGCGACGACCATATTCCATCAACGCATGTTCCAGCGCTTTATCTGTATTCTTAACATGGAGGTAAGCATAAGCCATTTCACGGTCGGCATAGTGACCGACTGTATCATAAGTTTTAGATTGTTTAAATGCATCTTCCATCATCACAATCACTTCTTTATTGAGCGTTTCTGCCATTTGCTCTTTTCCGGTAATGGTATACAAAGCAGCCATTGCTTCTTTAAAAGAATAATCATGGAGCACAGAATCGGCTGCCTGGTAGTAATTAATTGCTTTTGTGTAGTCTTTCTTTGCAGCAGCAATTCTTCCAAGCCCTGCATTGGCATAAGAATAGCCGGGGCGGTTAATAATTGCAATGGTGTAATTCATTTCAGCATTTGCAAGATCGCCGGTAAGTTCATATAATTTACCTAATTGAATACGGCTCCATTCAGTTGTCTCATCACCCGGTGATCCTGCATCAACGGCTAATTTCATTGCTTCAATTGCTCCGGCATAATCGCCATGAATTTCACGCAGGTAAGAAATGCGGGAATAAGAACGAAGATCGGGGCGGATAGTGATCATTTTTTCTGCTGCCACAAGTGCCTCTTTATAATTTCCAAGTTCAACATGAGCATCCACCATTAACCCGTACAAAAAAGCACTATAAGGATTGATTGCTTCAGCCTCCTTCACTACAACCAATGCTTCAGCAAAGTGATGTTGCGATAAAAAGATCATTGCTTTAAATGTAAGCGCTTCAAAATTTTTAGGTTCATTGATAAGTATTTCATTCACCAGCTTTAAAGCTGCATTGTCGTAATAGTTATAATTTCCGGTTACACGTGCTTCACTCAAATAAACTGATGTTAATGCCAGCATTGGCTTTACATCTTTCCTGTTTTGCTCAATTGTTTTCATCAAACGCTTTGCGTTTAACTGCACATCGCCCCACTCTGTCAAACTGGCCAAAGCAGTTGTACGTGGAAGTAAAGAATAGATTTTTTTCTTTTCTACTTCCTTATTTGCTTTGTATTTAAAAATGATAAAGGCGCTTGCAGCTGCAAATAGAATTAAAAAGCCTATGTAAATATATTTCCGGGTCATGAGGGTGAAGTTATAAATAAAAACGAGTCTGCAATAAATTGCAGACTCGTTTTTATTTTTGCATAATTAATTTTTAACCAGATTGATGCTTTGTTTTACATCACCATTCTTAGTTGCTAAAATAACATAAGTGCCGTTTGCCATGCCTTTTGTATTAGCCTGAACGGTGTAAACACCAGCTTCATGTTTTTTATCAACCAAAACCTGCAATGCTTTTCCCTGTGGATCATACAACACAATCCTTACCTGAGAAGCAACGTCAACTTTATAACGAACAGTGCTTACATCTTTACTTGGATTAGGAAATGTTGAAATAAATAACTCAGGAGTTGAAACACCCATTGTGCTGTTGCGCTGAATAAGCTCACCACCTGTTACGCCAGGATTTGGGCTTGCTGTTTGTCCAGCTGCGTCACAACTACAATTATGTGTACCTGGCCAAGGAGTCTGTACATAAGGGAAGGAAGTTTTAAACGTCGTATCGTTTCTATTAATTCCAGTTTTATACGTTAACACATCTACCAGATCTTGTGTAACAGGGCTTCCTGTTCCATTATAATCATCATACCATAAACCAATTGCAGCTAATGCAATACCGGCTACAGCCTGTAATTCAATTCTGGTAACATCATCTTCCAATCTTCTTCCGTTAGGGAAGCCATCCATGTTTGGAATGTTCTGTAGATTAATATTTGTATAGGTAGGATCAGTTAAACCTGAAACAGCAGCTGCTACAATACCAAGAGGGCTAAAGGTTGGGCTGTTACGTTGAGTTGGCGGAACGGCCATATTCAAACGAAGCATATCACCACCATTTGGTAAAAAGTTATTGATAAATGGCTTTCCTGCTGCTAATGGGTTGCCATTTTTCCCTGTTGCCAGTTGATAAGGCTTAAGGTTAGGAACACCTGTATGAAAGATGGGCCAAAGATCAACTGAACGGGGTGAATTAGGAGCCGGTAATAATAAGGTTCCAAAAATAGCATCATCCAATGCTGTACCTGCAACAGCTGCAGTACCTTTCAATGGATACAAACCATTTTGACCATTACCAAAACCAAATGAGCCTAATGAATTACGCTGAATACGTAATGGGGTAAAGGCAGGAACAGCAGGCCCAAATTTTGTATCATCCATATATAAAGCCAGCTCAGGATTGTAGAAAAAATTTCCAAACAAATTCAGGTTGGCCAGATCTTCATATGGAGTTAAAAGATTCCAGAGATCTTTAAAACCAATAGGAATAACTGCTTCATTTGTTAATGGCATACCTATACGGGAAACTTGTACCCATGCTCCTTCACCTTGTCCTGATTGAAACCCACCTTGTGGGGGGGTAGTGTTTTGTTGGTACTCTTTTGCATTTTTCAGCACGGTAATTTTCTGACGGCTTGCAGATGCCCAAACTCCAATTACATAATTAGGATCGAGAATATTAGCTGCCTGTGATACCGGCTTTTTATCTTTTTGCACAGTAGCAATATCAACCTGAATAGCAATGGTTGAAATGTTTAAACATTTTAAACCATCTCTTGGTTGTGAACCTGTTGTTCTTGGCGCATCGCCCAAGTCAAAAATTCCACCTAAATCAACAAAGAATGGATCATCAGAAGTACCACAAAAAACTTTTTCGCCAGTACTTGAAGTAGTAATTGCATTGGTCATCAGTTGATTATAATTTGGTGCATTTAAACCAACGGCAGAACTGATAGAACGTGGGCCGATGTTTGGAGGAGGAACAACACCAGCTGCAATGGTTGTTTGAAAGTTTTTACCACCATCCATACTTCTTTCCATCTTGTAGGTGGTTTTCAAATTCTGCTTTCCTAAACGAATGTTGAAAAAAGTTGTGGGGTCTTCATTTGTTTTTTTGAACGTAAACCGATAAACAATATCATCGCCGGCTGTAGCGGTGTTATTGTCAATGTGAATTTCGTAACGAATGTTTTCACCAAATGAATAGTAATTCGGACCACCTTGTGGCAGTTGACCCGGCACATAGTTAGCAATGATGGTAACTTTGCTAGGATCATCGGGGCTTACAAATGCATACAAATCGGTGTTGTCGGCAAGAGGATCGTTTGCAATTAACGGAGCTTCCCTATGACTTGAAGCGAAAAGCTGCACGGGAAAGGTATTTACCAGCATAACGGCCAGCAAAAACGAAGCGTAAATTTTCTTTTTCATAAAAAAAATAATAAAAGTTTAAAAATGATGAATGATTTCATAGATCTGCAACGGATAGTTTTTCAGGAGCAAGGATTGGGTAATTTTTCCAAATTGTTAAACTGATTGACTTAAACACTGAAAGAAGAAGATTGAACCATTAAACCTGATCAAAAAAGAGATAACAAGAAACCTGATTCGTACTTCCCACAAGCATTGTTAAAATATGTACGAAAAAAAAACTGCCCCGGTTTTGGATTAATCCAAACGGAGCAGTTATATTAAAATTGAGAGCTTATTATTGATCAACCCACCTTTCCGGCCACTACCATTTGTTCCATAGTGGGAGTTGGATTGCCGCCTTCTTTTTCAATAGTGATGGCAAACATTTGAGCGCCTTTACATTCTTTCATCTTTTGAATGCTGGCCACATCAGTTAAACTGATCATACCTGCATCTATGGGTTTCCCATCAATCAAAAACCAAAGCTGATATTGCTTACCGGCAGGTACCTGAGGCAAAGTAGAAGGATCAATAAACAGTTCACCGGTAGCTTTATTCCAGAACACTTCGGCCTTTTGCTGAACATCGGGCTTTACAGAAGCCAATGCAACAGAAGTTAAAGCCGGATTTGATTTTAAGCGGCGATATGTGTCGTAGGAAGATGCTTTTTTGTTGAGGTCAGTCAGCTGTTGTTCATAACCTGTTGCACTTTGCTGCAAGCTTGCAACATCACTCTTTAGTTGGCTGTTCTTGTTAAATAAGTATGCAGATAACCCACCCAGTAAAATCAACAAACCCCATGAAGCTGCAATAGCCATTTTGCTGAATGATCTTGTTGCAACGGGCTCCATTTTCATTTTAACTATTTTGGCAGTTGCCGAACCATCTATGCTTGTTTGTTGTTGTGCAGGTAGAGATTCCATCAGTTTTTCTTTTACAGATGCTGATGGGGATACTGCTAATTGCAGTGCTCCAGCTTCAAATGTTGAAGCGATGCTGTTGAGTTCTGCTTGAATTTCAGGAAACAATTGGGCAAGTGTTTCCACTTTGGCCGCCTCGTCGGGAGGAAGCATACCCATGACGTAAAGTTCAAGGTCTCCGGATGATATGATACAACTTAGGTCCACTTTAGGTTATATTCAGTTTTTTACGTAATAGAATTAAGCTATTCCTGATTTTCGTTTTCACAGTTCCTAACGGAATGTTGAGTTCTTTACTTATTTCCTCCTGAGTGTATCCCATGAAATAAGCTAATCGCATCAGTTTCCTGTTATCTTCGGGAAGGTGTAATAACCAGTTTTTTACATCCATTGTATCTGCACTGGCTCCTGCTGCAGGAATAGTTTCGCTTACATATACGGAATCTTCTAAGGAAGAGTTTTGTGCGCTGTTTTTAAAATTCTTAGATCGGGTTTTGTCAATGGATTGATTGCGGGCAATATTGATCATCCAGGTGAATAACCTTCCCTTACTTGTATCGAAACTACTGATATTGTTCCAAATCTTTACCATGGTTTCCTGCAATACATCTTCAGCTGTTGCCTGATCGCTAATAATTTTCATGATTACACCCAACAAAGCCCCGGAGAAACGATCATACAGTTCCGACATCGCCTGTTGTTCACCGTTATTCAAACGGTAAACCAGTTCAGTTTCGTTATATGTAGTTGTGGTAAACAATAGCTCAGTTATTTGACAAATATATAGAAACAAGTCTTAAAAGACAAGCTGTTAAACGAAAACGGTTAACAGTGCTTAAACAACAAACATCCACTCTTTGTTTAAACTACGATTTCCTGCGCCAGTCATTCCTATAATGAACATATCTAAAACCTTTAAATCAAGTAATATGAAAACGCAAATCGAAAAAAAATCAATTGAGATCGTTTATGTCTTAGCCATAGCGCTCCTATTCCATGCAAGTCTGTGGGTTATTAATTACTTTGCTACAATAATCAATTTTAATCAACAGCATGCACATAATCAGCATCAATTCACCGAGGCCCCTGCATTGATTACATCAGGTGGATTAACAAAATGAAGTTGACCATTTTTATCTTCTGCCATTAAGATCATACCGTTGCTTTCAATTCCACGCATTTTGCGTGGGGCCAGATTTGCAACTACCACCACCTGTTTGCCAACAATATCTTCGGGTTTAAAATACAAAGCAATACCGCTTACAATAGTTCTTGTTTCAAAACCAAGATCAACAGAAAGCTTTAACAGCTTATCTGCTTTCTCTACTTTTTCCGCAGATAAGATAGTTCCTACTTTCAGATCAATCTTTGCAAAATCATCGAATTGAATAGAAGGTTTAAGGTTGTTGGTTAACGGCTTAGGGTTCTCAGCTTCTGCCTTCTGCCCTTGGTCTTCAACCTTTTTCAGTCCTGCTTTTAATTTGTCCATTTGTTCATTCATTTCTGCATCTTCAATTTTCCTGAATAATAACTCCGGTGCTCTTAATGTATAACCTATACGCAGTAAATTTAACTTCCCTGCATTTTCCCAATCGAGCATTTTCTCAACCACTTTCATCATGCCTGTCATCTTCTTTGCGGTATTGGGTAAAAAAGGATTGATCAATATTGCAAGATTCGCTGATAACTGTAAACACAAATGCAATGTATTGTCAATACTCTTTTGAGCAGCCTCTAAATCTCCTCCGTTGGGATAGACTTTTGCAGCCTCTAAATATTTAGCTTTAATCCATGGTTCTTTTTTCTGCATGTATTGATTGCCTTTCCGACTCAGATCAATTACTTCATACAATGCTTCACGAAATCTATACTCTTCCAATAAGCTTTCAACTTTCTGCTTTGAGCTTTCAATATCATTGATCACTTTCCTGTCGTCATCATCTAACAGTTCTGTATGCAGCTTTGGAACTTTTCCGCCGCATAGTTTATGCATTAACACCCAGGTTCTGTTGATGAAATTTCCAAAGATGCTGACCATTTCACTGTTCACGGCATCCTGAAAACCTTTCCATGTAAACTCACTGTCTTTTGTTTCCGGAGCAATCTGCGTTAAATAATAACGCAGCATATCTACACATTGACTGCCTCCATTGTCTTTTTTCACAAAATCTGTAATGTAATCTCTCATCTCCAATTTCCAGTTACGGCTGGTGCTCATCTTATCGCCTTCGAGATTTAAAAACTCATTCGCCGGAACATTAGCCGGCAGAATATTTCCATGCAACTTCAACATAATTGGGAAGATGATGCAGTGAAATACAATATTATCTTTCCCTACAAAGTGAATCAGTTTTGTTCCCTCATCATACCAGTACGGTTCCCACTCTTTTTGATTGTTTATGGCCCATTGTTTGGTAGCACTGATATAACCAATGGGTGCATCAAACCAAACATATAACACTTTTCCCTCCGCATCTTTCACTGGCACTTTTATGCCCCATTCCAAGTCCCTGGTTACTGCCCTTGATTGTAACCCGCCCTCAATCCAGCTTCTGCACTGACCCACAACGGCTCCACGCCAATCATCCTGATGTTCTTTCAAAATCCATTCACGTAAGAAATTTTCGTGCTTACCCAACGGCAAATACCAATGTGTTGTTTTTTTCTTGATGGGAGCTTTTCCGCTGAGTGTACTAACGGGGTTGAGCAGCTCATCAGGACTTAATGTTCTTCCGCAATTTTCACACTGATCACCAAAAGCCCTGTCGCTTCTGCAGTTGGGGCATGTACCTTTTATATAACGATCAGCTAAAAATGTTTTTGTTTCTTCATCATAATATTGTTCTGTTTCTTTTGTTTCCAGTTCACCTCTATCATTGAGATAAGTAAAAAATTCCTGTGCGGTTTCGTGATGTAATGGAGAACTGGTGCGGTGATAAATATCAAAGCTGATATTGAGATCTTCAAAATCCTCCTTCATTGCCAGATGATACTTATCAATAATAGCTTGTGGAGTTGTTTCTTCTTTTGTTGCCTGGATAGGAATAGCCGTTCCATGTTCATCACTGCCGCAAACAAACACCACATCTCTTTTTTGTGCCCGGAGATAACGTACATATATATCAGCCGGGATATAAGCCCCAGCCAAATGCCCTACATGTTTCAAACCATTGGCATATGGAAGTGCAGAAGTAATTAAATATCGTTTTGGTAAACTCATTCCTGGTTATCGTCTTTAAAAGTAATAATGAACCTTTATACTCTATGAATTTCAGCAGCCATTGAGTAAATGGCCTGCAAAAATACCGCTTGCGCTGCCTTTACCCAAATATGCCTTTAATAGTCGAGAAACTGCTGGTACACCTTTTGGAGATACGCCTTCCCGTAATGAATTTGCAAGCTATCAGATTTTTTAGGGTCAGACTTGTAAATGACGGATCTGCTATTGTTGTCAAATCCCGAATGCCTGTCTTTTTCGATCCATGTAAATCCATTATCAAAAGAAAAGAATGCAAACTCTTTTGAAAAAGGATTGAGTAAATTTTTGCTCCAGTAAAACTCTTCATGCTTAATATCCAATTGACCTAGCAATGTTGCCGGGATATCGCTTTGCGAGCCAAGGAAATCATTTTTTGTACCCCTATACTCTTGCTGCAATACGTTACCAAACATTAAAAGTGGAATATGCGATCGCTGTGGCATAAAAATTTCATACTGATCTTTTGGCAACCGATGTCCATGGTCGGCCACAAGTACAAACAAAGTATTGTTATACCAACTTTCTTTAGAAGCCATTGAAAAAAATTCTTTTAAACATTGATCTGTATAAAAAGCTGCACTCCTGAACTTGTTTGACAGATCATCTCCCGGAAACCTTGATTGAATGGGAATTTCAAAAGGTTCATGGTTACTTAACGTCATAATCGTTGAAAAGAAGGGCTGTTGCTCATTTTTCAAATCCCGGAGCATTCGGTTCAGAGCAACCCCGTCATGTACTCCCCACTTTGAATTCTGATCTTTTTTTTCAAAATCCCTGACATCCGTTAACCGCTGATAATTTTTATTGAGAATGAATGACCGGAAATTAAAAAACTCTGTTTCGCCACCATAATAAAACGATGTTGTATAACCGTTCTGATAAAGTGTTGTTGAAATAGATGGCAGATGCAAGGCTTTTAAAGGAACAGATAAAATACTCCGTATAGCAGGTGAAGGATAACCTGAATGAATACTGATAAAACCAATATCGGATCTGTACCCTGTTGCATGAATCCGTGAAAATAAAAGTCCTTCTTCAATAAGGCTATCCAAAAATGGCGTCACATCTTTTTCACCACCTAAGGGTGCAATAATATCGGCTGTAAAACTTTCAAGAATAATCAAAACTATATTTGGTCGTTTTACTGTCAGGATTTTTTTAGTTGAATCGGGAACAATCAATAAACTATCGCAGATCTGTTTCGCCTCTTCATCCTTCATATAAATAAATGGGTTTGTTTTACTTTCCATATTGTCCAGTGCATCCCTGAACAAGTTCCATTCCGTATTAATAGTTGCATAATTGAGTGCCTGGTTTTTTGAATAGTAAACAGAAGAAACCGTTAATGGTGAATTAGAAACTCCTCCCCTGAGGCTTATAAAGAGAAGCGCAAAAACCAATGCCACAAAACCAATGCGAACAAACAGATGAGGATACCCTATACTGTTATACTGGGGTTTAATTTTTTTATATAACAGGATACCTGAAATGATTAATAAAAAAATGATCATAAGTGCAACAAATATGGGAGAAGAGGCGGCGCTGGCAAAAGCTTCATTGGGTGATTTGAAAAGAATTTCAAATGCCCTGTAATTTATTTTTGTTCCCCATTCACGGTATATATATACATCCACAACAGTTAAAACACTTACAATACAGATCAATGTATAAACATAAAAACGAAATGGCTGAGAAGTTAATGGCACTTTCTTAAAAACAAACAAGCCGGCCCATATCAAAAGTGGTATTGCTCCAAAATAAGCAGCAGTTGACAAATCCATTGGCAAAGCAAACAAAAACGACCGGAACATGGACGAGAGTCCTTCAACTTCCCATTTAGGAATTAATGTTAAAATAAATGCAGTCCTGCACAAAGCAAAAAACAAAAGCCAGAATAAAATAAATACTACAATACTTTTAAATGACTCCTTCATAATTAAATCAAAAAAAATAACTTTCTTCAACAGAAGTTTTAAATCAGAAAATGTATTAAAGTTTTACCTTTTTTCGTTTCTGCGAAAACATCCAGCTCAAATAAGTGGGTTCGGCAAATGCATTATCCCAACTGTTATGATTTACAGCAGGATATTCTGAATATTCCACCTTTACTTTTAAAGCCTTCAATCGATTGACCATATCCCTTGATAGTTTTACATTAACAACCGCATCAGCAGCTCCATGAAATACCCAGAAAGAAGTTTTCTTCACCCTTTTATCATAGCCCATTACATCGCCTCCGCCACAAATGGGTAGTGCAGCAGCATACATATCAGGATACCTGAATACAGATTCAAAAGTGCCCATACCTCCCATTGAAAGCCCGGTAATATATATACGCTTGCTGTTGACCGTTTCTTCTTTTGCCAGTTGTTTCACCAGTTCATTAGCAGCAACTAAGGGCCAGTTGGGTGCAGCACTATAATCAAACCCCATTTCTCTTGGCCGTTTTGTTGTATCAATCTTTATCACGGCCCAGAAAGATTCCTGCGGGCATTGCGGAAAAACAACAATGGCAGGAAAGTTTCTTCTGTTCTCCTCGTTCAGAAACAGTTTGGCTCCATGAATTAACTGTTTCTCATTATCATTTCCCCGCTCACCTGCTCCATGAAGTACAAGAATGAGTGGATAGTTTTTTGTTTTATCATAATTCTCAGGATAAAGAATACGATATGGAAGTGTATGCCCGTTACTGATATATTCTTTTTTTTGAAACAGGGTTAGATCCTGTGCTGTTAAAGCAAGTACGATAAAAAAACTACTAACCAGGAATAGCAAACGCATATTGATAAATTTTAGCTATGAAATTAGAACGTTTCAATGATACATTACATTTGTATTTTTAAACATGAACCGGAAAAACTTTGTTTCTTCCATACTTGCCGCAGGTGCTGCTTTTCCAGCACTTGGATATTCAGTTGATGAGCAACCGGAGAATGCTGCTCTTATTCCTGCATACCTGAAAGCAGGTGATATTATTGGTATTACTTCACCGGCCGGTTATATTACATTAAAAGAAATACAGCCAGCCATTCAGCAAATTGAAAGTTGGGGATTGAAAGTGAAGATTGGCAGTACGATCGGTAAACGTGATTTTACATTTGGCGGAACAGATGCTGAACGTGTTGCTGATTTCCAGCACATGATTGATGACCCAACAGTCAAGGCCATTCTTAGTGCAAGGGGTGGTTATGGTTTTGTACGCATTGTAGATCAACTCAACTTCAGCAAATTAAAAAACCAACCTAAATGGATGATCGGCTTCAGCGATATTACTGTACTGCATAGTCATTTGAACAGGAACTTTGGTATTGCTTCCATTCATTCAAAAATGTGCAATAGTTTTCCTGACGACTGGAGCAAAGCAGAACCGATACAGATAGAAACCATTCTTTCAATCCGTGATGCAATCACAGGTGTTCAAATGAAGTATAACACAACCCCAAACGAAAAAAACAAAAAAGGAATTGCTACCGGCATATTGGTAGGCGGCAATTTAAAAACACTTGAATCACTGGCAGGAAGCAAAAGCGATCTGCGTACAACCAATAAAATTTTATTTGTAGAAGATACGGGTGAATATTTGTACAGCATTGACAGGATGTTTTGGAATTTAAAACGCAGCGGCAAACTCGATCATCTCGCAGGCCTCATCATTGGTGGTTTTAAAATCAAAGCAAGTGAAGATGCGGCCGAAGAGTTTGGAAAAGATTTATATGAAATTATTTTAGAAAAAATAAAAGATTGCAATTACCCTGTATGTTTTGATTTTCCGGTGGGTCATCAAAAAAATAATTATGCATTGAAATGCGGGGTGAAACATCAATTACAGGTTTCAACAGTTCAATGTACTTTAACTGAAACAAAATGATCAAACTTCCTCCCTATTTACAAAAAGGCGATACGATCGGTATTACACTTCCAGCCGGCTATATGGCCATAGAAAAAGCACAAACCTGTGTTGATACATTACAAAGCTGGGGATATGAAGTATTGATTGGAAAAACCTTCAGCAGTAAATCAAAAACCTATTTTAGTGGAACTGATGAAGAACGACTTAATGAATTCCAGGCTATGCTCGATGAACCAGGTATAAAAGCTATTCTTTGCGGACGTGGTGGTTATGGTGTTGGGCGCATCATTGATCAATTAGATTTTACTGCTTTCAAAAAAAATCCTAAATGGATCATTGGCTTTAGTGATGTATCTGTGTTGCATGCACATATTAACCGCAATTATAAAATTGCCACGCTCCATGCTCCAATGGCCGCTGCCTTTAATGAAGGTGGCTATAAGAATAAATACCTGCATTCGTTGAAAGATGCATTGCAGGGAAAGAAAGCCAACTATAGTTGCAAACCACATCGGTTGAATCATCCCGGAAAAGTTACTGCAGAATTAGTAGGTGGTAACCTTGCATTACTGGCACATTTAATTGGTACAAAAAGCGACCTGCAAACAAACGGAAAAATTCTTTTTGTAGAAGATATTGGCGAGCAGCATTATCATATTGATCGATTGATGCATCAACTAAAACGAAGTGGCAAACTGGATGCATTAGCAGGATTAATCATTGGAGGCTTTAGTGATATGCAGGATACTGAACGACCCTTTGGTAAAAAAGTATATGATCTTATTCATGAGTTGATTGCTGAATACAACTATCCCATCTGTTTTGGTTTTCCTGTAAGTCATGATAAAGAAAATGTTGCGCTCAAAGTTGGCGGAACCTATCAACTGGTGGTTACAAAAACGGCAACGAGTTTAAAAGAAAAGTAAGACCCGGATAAACTATTTTAACAAGCTATCCAGCTTTTGGTAAAAGAGATCAAAATTACCCAGGTTATTATGTCTGCCTTTTTCAATACTGATATATTCATCCGTTTTTTTCAATAAAGCTTTCAAACGAATACTGTTCCTGTAAGGAATTACTTCATCATCGGTACCATGAAAAATACTGACCGGTGCTTTTACCAATGGAAGAAATTCATACACCGGAAATTTAAAATGCATCATACGGCTGGTGGGATAAATAGGGAAATGTGCAGCCGCCATAGACGGCAGGCTGTAATAAGGTGTTTCAAGAATTAATCGCTTACAATTATTTTCACTCGCCAGTTCAGTGGCAACCCCTGTTCCTAATGATCTGCCGTAAAGAATAAGACTATCGGCAGCAAAACGTTTCGCTGCCATTTTATAAATCAGTTGTGCATCGCTATACAAACGTTCTTCTGTAAACTCTCCTGTTGTTTTTCCAAAGCCGGGATAATCGGGCATCCACACTTCATAGCCATGTTTAGTAAAGTTGTTTGCATAGACAGCATAACGGTTGATGTTTTCCCTGTTGCCATGAAAATAAAGAACAATACCTTTTACATGATTCGTATCAGCAGGAAAAAATTGCATGAAATGCAGCCGTTCCTTCTCATTCAATTGCAACAATACTTCTTTATGAGGAACAGCAATATTAAAAACATATTCCACATTCAGTTTCTTGGGGTGCAATAAAATTTTATCCTGCAATTGCCACAATGCAATACCTCCCAAACAATAAACAACGATGAGTATTTTGATACTATTAAAAATCCGTTTCCGTGTTTTGCTTTCCATGATTATAGTTTCAGAATGTCTCTGATAAAATTATGATACTCCGGAAAGCTTGGAAGATTGTTATGTGCACCGGCATGTATTCGGATGAGTGTTATACGTCCGGGGTTGAATGCCTGTAACCGTTCGCTGTGCCGGATTGGGATGAGCCGGTCTTTTGTTCCATGAATAATATAGGTATGACATTTTACAAGCTGTATCCACTTATCGGTACGCAAATGATAACGTAATACAAAACGCATGGGAAGAAAAGGTAAAAAGCGTTCCACTACTTTTCTGAAACTGTAATAAGGTGCATCTAAAATTAAATAACGGGGGCTGTTATCGGCTGCCAGCTTTGTGGCAAAGCCACTGCCCATGCTGCGTCCGTAAACGAGCATATGATCTTCGGGGTATTGCAAACAAAGTTCATCATATACAAACTGCATATCCCTGATCATAGCAACTTCACTCCTTTTGCCGATGCTTTTACCAAACCCTCTGTAATCAACAAGGATCACATCGTATCCAAAACGATAAAAATCTTTGGCATACTTGCCCCAGCCTTTAATACTTCTGCTGTTGCCATGAAAATACAGAATCAATCCGTGCGGATTTTTTACATGGAAATGAATGCCGCTGATGGTTACTCCGGCTTCGGGATTAAAACTGATTTCCCTGAAGGGCGCATCATATTTAAATTCAAAATCGGCTGCTAATTTTTCGGGTTTAAAAATCAGTTTCTCCTGTATGAGATACGCTATGAGCATCAGCAAGAGATAACCGGCAATGATATAAATGATGGTTAAGGACAAAGTTCAGTTTGTAGTTTGTGGTTTGTAGTTCAGGCGCACTGTACTATAATTATAAACACTCCGACCGGTATGTATAAATATCTGATTTAAACTTCAAACTATATCAAATCGGTAAAAAGCATTGAATTGCAAAAACCACAAATTATAAACTACAAACCAGTTGTTAAAAACTTGCTTCTTCCTCTTCGTCGTTATAAATACGTTTGAGTTTTAAACTGCTGATGGGCGACACAATTAAAGGAAACTTTTCAACTGCTACATTGCTCTGATCCAGGCCAAATCCTTTTTCTTCGCTTAACCCGATCTTCTTCACCTGAAAATAAAAACGCATAATGATGCGTTCAAAAAATGGCAGTTCATTATCCTGACTCAGGAATTTTTCCAATACAATAAACTGGAAATCGCCCACCACATTGTTGCGTTGTAAACTTTCGTAACGGCTGGTGATGTTTACTTCTTTGTTCGCCACCATATCTTCCACTACTTTGCGAAACATGAGGTTAATCCTTGGCTGCATACGAAATCCTAAACGGAATTCCACCCGTATCACTTCATTGGGGATGATGGTGGTTACTTCATATTCACTGGTATAAGGATCATCGAGGGTATCCACATGTACAAACCAATAGATATCGGCACGCTTTGGTTTCCGGTTAAGAATAGAATAGATGATCTTGTGTTCAATCTCTTTTGGATTATTGGCACTGGTTAAGTACACAAGATGCGTTGCATGTTTTGTAACCGTCATATCATTACTCAACTCCTGCAGCATGGGCAGGTAATGATCTAAACGCACAAACTCTACATAACGGTTTTTGATCTTGCGTGCTCGGTACCACACATACATTACGATGAACAAACCACCGCCTACTAACAAAGCAATATAACCGCCATGAGTAAACTTGAGCAGGTTGGCCGCAAGAAACCCAAATTCAATAATGAGATAAACTATAAGGAAAACGTAAATAAATATTGAGTTGACCCTGTGTGCCACAAGATAATTTGCAAAGAGAATGGTTGTGGCTAGCATGCATAAGGTAATCGCCAAACCATAAGCCGCTTCCATATTTGCTGCTGATCTGAAATACAAGGTAATGCCGACACACCCGATGAACAAGAGCAGGTTTACTGCCGGGATGAACAACTGTCCTCTTTCTTCGCTGGGATAATTGATTTTTACCCTTGGCCAAAGATTCAGTCGCATGGCTTCACTGATAAGCGTAAATGATCCGCTGATTAAAGCCTGGCTGGCAATAATAGCAGCAGAAGTAGCAATGACTAACCCTACCAACTTAAACCAATGTGGCATTACACCATAAAAAGAGTTGAAGCCACTAGAGATCATATCGGCCGAGATGACTTCACCCGAATGATTAGCCAGCAGCCACGCACCCTGGCCAAAGTAATTAAAGACGAGACAGGTTTTTACAAAAATCCAGGACCTACGAATGTTTTCCCTTCCGCAATGTCCAAGATCGCTATACAAAGCTTCTGCACCAGTTGTACATAGAAACACACCGCCCAAAATCCAAAAACCATTTGGATAATTGACTAATAAATCAATGGCATAATAAGGATTGAGTGCTTTAAAAACATGCACATAATCCGCAAAGTGAATAATGCCCATGATCGCCAGCATCAAAAACCAAATCATCATGATAGGGCCAAAAGCTTTACCGATATAGTTGGTACCAAACTGCTGTATTAAAAACAATAAGACCAGTATGCCAATTACAATATATACAATGGTTGATTGCTCAATATTCTTAAATACTTCTACTTGTTTCAACCCTTCAATGGCCGATGTAACAGAGATGGGCGGGGTTATCATGCCATCGGCCAGCAATGCAGCTCCGCCAACCATTGCCGGTAGCACCAGCCATTTGCGTCTGCGCCGCACCAATGTATAAAGTGCAAAAATTCCACCTTCACCCCGGTTATCAGCCCGCAGCGTTAGCCATACATATTTTAATGTGGTTTGCAGGGTGAGTGTCCAAATAACACAGGATAATGCCCCGATAATTAAGAATTCAGAAATTTCTTTCCCGGTAATAATGGCATTGAGTACGTACAGGGGAGATGTTCCGATGTCGCCATAAATAATGCCTAATGCAATTAATAAACCTGCTGTCGTTACTTTTGAAGTGTGCTTGCCCACAAATTGTATTTAAGTGAGGATACGAACCAATCTTGATATTGGTTTTCTAATACGTGGTCAAAGGTAGGAGTTGGGTTTAAATTGTCAAGAAAATGTTGTTTTAGTTTATAGTTGGAAAGTTGCCAGTTTACAAAGGCGAAACAGGGAAAGAATAACAACTGTTCATTTTATTTCACCATCACGGTTTATCAGCCTTTCAAGTTATCGCCAGATGAACCTGGTTGTTTCCATAACAAACTTCCATCGCCATAACTCAAAAAACGGAAATCATTTGCCAAGGCATACTCGTAGATCTTTCTCCAGTCATCACCTACAAATGCAGCAACTAATAATAATAATGTAGAATCGGGTTGATGAAAATTGGTAATAAGTGCATGCGCCAGTTGAATCTTGTAACCAGGAGCAATTAAAATTTGTGTATGGCAAATGAGTTCATCGGTTTGCTGTGTATGCATCCAGTTGAGTAATGCATGTAATGCATCCGAAGGTGAAATGACTGGTTGCAAATCATATACATCCCATTGAAGAATTTCAAGTTCATCCATTGTTGCTGCCGGCTGATGATGTGCTTTTACACCCATCCAGTATAAACTTTCTAAAGTTCGTAAGGAGGTTGTACCAACAGGTATAATTGTTTTGGATTGATAACGCAAGATGGTTTCAATGGTTGAACGGCTCACCTGCATCCATTCCTTGTGCATATCATGATCCTGCATGGTTGCACTTTTCACCGGTTTAAAGGTACCTGCACCCACATGTAAAGTAATATAGGTTTCTTCAATTCCTTTTTGTTGCAACTCCTTTAATAATGAATCGGTGAAATGCAATCCTGCTGTTGGTGCTGCTACACTCCCCTCCTGTTTGGCATATACGGTTTGGTAACGTTCATAATCGGCTGCTTCTGTTTTTCGTTGCAGGTATGGTGGTAAGGGAAGTACGCCTGCATAGTGTAATACTTCTGCAAACGTAACCTGTGGTTGCCAAGAAAATTCAATGATGAAATGATCTGATCTTTTTTCAACCAATTCTGCGAAAAGTGAAAACGAATCCTTATTGATCAATAACTTTTTTTCAAGCAATCCCTGTTTCCATTTTGCAGCACCACCAATCAAACAGTTCCATCGAACCTTACCCATGCTCATCATGGTTTGTGTGAGTTCTGTATCTGCAGCCGGCTCCAGGCAAAAAATTTCGAGGATGCCACCAGTTGATTTTTCAAAAAACATTCTTGCTTCTATCACACGGGTGTTATTGAATATGAGCAATGTATCCTTGCTCAGTTGTTCTCCGATATTACGATACAGATCTTCGCTGATGTTCCCGTTTTGATAGATGAGTAATTTGCTTTCATCCCTTTGTGCCAATGGGTAACGGGCAATCCGTACATCTGGCAGGTCATATGTATAATCTTTGATCTTTATTTGCGAAGGATGCATACTGCAAAGAAAAAGAAATTGGCAGGCCAAAAAAAAACAAATCAAATAAGTATTTATGATAGGCGTGGTAATGTTGGGGAAAGCTTCACTATGTTTCCACGAATCATTTCACTTCTCCTCTAAATTACCAGCAACAAAAATTCACAACTCAAAATTGTTGAAATCTGTTTAATATTGCTGGTACCTAATATCCACCAAAACACATGTCCATCCTTTGAGCCGGATCAGTTTTTACATTACAAGATCTGCTGCAATCATGGTTATCGCAGTTGCTGTGCTTGTCCTCTGGGGCTGGCAGGTTGATAGTATTTTCCTCAAACAGATTTTCGATGAAATGGTTGCCATGAATCCCATGATAGCTGTTTGTTTTATTTTTTGTGGCATTTCTTTTTTGTTGCATGGTCAACAAGGTTACAAACGAATCATTGCCATCAGTTTCGCATTGTTGGTTATACTCATTGCGGTTTTACGAATCCTTGCAGTGACTGGTTTGTATGATGTTGGTGTTGATCGTTTGTTATTTACCCGGGAACTGCAAAAAACAACATATAACGGAACAAGCAATCATATGGTGGCGCATGCCGCTGTTGCATTCTTCATTTGCGGTCTGTCGCTTTTATTGCTGCTCTATAATCGTATCAAAGCATCACAATTTCTGGCTCTGGCGGTTAACGGGTTAAGTATTTTGTCTGTTATTGGTTACAGCTATCATATGCTTACTTACTATGTGGTAACTCCTTTTGTACCCCTGGCTTTTCATGGCGGCATCTGTTTCATGCTTTTGTCGATGGCTTTGTTGCTGGCAGAAAGTACAAAAGGGTTTATGGCGCAAATCACCAATATGAATGCAGGTGGAAAAGCAGCCCGCCTATTATTACCTGCCCTCTCATTTATCCCTGCGGTATTGGGTTATTATGTTTTAACGGGTATGCTAAAGCAACGATTTTCTGTTGTTGCATGGATGGCGTTGTTTGTATGTGCCGTTATTTTTATGTTTGGCATACTCGTTTGGTTAACGGCATATATCATCAACAAATTTGAAGCAAAACGTTTGCAGGAAAAAGAACTGGCCGATGAAGAACGGAGACAAATGGCTGAGTATAAAATCTGGCAATCGCAGCAACGATATTATACGCTCATGAATAGTGTGGATGGAATTGTTTGGGAAGCCGATGCTCAAACCTTTGCGTTTAGTTTTGTAAGCGAGCAGGCAGAGCGGATGTTGGGCTATCCTACTGAACGTTGGATCAATGAACCAACCTTCTGGGCACAACATATTCATGAAGAAGACCGCACATGGGCCGTGAACTTTTGCGCACAGGCAACAGGGGAAGGAAGATCACATCAATTTGAATACCGCATGATTGCAGCAGATGGGCGTATTTTTTGGTTGCGTGATATTGTAGCAGTGAGCATGGAGAATAATCAACCAGCCAGACTAAGTGGTATAATGGTTGATATTACCGAGCACAAAAAAATGGAACAGGAGTTAAGAGAGAAACAATTATCACAACAAAAACTGATCACTGAAATAACGATCCTGGCACAGGAAAAAGAACGCAACGAATTGGGCCTTGAACTGCACGATAATATTAACCAGTTGTTGAGTGTGGTAAAATTGTATCTCGGCATTGCAAAAACAGAAAAGACATTTAACGAAGAAATGATTGATAAAAGTTACCTGCACTTAGAAGAGGCCATACAGGATATCAGAAAATTATCGCATTCACTGGTGGCACCTTCACTTGGTCATGATGGATTGAAAGAAGCACTGGAAGATCTTGCAGAAAGTATACAGAAGCTGAATCAAATTGACATACGGGTATTGATTGATGAAGATTTTGAATCCCTATTGAAGGATAAAAAGAAAGAACTCATGCTCTACCGTGTTGTACAGGAGCAATTGAACAATATTGTTAAATATGCACAGGCTACGGAAGTGACCATTCATTTAAAACAACAAGGCAGAAACCTCAACCTGCTTATCCGTGATAACGGAATTGGTTTCGACATTCATCAGCAAAGCAACGGCATTGGTTTAAAAAATATCAACAGCCGTGTTCATTTTTATTCAGGCAAAATGGATATAATTTCAGCTCCTGGTAAAGGCTGTACATTGGAGGTTTCTATTCCTCATGACTAAACATCATGACACCTGATTGCTCTTATCTTTTACAAACCATTTCTTTACCTTCTTTTTGCTTTTGCATACAACAACTAACTTTCACAATCCTTTAGTATTCTTTGAGTTCCCATAAGCATCTATGGTACATAAATTGAATCATAGTATATAATTAAAAACAAAGGAGCTAATTATGAAAAAGTGGAACAATTGGATGTTTTTACCCGTATTGCTATTATTGATCGTTGGTTGCGGACCTGCTGCACATATTGAAAAAGACCAATCGGTTGATTTCAGTGGTTACAAAACCTTTGCATGGGTAGATAAAGAAGAACAAGGCGGCAAGGACCGGAATAATCTTACTGAAGCAAACATTCGAAATGCAGTGAACAAAGAGCTCAGCAAAACCGGCTGGAGCGAAACAAAACGCCGTCCGGATATTCTGTTGAGTTATGACTTGCTGATTGAACGTGCAACCGTAGAAAGTAATAACCCTGTTTATACACAGCCTACTTCAAGAATGGTGTACAATCCCTATTACAGACGTTATTTTATAGTGAACTATCCTTCACAATTTGTAGGATACGACAGGGATGTGCGGGACATTAAAGAAGGTACCATTACGTTGACCATGATTGATGCCGAGAATGGTAAAACGGTTTGGCAAGGCTGGGCAACTGATGAAGTGAACAACCGCAACCTTACTTCAAAAGAAATAGATGCAGCTGTAAAATCGATCTTTAAAAAAGCTGATCTGGCAAAAAGGTAAATACAAACAAAGACTTACAAACCCCTTTCAAAAATGAGAGGGGTTTCTTTTTGCAGGTGGTAGCTTACGCTGTTGTTGCTTATCCAGGCTTCATCCCAATCTTTCCCTCACCTATCTTTGCAACCAAAAAAAGAAGTATGGAATTAGGCGTTGGTATGTTCGGCGATAATCATTACGACAAGAGTGGCAAAGCATTACCTGTAGGTGAGCGCTTAAAGGAACTGATTGAAGAAATTAAATTAATGGATGAAGTGGGTCTTGATTTTTATGGCATCGGCGAACATCATCGTCCTGATTATGCTGTATCAACACCTGAAATTATTTTAGCTGCAGCCGCAAGTGTTACCAAACAAATTAAATTAGGCAGCGCCGTTACTGTATTAAGTTCTGTTGACCCTGTTCGTGTGTACCAGCAATTTGCCACTATTGATCAACTGAGTAATGGTCGTGCAGAGATCACTGCAGGGCGTGGAAGTTTTATTGAATCTTTTCCTTTGTATGGTTATAGCCTCAACGATTATGATGCGTTGTTTGAAGAGAAGCTGGATCTGTTGTTGAAAATAAATAAGGAAGAACGCATTACATGGAAAGGTAATTACCGTGCGGCATTAAACAACCAGGAAATTTTACCCCGTGCATACAATGAGCAACTTAAGATTTGGGTGGCTGTTGGCGGCACACCGGAATCGGTCTTACGTGCAGGCAAACATGGATTACCTGTGATCTTCGCCATCATTGGTGGCAATCCTGTGCAGTTTCAATCGTTGTTTGAGTATTACAAAAAAGTGTATCAGCATTGTGAACATGATATGAGTAAACTTGAGATGGGTGTACACATGCATTGCTTCTTTGGTGACGACAGTAAACAAACAGTTGATGATTATTACCCGTTGTATTCGGGGCAAATGGATCGTGTAGGTAGCAGTCGTGGATGGCCTCCGTTTCAACGCAATCAATTTGATTATGGCAGAAGTAAAGATGGCGCATTGATCATTGGTGATGCGAATGAAGCGATTGATAAAATTTTACAGATGAAGGAACTATTTGGCTTAACCCGTTTCTCGGCGCATATGGATGTGGGCGGTCCTTCGCATATAACACTGATGAAATCAATTGAAATTTTTGGAACGAAGATCGCACCAAAGGTGAGAGAAGCATTGAAGTAATTATATGCTGTTGGCAGAATGCTGATTAGCTGCAGAAACATTAACAATTTAACCAAAACCAAAGTATGAAACTGGAAAAAAACCTCTTTCAGAAAAGTTATCTCTATTTTATTTTTTTCTTTCCGTGCATGCTCGTTGGTTTTTGGGTTACATTATAAATCTTGCCGCTCTATCTTTATTATTTTTTGAATTTCTGGAAATCGTTCATGCAATTGGTTTGTGAGGTTGTTATGAACCTTCTTTTTTATGAGTTGCATTTTTATTTTCAACTCAATACCGGTAATTCAACAAAAAAAATACTGCCTTTCCCCTGTTCTGTTTCAAACCAAATATGACCTTTCATTTGTTCTACAATGCTTTTGCACATTGCCAACCCTAAACCTGTGCCCGATGTTTTAGTGGTGAAATTGGGATAGAAAATTTTATCCTGCAGCTCTAGTGGAACGCCTTCGCCGTTATCTTGTATACTGATCAATACGGTATATGCTTTAAGACTGTAATCAATCTTTACTACACTTTGTCTATCGTCGCTTGCCGATTCCAATGCATTGCGGAGCAGGTTGGTGAACAAACGGTTGAGCTGTGTTTTATCGGCCATTAAACAAACATTCCCTTTTTTTTCATATTCAATACTGCCTTCATCATACATACTGAATAAAGCAACAACAGAATATAGGGCTTCAGCAAGATTCACTTTTTCCAATCTTGGATTACCAATGTTGGCAAAGCTGGAAAAGTCGGATGCGATGTTGGAGAGATAATCGATCTGCTCCACCAATGTTTTAGCTACACGTTGTGAAATATCTTTTGTATCGGGCGAATTGGAATCGACAGCTTTCTGCAGATATTGAATACTCAGCTTCATAGGTGTTAAGGGATTTTTGATTTCATGCGCTACCTGGCGGGCCATTTCTCGCCATGCTCCTTCCCGTTCACTACGAGCAAGCAGGCTGGCACTTTCTTCCAGTTGCTTTACCATCTTGTTATATTCCTGCACCAGTTCACCAATTTCATCGTTCCTGTCCCACACAATTACTTCGTTTGATTTACCAAGTTTTATTTCTTTCATCTTATCGCTGATGATAGAAAACGAACTGGTGATACGGCCTGTTACAAAAAATGCAATCAACCCTGCAATTAAAAAGATGAATGCATTGAGATTGATAAGTGTTACAAGAAAATTAGAGATCTCCTGTTTTAATTCATCCTGTGAAGTAAAGTAGGGGATATTCAGATAGGCATATGTTTTTCCTTCTGCATCTCTTACCGGCACATAAATACTCATATAAGAGCGGGTGCCTACTTTTTCGGCTTCAATTGTTTGTACAAGGTATTCCCTTGATAATTTAAAATAGGCTGCAGGATCAGCTTTACGGCTCAGTAACCCTTTGCTGTAATAATAAGGCTGTGATGATATTTTTAAATTTCCATTCGGATCATAAATGTTTACATCTACGCCATGTATTTCTGAAATACGATTTACTTTAATTTGCAAACCCGCCGAACTTACATCGTCATACACTTTTAATACATCATCAAACATGGCATGCTGGCTCAATGCATCTTCCACTTCGCCCTGCATGATCTGTATGGTTCTGGATAAGCGTTCTTTGTTAATACGACTGTGCCGGTTAATGAAAAAGAAAATGGTAGATGCGCCAATAACCAGGAAAGAAAACACACTGATGCCGATAATGGTGGTGTGCACCTGTGTGCGGAAGGTAAGTTGCAACTGGCTTTTCCAGCCCGATGGTTTTAAACCAAATTGTGTAATGAACCGGATGAACCGAAACAACACAACCAACATTAAAAACACACAAAAAAGGTAAGCGAACAACGTAATTGTTTCCAGCAATTTATTTTGAGGCTTGGCAATTACAACCATCAGGTTGGAGGAAGCCATATACCACAGTTCGCTGTAACCGTTCTTGTTTATTTTACTGAATGAAGGTTGACTATTCTGCTCTGTGGTTAAATGAACCGGAAATGGATAGTCGTTAAAACTACTGATGAGTTCTTTATTTTTATAAACAGCATACGCATAGGAGGGCATGCTCTCCGGTAACAGGTTGAATGTTTTGGAAAAAAGCTGGGGATCAAATTTTTCATCAGCATAACGTTTGGGGCGTGATATAATAAAGACATAGCCTTGCAGTTGTTTTGTTAGCGGATCGCTGATTTCTTTTTTGGCGATATAATAAAACTTATCAAACGATTCTTCATAATACTGCCAGTCTTTTACCGTTGTTGGTTTACCCTGCAGTTTAAAAATAATATTCAATGTATTAAAAGAAGTGGAATCAGCATTGTACAAAGGATCTTCACGAAGATTAAATGTAAATATCTCTGATTGAAATTTATTGAGATAACCGCTGAAGTGTTCGCTCAATAAACTGTCTTTTAGAAATTGGTTGCTGCCCGATGTGGTGAAGCGGTAAAAATTATCAGCAAGAAAATCAGTTCTGAAATTAGCCAATGCAATACTCAACAGGTTTTCAGCCGAAGGGTCTGTTTGCAGGCTCAACTTTTCTGCCATTCGTAACCTGTCGTTCCATTCTTTTTTAGCATTTTCTGTAATGAGTAAGAGCGTTAATGAAATGGAGAAGAAAAATAACCAGAAAATATTTTTTCCCCCGGAAGGCAGGAACCTGAAATCAACTCTACTCTTACTGAGTAGTACGATAATGAGTAACAACCAGCCCAGTAAACATAAATGAAACACAACATTTCCTGCGTTGAAGGTAGCAGTAATGTAAACCAAGCCGATGATGGTTAATGACAACAACTGCAATTTAAGATTGTTCCTGGTGTATATTTTAAAAAAACCAAACAACCAATCTATGAGTAAAAAGTAATTCAAGGCAAGGCTTCCTAATACACAAAAACCGGCAAAACTAAATACACTTAAGCTGAAGAAATTGGTGACATTAAAAGATATCTGCGAATCGGCCACCAGGCTGCGTACAATATTACCAAACAAAATGGTGAGCGAAAAAATAAGTAACGATGTAAATACCAATGCCGTTGTTGGTTTTACTTTGAACCGGTAAACTGCTGCCGTACCACTGTATCGCCTGATGAATAAAAGGACCCACAATAATAAAAATGAATTAAGGAGCAAATCGCCCAATGACTTAAGTATATTGTTCGAGCCATAAATAGCAGGATCAAACAAATTAAATTGCCGTAAATTCAAGGGCACCGGAAAAAAATAACTGATGCTGCGTAAGAGCAGTAACCATGCAACAAGAAACAATAATCCTGTTATAAATGATCGTTTCAATACCAGCTCCGCTGCTGCTTTGTGAAGAAACAACAGCATGCAAAACGTGGCCACCAACCGCAGCACCACTGTGATCCAGTTTAATGGCTGCGGAAAATTGGTTTGCTCTTTCAACCAGAACAAGGTAGTGCCATCGTTACTTTTTATTTCGAGTGTTGTTTTTGTTACATCACTGATGGAGTAATATTTTTCTATACCCTGCAGGTAAGCAAAACCGTTACTGAGATAGTTGGTTGTTACAAAATAATTCCATTTTACAGGAATCAACGCCATTACCATGCAACTGCTGCCATTTTTTAAAGCAACTGCTTTTTTATATACAGTATAATAACCGTTTATGAGTTGTTCAAACCAAACCCCATCTGCACGTTGCCATAATTCAATACCCGGTAAAATGGTTTGGGTGTTCCAGAAACGGGTTTGAAAACCATCTGTTCCATTGGATGCAACAAAAATGAAGTAATCCTTTCTTAATAATTGTTGAAAGGAGTTTTTGCTGTAAGTGCCGTTATTTAAACTGCGTAATAAAGCAGTGTCGTTCAATAATTGTTCAAAATCTTTTTCCCTGTTGTTGATAGTGCGTTGTAATGTTTTTTTAACCTGTGCCGGTGCAGATGTGTACGACCAGTAGTATTGAAATAAATAAGAAAATGTAAGAAACCATCCTGCCAATATCAGCAGGAGTCCATTTTTATAAAAAAAGCGGCGGATGGTTTTAAAGTGGCTCAATAGAAATAATTATGCTTCCCTGTTTTTTATTTTAATGCGGTTCCAGATATTGTCCATTTCATCGAGGCTCATATCCACCAATTGTTTGCCATCACTTACAGCTTCCTGTTCCATTTGTGTAAACCGCTGAATAAATTTACGGTTGGTTCGTTCAAGTGCATGATCTGCATCAATCTGCAAAAATCGTGCATAATTAACCAATGAAAAGAATACATCGCCCAACTCCTCTTCCATTTTATCCCGGTCATTAGCCTGTACCACTTCCTTTAACTCGCTGATCTCTTCTTCAATTTTTTCAAATACCTGGTCTTTATTGTCCCATTCAAAACCAACCTGTTTTGCTTTTTCCTGGATGCGGATGGCTTTTACCATGGATGGTAATCCTTTGGGTACACCACTCAGCACCGAAGTTTTTCCTTCTTGCAATTTCAACTTTTCCCAATTGCGTTTTACATCTTCTTCATCAATCACTTCTACATTTCCATATATATGCGGATGGCGTGCAATGAGTTTTTCGCATACTCCATTGATTACTTCGGTTAATGTAAACTGTTGCTGCTCGGCACCTATTTTTGAATAAAATACAAGATGCAGCATGAGATCGCCTAACTCTTCCTTAATGTGTTGCCAGTCTTTTTCAGAGATGGCATCTGCTAACTCATACGTTTCTTCTATAGTTAATGGCCGAAGCGTTTCAATGGTTTGTTTTTTATCCCAAGGGCATTTTTCACGCAATTCATCCATGATCTTTACTAATCGTAAAAAAGACTCCTGTATTTTTTGTTCTTCCATCATTTAAATATTAAAAAACGAGTAAGAGAATAAGCCAACAAATAATATACTGTTAATCATAAGAGCTATAAAAAGTAACAGAAAATATTTGAGCAATGTTATTGTTCTACCCTGCTGATACATGCGGCGCATGGCTTTATACAAATAAATAAACATATACAGCCACAGTAATCCGGAAATCCATTCAAAATCATTTGTACCTGTAATACGCTGCAGCTTATTTATGCTGAAAATTAGCAGCAGCAGTAAAAAAATAAATACAAACAAATGAATGGTAAATACCAGATGGTTTACATAATAAAACTGCCGCCTGCGAATGTATAATAAGGATAAGATCAACGCAAATAAGGGTAACGATATAAACAGCATTTTAGGTAATGAATGTAATGCATGATCCAAAAGTGCCTTGTTAAACTTAAACATATCGCCGCCATACTTTTCCTCAATAATGATCACCCGTCTTTTAATCATTCGTTTAAACCACTCGTCCCGTTTTTCTTTTGGCAAACTGTTTTGAACAGAATCGTATTCCGCCATTGTTTTATAATCTTTCCGGTTGCCCGAAAACAAATCATTATTACTCCTTTTCTTTGTACTGTCTTTGTTCGTGAATTGAACGCTGGTATCTCCGTTCAAGATGTTGTTAATAAAAGCAGAGTCCTCTTTTGTTTCTGCCTCTTTCAATGCTTCTTCACGGGCAACCTTATTATTCAACGGTGTACTTATTCTCACCCCCTTTGCTGGCTTTTTGATTTTAACGACTTCCGGATTTTTTTCAACACCTGAAAAAAAACTAAAAAACAGGATAAAGAAAAAAGCTGAGCTGAAGACATACATCCTTACAGGGTTCATATAGCCGGCACGCCGGCCACGGAAATATTCAGCCGTAAGAAAACCGGGCTTGAATAAGAGATAACGGATGGCCGTCAGAAATTTTCCTTCAAAATGGGTGATATCGTTAAAAAAGTGAACCACCAGGCCAGCGGCCGTTTCTTTGGGTTCCACATTTTCTTGCCCGCATACATGACAATACCTGCCAAATACCCTTGCATTACAGTTTAAACAATTTTTTTCTTTCCGGGCCTTTCCGTGCGACATGTAGCCGAAGTTTTGCTAAAAATAGAAAATCGATGTCAACTTTGATAAAGTTTTGAACTTTGGCAAAGTTTTTAGTTGATTGAAAATATCTTTGACAGAATTATGAATACCACACATCTTCCATTTATCCTATTTGTTTTTGTTGCCATTCCGTTTTGCAGCTTCAGCCAGTTTTACCAGAAAGATATTATTAGTACTAAACAAACAGCTGAACAATTAAAGCAATATAAAGTCAACAAGATCAAAAAAGTGATCCTGCATTCTTTTGAAGCAAGAGGTGAACCCGTTGATCAGTTTATCTGCTACCAGGAAATATCGCCTTCTTATAATTCAATTAAAACGTATAGCCAAACAGTGCAAACACTGCAATCGGTTCTCAGCAGCCAGTTTAATTTTAAAGGCCAGCTCACACGCAGCGCCGATAGCTCCAATACCACGTTGAATGTTTCATCTTATACCTATGATGCTGCAGGAAGATTAGTGGCTGTTGAATCGGTATCGCAGGCATATGCTTATCAAACAAAAGAAATTGAAAAACGATACTGGACCTATGACTCCATTGGTTTCCCTATTAAAATGCTTCGCATCAAAAACAATACAGATACCGTTGAAGTATTTTTTTCGGCTGATGAAAAGGGAAATGTTGCTGAAGAAAGATGGCGCAGCAAGGGAGTAGAAACACAGGCATGGTATTATTATTACGATGAACAAAAACGATTAACGGATATTGTACGCTTCAATGACCGGGTGCAGAAATTATTACCCGATTATATTTATGAATACAATGAACAATCTTTGCTTGCACAAATGATCTCTGTACAGGCAGGCAGCAGTAATTATGTGATCTGGAAGTATCAATACAATCCACAGGGATTGAAAATAAGAGAGAATTGTTACAGCAAACAGAAGGAGTTGTTGGGATATGTGACGTACAGGTATGAATGATAGAAAAACCTCCGGAGTTTGCGAAGTAAACCTCCGGGGTTTCCAAAACCCCGGAGGTTTAGTTAGGCTTTAGATAAAGCCGGTGATCTCTGTTATCGTTCGCAAACTTTCATCAATGAAACAAAAGAATTGAATTTTTATTTGACTTGTACGATAAGTACACAGCCGGATTATTTGTACAAGCCCTGAAAGCTAATGCTGTCAAGGCTTCTGTATTTTATCAGTGCCCCGGAACGGAGTTGAACCGTTACGACCGTTGCGGGTCACAGGATTTTAAGTCCTGCGTGTCTACCAATTCCACCACCGGGGCTCCAAAGAGCTGAAAAAAAACCTCCGCCTACTGGCCGGAGGACTTTGAGCGGAAGACCGGGCTCGAACCGGCCACCCCGACCTTGGCAAGGTCGTGCTCTACCAAATGAGCTACTTCCGCTTGAAAAAGAACTATCGGGGTGCAAATGTAAAGAAGCCCTGCTAATTGGCAAAAATCTCACCCATATATTTCTGATAAAAAAAATCCCTTCACCAAAGAGGAAGGGATTAAAAAAATTTACATCGTTGGCTTTATTTATACTTGGGATTGTATAATGTACTGCCTGGTATTTCTACATCGGGCTTGCCTTTATACCCGTATGTATATAATTTGTAACATCCACCTAATAAAAAAGCGGCGATACAAAACACCTGTATATAAAACAAAAAACGGGAAGAGGTTACCCAGTTAGTAGTGATATCCTTATGCTTTTGATCAATGATTTCCTGTGCCATATTCGTTCGTTTTCAGTTGCAAATGTAAGGGATGATTGGAAACACCTGTTATTTAAGCTTCACAATTTCAGAAAAAAATCTTCTTTTATTGATGAAATACTGCCACACAATACTTCCTTTATATACAGCCTTCAACTCCGGATAACCTGCTTTAACGGTTTTCTTTTTTTTGAATAACCATACCGTAAAAGCAAGATGTGCTTTGAGCACAGCTTGCCAATATCCGGGTTTGCCTGAGAGTAATTCTTTCCAGGCCGAAACTGCATCAAGGACTATACGTAAGGGCAACTTCCAAATGAGTTCTGAGATTGGCATGTTCCTGCAGATCATGATCAGGTTGTTGCGGAAGTTGAGATATACTTTTGTGGAACTACCAGTTGGTAATGTCCCTCCACCTACATGATACACGATAGATTGCGGGCATGTATATATAAGATATCCGTTGCGTTGAAGTCTCCAGCAAAGATCAATCTCTTCCTGGTGTGCAAAAAAGAACTCATCAAATCCATCCTGTGCATGAAACAGATTTGCATTAATAAACATTGCAGCGCCGCTTGCCCAAAAAACAGGAGCTGCATCATTGTACTGTCCTTTGTCTTCTTCCAATACATCAAACACCCTGCCTCTTGAAAAGGGATAACCCAATGTATCGATCCAGCCACCGGCTGAACCAGCATATTCAAACAAATGTTTATTATGATAAGAAAGAATCTTAGGTTGGCAGGCCGCTATCATTTTGTTTGCCTCCATTAACGCAATTACAGGTTCAATCCATGTGGGCTCCACTTCCACATCACTGTTGAGCAGCACATAATAATCGGCTTTAACCTGTTTAAGAAAATAATTATAGCCTTTTGCAAATCCATTATTCTCTTTACTTGTAAGTACTTCAACTGTTTTGAAATGTTGCTGCACATACGCTATAGAATCATCCGTTGATGCATTATCTGCAACAATCACCCGTTTATTTTCATAGGTAGATGCCAGTATAGAAGGTAGAAACTGCTGCAGGAATTTTTTTCCGTTCCAGTTTAAAATAACAATAGCAACAGATGGTTTATGAAGCAATTGGGATAAATATTTTTTCAAAAATAGCAGTTGGCAGCCAAACCTTGTCTAAATTAGGGCATGCTTGGTCAATATTTTAACTGGCGAACACTTTTAGCACTTGTTGCAATAGGTATTGTTACAGGAACTATCTTTTACTCCAACTACCTTGCTGCCAAGATTGCAAAAGACGAACGGCAAAAAGTAGAGCAATGGGTTGAGGCAGGAAAATTCATTATTAATGCACCTGTTGATGCAGATACCAAACTGCCATCACTTATACGCAATGAACAAAAGAGCATCCCCATTATTGAAACCGATGAGAAAGACAGCGTGGTGAGTTTCATCAATATTGATTCAACTAAAGCGGCGGCAGATCCCGGTTATGTGTTAAGCAGGCTGAAGTTATTTAAAACTCAAAACAACCCTATCATCCTTGAACTAAGTAAAGAACCCCGGCTTTATAATAAATATTATTATGGTCATTCAGCTTTGTTATTGCAGGTGCAGTACTACCCTATTGTTCAATTATTGATTGTGGCGCTGTTTATCATCATCACTATTTTTTCTTTACAGGCCAGAAACAAATCAACACAAAACCAGGTGTGGGCAGGCATGGCCAAAGAAACAGCGCACCAGTTGGGAACACCCGTAACTTCCTTGCAAGGCTGGGTTGAAATGCTGAAAGAGGCCAAAGGCAATGAGCAGATTGCAACAGAAATAGAAAAAGATGTAAGGCGGTTGCGTTTGGTGAGCGATCGGTTTGGAAAAATTGGAAGTACCCCACAGTTAGAAGAACAAAATGTAGTAAAGCAAGTAGAAGAAATGACCGAGTATATCCGAAAACGGGCTACCGGTAAAGTACGTCTTCAAGTAAAAGCAGAACATCGGGATATGATTGCACCTATTTCTATGCCTTTGTTCGATTGGGTTATTGAAAATTTATTAAAGAACGCTTTAGATGCCATGGATGGAAAAGGATCCATCACTGTGGATATGAAAGAAGAAGAGAAAACAATCGTTATTGATGTTACCGATACCGGGAAAGGAATAGCATCTCAAAACATCGGCCGTGTGTTTAAACCTGGATTTACCACCAAAAAAAGAGGATGGGGTTTGGGTCTTTCGCTTAGCAAACGAATCATTGAGCAATATCACAAAGGACAGTTGTATGTTAAACATTCAGAGTTGGGAAAGGGTACAACGTTCAGGATTGTGTTGAAGAAATAGTTTTAAGTTGTAAGTCACATTTTTCACGTTCTATTTTTTCCGCCCTTGTTTAAAAAAAATTTGATGAGGTGGGACAGGCACTTTACATTTGCTGCCCTCAATGCCCGGGTGTTGAACCTGCCTGCCGGCAGGCAGGATTGGTAAACAGCCACTTTGAATTTGTACCGATGTTCATCGTTTATGCCATAAGAAGTGAGATAAGAAATTATATGTACGTTGGTATGACGAGTAATTTGGAAAGAAGATTCAAAGAGCACAACAACGGTGAAAACAGGAGTACTAAAGCATACAAACCATTTGTGCTTATTTACACCGAAACTTTCCAAACGAGAGTTGAGGCAAGAGAAAAAGAGAAGTATTTAAAATCAGGAATTGGAAAAGAATTTCTGAAAAATTTGAAATAAATGCCCGGGTGTTGAAATTGGTAGACAAGCCACTTTGAGGTGGTGGTGTTCGAAAGGACGTGCTGGTTCGAATCCAGTCCCGGGCACTTGTAAAATAAAGTCCGCTCATGTCTTCGAAAATTGCCTTTTGAAGTTTGAGGACTTTATTATTTACGCACAAGAGGACATTACAGTTATGTTATTTTAAATGAGCTGTTATTTCAGAACTTAACGGAGTTACTTTACTGGGAAAGACTTTAACAAGCCTCCCTTTTTCGTCAATTAGAAATTTTGTAAAGTTCCATTTTACAGGATCTGAAATACCGAGTTTTGCAGATTCTTTTGTGAGGTACTTGAATAGAGGATGAGCATTACTACCTTTTACTGAAATCTTTTCAGCCATAAGAAAACTAACACCATAGTTTCTTTTGCAGAATTCTTTAATTTCTTCGTTTGATCCTCCCTCCTGATTAAAATTATTAGCAGGAAATCCAATAACAACTAATTTTCCTTTAAACTGTGCCTGGAGCTTTTGCAATTCCCCTAATTGTTGTGTATAACCGCATTTTGAAGCAGTGTTCACAATAAGAATTTTTTTTCCTTCGAAACTACTCATCTTGATGGTTCCACCTTCCAATCCTCCCACTTTGAACGAATAAAATATTTTAGGTGAAGAGAATAACGCAAGGAAAGTGATTAAAAGTAGTGATTTCATGAGTAGTGTTTAGCTGATCTCACACGCAAATTTAAATCCAAACTATTAAGCATATTATAAACAAGACACTTTCAAAATGAATCTTAAAATACAGAGTTACAATGCCTCTTTATCTCAATTTGGGATTCGGTTTTTCCCATGTGAAATTTTGTTTAGCTAATGGATAATTTAGCCGTAATAGTTGAACGAAACAATTTCATTTTACATAAAACAATGGAGAAAAATCCAGACATGAATTTATAACGTTTATACTATTCATCCTTTAACATAAAAAAAAGTAAAAATGAAAAAAGCCC
This sequence comes from Lacibacter sp., assembly GCA_046593655.1. Lineage (GTDB taxonomy): Bacteria > Bacteroidota > Bacteroidia > Chitinophagales > Chitinophagaceae > Lacibacter. The sequence continues at coordinate 101,919 of JBKJNM010000146.1, read as the reverse complement.
TTTTGGGAAGGTTTAGCGCATTAGCATTCCTTTCTCTTTCTCTTGCAGCTTGCCAAAAAGATTTGCCTTCAGTAACTGAAAACACTTCAGGGATGTCCTCCGTTCCTTTCAAAATCAATACTAATAATACTCCTTTCGAAAGCAACACAAATAATCCTGAAGGCATTACATTTTATGCCCTTGCTGGAAATACTTTGGATAAGTATTCCACTTCAAATCCTGAAATGGTTCTTAGTTCTGCGATGATTACAGGTTTACAAACTGGTGAAAGTGTGTTAGGTCTTGACTTCCGTCCTAAAACCGTCCAGTTATATGCTCTTGGAAGTAATAGTAGAGTATATATTGTAAATCCCAATTCTGGTGTAGCCACATTTGCTTTCTCGTTTAAAACTGCGAGTGGATTGCAGGTTTTATTGTCAGGTACTTCGTTTGGCTTTGATTTTAATCCACAGGTGGATCGCTTAAGAATCATTAGTAATACAGGTCAAAATCTCCGTGTTGTGCCAGATAATGCAACTGTAGGTATTGCAGGAACTACTTTTGTAGATGGTTCTATCAACCCTCAACCCGCTTCAGTTAATGGGGTGGCTTATGATAATAACATTGCCGGCACCCCTTCAACTGAATTGTATGCCTTGGATGTAACTACAGACTTGTTGTATGAAATTAAGCCGCCCAATGCCGGAACTTTAATTGAGCCTTTACCTGTGAAACTAAAATTAGAAGGTGATGGTGGTTTTGATATTGCTCCAAGAAATGCAAATGTTACCACTGATATTGGTCTTGCTTTATATGAGGTAAACAAAAAATCTACCCTTTTTCATATAGATGTTGAGACGGGAGAAATTAGAATATTAGCTAAGTACAATAAAGACATAATGTACACTGCTCTTGCTATTAGCCCCGCCTTGTAATAAAAAATACATATGCTAATTATGTAAAGCCTTGGCATAAACCAAGGCTTTACTAATAAACAGCCCTATATTAATACTTGGGCATTTCAGCAGGATTACTAATGATACAAAGATAATGACCTAAACCTGCTAAGGTGAATTATACACTCATCAATAAAGTTTTAAGGCAATATATCAATTGCAAATCTGACCTATATTGGTTCGATAATTCTCTAATGTATAGTTCTTGTGTAAGTATGCCAGGATTTAAAACTCCAAATTCCACGGGATATAAAAATAATTTCATTCTCAAATTTACTGATGGCCGCTTTGCTTAATCCATCACTTAAAACCATTACACAACCAGCTTATGAAATGGACAGAGAAGCCGCTTCGATTTTTATTTAAACTTATAGAAAAAAGTATATCGCTTTATTCATGAAAAAACAGTACTTAAATCAACCCTGATTGAAAGAAATTCCACATAAATGTGAGCCAAAAACCATTGGCACATACTTCAATTGATTATTATTATAACAAATACTATCGTTAAAAAATATTCAGCATAACCTGCATTAATATTTAAACACTTTCCCATTGGCCATTACTTCCTGTGTTTTTTCATCAAAGGTTACTTTGGCTCCAGTTCTTACAGCCGCATTGGTCATGATGGTAGCAATAGAATGATAATATCCTGCTTCAACAGGGGCGTTGGGTTGTTTACGGCTACGCACACATTCCATAAAATTCCGCATATGATTGCTGGTTAATCTGTCGGCGCCTGTGTTGGCAGATGCAACAACTTTTTCTTCCAGATCTGTCAATTTCATTTCAGTGAGCAGGTTTGGTTTCATGCCCATTGCACTTGCATGATTTTCCCTTAGTCCACCATTGGGTGAAATAGTATTATTGATCAGGTTTAGCTCACCTCCGTTTGAATAATAAATCTCTGCAGGTTTTTCATCACCATTATGCATGCGTGAACCAAACGTTACCTGGAAGCCGGTTGTTAAATCGTTTTGCGGACCATATTCAAAAACAGCCGTAGTGGTATCCCAATTCTTTCTTCCATCTTTCCACATATAAATGCCTCCATTGGCAACTACACTACGTGGATGTTTTAATCGGCTAAACCAATGCACGGTATCAATTTGATGACTCATCCATTGACCCGGCATGCCCGATGAATAAGGCCAGAATAAACGATACTCCAAATATTTTCTTGGGTCCCATGCTTCAAACGGACGGTTCATTAAAAAGCGTTTCCAATCTGTATCTTCCTGTTTACATTTTGCAACCAGTGCCGGTCTTCTCCAACGGCCGGGTTGATTTACATTCCATGTTAGTTCAACCATTGTAATGGGGCCAAATTTTCCCGATTGAATAAATTCTGCTGCTGCTGCATAGTTGCCGCCGCTTCGGCGTTGTGAACCCACTTGAATGATCCTGTTGCTGGCTTTAATGATCTTTAATGCATTCCTGTTGTCTTCCATGGTTTCAGCAAATGGTTTTTCAACATATGCATCTTTACCTGCGTTCACTGCTTCAATTGCATGCAAAGCATGTTGAAAATCGGCTGTGCTTACAATTACTCCATCCAGATCTTTTATACGATACAACTCATCATTATTTACACAAGTTTGAACATCATGTCCTAATTTTTCCTTTAAAAAACTTTGTCCCTCTTCCCTGCGCAGCTTCCACAGATCACTTACTGCAACAATATCAAAATTCAATTCCTTATAATGATTCAAAAAAGAAGGGAATAATGCCTGACGGAAACGATCAGAAAAACCCACCACACCCAAACGTACCCTATCATTTGCACCAATGATATTTCCATAACTTTTGGCACTAAAACCAATGGATGCAGCGTACACTGCTGCTGAAGCTTTTGCTGACTGCTTAATAAAATGACGGCGGGATACTGACATGATTATTTTATTTAATTGTAAATGATTTTTGAGTGAGGCTGAGTTTATCGAAGTATCATCATCCCTTGGCTTCAAATATTCCTGCGAAAGATTCCCTTTGTTCATCATCACCATCACTACTCAACAACCCACCCCAATCGTTTTAGTTTTTAACAGTTTGAAATTCGCCCCTCCATGGAGGGGATGGACTTCTGTAAACGATTTCATCATTCCCCACTTCACCACTTCAACTCTCTCATCTTAATGCTTCTGTACATAACAGTATTACCATGATCCTGTAACAGGATATGCCCTTTAGGAGCTTCGCCAAAGTTTTTCCAAATTACATACTTGCTGCTTGCAACAAGGTCTTTAAATTCTTTTGATCCACGGATATATTCCAGCACTTTTATACCGTTCAAATAATGCTCAACTTTATCATTCGGATATACAATGATCCTTGCAAAATTCCACTGACCAATGGCACGTAAAAACCGTTTTTGTTTTTCTGCCTTCATTAGATCATACAAAGAAGCAAGAGTTCGGTTTCCATCACGACCTAATTTTGCATCTGGATGTAAGGTGTCATCCAGCACCTGGTATTCCAACCCAATAGCCGACCCGCTACTCTGCTCTGCAAGTGTTACAAAATATTTTACACCACTGTTTGCGCCGGATGTTAATTTAAATTCAAACGAAAGATCAAATGCTGCATATTGTTCATTGGTAATAATATCACCTCCATTGGTTGCTTCTTTTCCTTCTGCACCAACTACTGCCATAACACCGTTACTGATCATCCATCCTTTTTGCGGGAAAGCATTTCCTTTTGCACTTCTCCAACCGTTGCTTGTTTTTCCATCAAACAACAGACGCCAGCCGTTCTTCTTTTCATAAGCAGTTAAACTGTTAGGAACAAAATTGGAAACGTACACATTGGGTGGAAAAGGAGTTGGCACCAACCCTGTAGTTTTAATGCGTAAACTTTTAAAGCACACTTTTTTTCCTGCATGATCCGCAGAGCGGATGCCATGCACCTGCAAACCAATAAATCCTTTCGCATCAATGGTATCAACCACATAAGCAGTGGCTATTCCATTTACCCATGTTTTCATTTCATTACCGATGCATTCTACTCTATAATGATTATACTCTCCTTGTTTATACGCCTTCTGTGCCGGTGCATTTAATTGCATAGGATATAACCACTCTCTTCTTCCTTCATCATAAATACCACCAGTCCATCGGCGTGGCGTTGGATCAATATCACATTGCCTTCCATATACTTTTCCCATACCATCAAAAGCTTTTGGATCAAAATGGCTGCGTGTTTGAATACCGGCATTGCCTTCTTCATCTTCTACCCATACTTCTGCTTCCAAAATAAAATCGCCATACTCTTTTTCCGTAACTAAAAAAGTGTTTCGTGAATTCATAACCGTACGCCCAACGATCACTCCATTTTCAACAGTATACTCAGCCGTACCTGCCACCCGTTTCCAGCCGTTCAAATCTTTACCGTTGAAAAGATTTTGCCAACCACTTCCCTGTGTTTGTGCAATTAATGAAATTGAAACAAAAAAAGCAACGATAAATAAAAATCCTTTTGATCTCATAATTACAATTACGTTGATAAAATGACGCTGATAAATTTAGTTTTAAATTCAATAGAAATGAAAGATATTATTGCACCAAAGCAATTACACACCATAAACATAATTGAGTGTTTAATGTTCCATTTACAATATTCACAAATTAATTTTCCGATCTCTCGCCAGCACCTTCCATGTTGATACAGCTTCATTATTTTCAATCACTACTGCCTGCTCATACAATGCAACAGTAGGACAAATATGAACGGGCACACCGTACAACACATCGCCAACTTTAAATTGTGAACTGTCTTTTACTTTCAAAACCAAATGCTCTTCACTTTGGGAAATTGGCATCACATCAGGTGCATTCAAAAAATGAACCCGTGGAAATGGGTTTTCAGCAGCAACCGATTTATGCCCCAGGTCGGTGGTGATCGTTTGATCATCAACAATTGAAATGACTCTTGTAAGAACGAGGGCAGCATAATCAAATGGTTCATCGGGCAACTGATGTTTGTACCCCCAATCCCAGAAAACAAATGTGCCCGGGCTGCATTCAATATTTCGTTTTACATGTGTTGGAAATGTAGGTGAACCTCCCGCAACAATCGTAAGAGGTTTATGAATGATCTTTTCAATTTGTGCTGCAATTTCAATCACTTCATTAAAAGCGTCATCACTTTTTTGCTGACGTTGCTGCAGATCTGTATCTCTTAAATGCCCGTCGTATGCATGCAGCCCGTTGAAATTAATACCGGGTAATGAGTTTAACTGCTGAAATAATTCAAAGGCTTTTGCGGGCTGGATGCCAGTTCTGTTCATGCCCGTGTTCAAGTCAATAAATAGATTGATCATTTCGTTATTCACGGAAAATAGTTCTGATAAACCCTTTGCCGTATCAAGGTTATCTGTAACGCAATTGAATGTTGTTTGCGGATACTGCTGCACCAATGTCAAAAGCCGTTTTGTTTTCGGCCCTACTGGCTGATAAGCCAGTAAAACATCATTTGCATTTAACATAGCCAGCATTTCTGCTTCTGCAATGGTTGCACATTTAAATTTAGTGATACCCGCTGTCATCATCATAGCGCATACTTCTGCTATTTTATTTGTCTTTACATGCGGACGAAGCAGGTTTACATCTTCAATCATCTCTACTGCACTTTTGATATTCTTTTGTATACGTTCCTTATACAGCAGTAATGCAGGTGAATCAATTGTGTCGATATTCTTTACCTTATACCAATTCATATCAGATCTGAGTAAAAGTTGATACAACCTAAAACTACTTGATTGCGGCATCCCAACCAAATCAGACAGATGACTCAAACTATACTACTGAAATAGAGTTAGAGCGCAAAGCAGCAGATTTCGCTTGCACTAAGTAAAATTATACATGGCATGCGATTGAATGGTAGAAAAATCTATTCGTCTTAAACAATAATAAACCCATCCGTTTGGATGGGTTTATTAGTTATATCGCTATTGGCCAAATTAATTCATCAGTTGATTCTTATTTCCTTTCAATTGCTACAAACTTATTTATGTAAAATGATAGATTCTATGCGGAGCCAGGAACAACTGATTGATAACAGATTTAATTTTTTTAGGCCAGGATATATTTGGACTGACCCTTTTTTCATTAAACTCTGCCTTCAATATTTTCATTTTAATTAATGCAACCGCATATGCACCAGTAGAAAAAGTGCTGAAATTTGAATCAAGGTCGGCATTTTCAACAATCACTGCATGTCCACTAAGTTGAAGATGAAAATCTGCATCCTTTTTGTGAAAATACAAATGAGCAAAAAAAGGTTTGCCGCTTAATGCTTTATGATAACCATTTAATGTAGTAAAAAACCACACTGTTCCATCATCTTCTACCTTATATGTTTTAATAATATTGTTAGGCAATTTTAATTCAGAATCAATTTCCGATCTGAACAGAGCAACTTGTATTGAGTTGATTTTTTCTTTTAAGAACTTTAAGTTCTCATCTACTATTTCCTGTTCCATTTTGAAAGGGTTTAAGATTTGATATACTGACTAAAATTCAAAGCGTATGCCAAAAAAGTTGATGCTTGATAACTTATGCTGATTAAATTTTTTGAGCAACTTATTCTACAATGTGAGAAGAAACAGGGAAATTTATGAGTGCTACAGCGTTATAAAGTTTACTTTTTTCAAGAGATACAATTGAAAAAACCGACTTTGAAGTCGATTATAAAATATAATGATACCAATGATTAAAGTTATAAAGTCAATTGATTTAATAACAAAATTTTCCTCTTTTAAGAGACAGGCTCTTTTAATAAAATAGCAAACAGTGAAATTTCAATTTTTGAAAACAAATCCCAATCAATTGCTGTTTTTTTCATTTTATCAAATAAGGAAAGCTCAAAACTTCCTGTTTTCTTTTTTTTTGGCACTAAAGTAAAGAAATAGCGCCCATTATAAAATATCTGAAAACTAACACCTTCATCTTCCTGAAGCACTTCAATTACTTTGAAATCGATGAAGGTGATAAAATGAAATACTTTTAAATCGATGTAATGTTTAAGTAAAATCATTGCTAAAGGATTAACATAAGTTATAAATGTGCGCTTGAATTATCCCATTATTAAAAACCTAAAAAAATTCTATTGAATTGATCACCCAGGTAGCCCATGCGCAGATTCCTTTTTTGTGCAATTGATTTTAATCGATTCAAATAGACCTTTTTGTATTTACAATCATTGTTTTAGTGTCGTAGGTTAAAGCTTAGCTTTTAAACTTTCTCCAGTCATTGCAGCATTTATCTTTATACGGCCATTTTATGAGACATGGTTCTGTAAATACTTTTTCCACTTGCTCTTAGTGATGATTTGTAATCACTGGCTCTCAATCCCGTATACTTCTTAAATTGATTAGAAAGGTGGCTTACACTGCTGTAATTCATTTTAAAGGCAATTTCACTTAGTACAGCGTCCTCTGATACAAGCATCGATTTTACCTTTTCAATTTTTTGTAAAATAATATAACGTTCAATATTGATTCCGTTTACTTCGGAAAATATTTTTGATAAATAATTGTAATTATAATTCAGCTTTCCACTTAAGAAACAAGAGAATTTAATACTTAAGGGTTCATCTAAATAATAAATGATTTCATAAATGAGGTTTTTGATTTGCTGGTCGATAAGGTTTTTCTTATCATAAACCAGTTCAAGGTCTACTGCTTTTAAGGCAGCATCCAGCTCCTTCAATTGACCTTCTGATACTTTTCTTTTCAAAACAATTTCACCAATTGCAATTGACTCTGCCTCCAGTCCCAGACTGGATAGAATATTGTCTACAACTATTTTGCAACGCTGGCAGATCATATTTTTTACTTTAATAATCATAAAAAGTATTTTAGTATTAAAAAATAAAAATCATGCCAGTAAATTTTACTCATAAAAAAAAGGAGTGCACTGGGGCGAAATTCATATTTTAAGTTCTACTGCAAAACAGAATAAGCAGTAAAAAAAACAAATTTTACATTAGAAAAAAAATTTGTAAACAATGTTCGTAAAAGATCGTACTGTTTACATCCGGCTTGATTATCTGAGTGTGAGGAGCAGAATAATCACATGTGGAAGCATTTCCCCAAGCACTATGATATTTTATACTTGCAAAAAATATTTATAATACAATCTTTATAAATATACATTCTTGCAAAGCATTATTCTTTCCTCAAGAAATTAACTGAGATACTTAAGTGAGATTGAGAAGATGATTCAGACAGGGAGTAATCTTAAATAAAAGGCTGTGTTTTGGTTTGTACCTATTGCATAAACATAACTATTGGAATGTTGCTCTGTGAAGAAAAAACACCGCTAATAGAAAACCCAGTACTACGAAATAATTCATCAGATAAAGAAAACTTACAAATGTGAATTTTCATACCCCTTGATCTTATTATATAAGGTCTTACGGTCAATTTTTAAAAGCTCGGCTGCTCTTGTTTTATTAAAATTTACTTCTTTTAATACGTGCATAATAGTTTCATACTCAGCTTTGGAGGCTGAATCTTTTAAAAGAAGTGTATTTTTGGAGGTGTGGCTCGTTGGGTTGGCATAGGAAGTATGATCAATGAAACTGTTGCTTATTTCATGTGGCAATGAAGAAGCAGCTATGTAGCCGCTTTCTGTTAACAGCGCACATCTTCTTATAACATTTTTAAATTCTCTTAAATTTCCGGGCCAGTTATATTGCATGAATTTTTCCATTACCTCTTCATCAAATCCATCAAGCTGCTTGTTTAATTCGGTCATTGTTTTTGCTAAAAAAAACTCTGCAAATAATGGAATATCATTTTTTCTGTTTCTTAAAGGTGGGAGACTAATACTAAATTCATTAAACCGATAGTACAAATCTTCTCTGAATTTCCCCTTTCTGTGTGCTTCCTGCAAATTTTCGTTTGAAGCAACAATGATCCTGATATCTATTTCAATTTCTTTGTTGCCCCCTACCCGTTTAAATTTCCTTTCCTGAATTACTCTTAATAAAGAAGCTTGTATTTCAGCAGATAGATTAGACACTTCATCTAAAAACAAGGTGCCTCCATTAGCTAATTCAAAATGACCTTCCTTATCTGCTAATGCACCGGTAAAAGACCCCTTAACGTGTCCAAACAATTCGCTTCCTGCCAATTCTTTTGATAGTGTACCACAATCCATTGCAATAAAAGGGTTTCCTTTTCTATTGCTCCGGTCATGAATTGTTTTAGCAATTACTTCCTTGCCTGTTCCACTTTCTCCATATAGTATAACACTGTAATTTGTAGGTGCAACCAGGTCAATTTGTTGATATAACTGCTTAGTAACAAAATCCCTGCCTTCCAAAAATTCGCTATTAAAGGTTTTAATTTTACTGATCTTTCCATCAGTTGGGAGTGAAACAGCTTCGTCATTCTTTTTGGTTGGTTGATTAATAGCTTCACTTAATACAGCTAATACTTCTTCGGGTATAAGTGGCTTTATTATATAATCAAAAGCACCAGCTTTAATTACATCTACAGAGGTTTTAATATCGCTGTAGCCGGTAATAATTAATACAACTGTTGAAGGTTTATGTTGTTTAATCTCTACTAAAATGTCTTTGCCATCTTTTTTGTCACCCAGTCTGAAATCACATATTACAATATCAAAACTGCCAGCTTTAAATTTCTCGATCCCTTTATTAGCTGAATGTGATGTTTCAGCTTCATACCCGTTTTTGGTAAGAAACCTTTGTAGTAAGGCACACATATCAGTATCATCATCAATAATCAGAACCCTTTTTTTCATGCAGATTTTTTATAAATATAAGAATTACTTTCGGAGAGATTACAAAAAACGGGTTTACAAATTCAGACAATTCCTTCATTGTAAACCCATTTTTTCCTAAACCCAGAAAACAAACCTATTTTATCCAATCCTAACGCTTAAATATTTCTGAAAAAAACCTGCCAAATTGGAGTACAGCCTGAAAATTCATATAAATATCCCCTATCCCAAAGAAGTAGTATAAATTTTTCCTCTTTTTGTGGATAATTTTACGCAATAAATATTAATTGCAGAATAGCGTATTCATTTTTGCTATTTTTAACGCATATCACAGGTTGGCAAAGAAATTGCGAGAGTTAGATAATATATTTTACTTTTTAAGTTCTCTTATTTAATAAATCTAACTATGTGAAGGCATTAATTATTGACGACGAAATAGACATTTGTTATTTACTTGGTGGTTTATTACGTAAAAATAATATCCAGTGCAGTTATGTAAATTCTATCAGTGAAGCTAAAATAGCTTTGCAAAAACAAAGTCCAGAAATTATTTTTTTAGATAATCATTTGCCAGATGGAATGGGTGTTGATTTTATTAGCTACGTTAAAAAAAATTACTCCACTTCAAAACTAATTATGATTACAGCTTACGCAACACCTGCTGACAAAATAAAGGCATTATTAGCGGGAGCTGATATGTTTATTGCTAAACCATTCTCCAGGGATACCATTAACAAAACAGTGAGCCTTATTGTTCATTAACTCCCTTCGCTTCCTTTCTATTGAATTAATTTTAATATTAACCATAAGATTCTCGATGACAGATTGCAAAATGTCCCATTTATTGCAGTGTTTTACTTTTTGCACAGGATTTGCTTTTATAGATGATACCGGCGGTTTCCCTTTTTAATTTGTATGCGCCATCAACTTATGTCAATTTAAAAACTAGTTATGTTATGGTGCTACGTCAACCAAATCCGTTTTATATAAAATTTACTTTGCTCCTGCTAATGTTCTCCTTAATGGGGTTGATCATTTTTCTTGGGAAAGATATCATTGTGCCATTGGCTTTTGCTTTTTTGCTGGCTGTGTTATTACTGCCGGTTAATAAATTCCTGGAAAGAAAAGGCATGTCACGGGTTTGGGCCATCTCTGTTTCTTTAAGTATTTCAACTATTCTTGCAGGGAGCATCCTCTATTACCTTTCTCAGCAAATTGTGAGTTTTATCGATGACATACCTGTTATCAAACAGCATTTAACGGAACATATTCAAACACTTAAGGGATGGATGTCGCACAATATTAATTTAACCAAGGTTGAGCAGCGAAACCTGTTTGATACTGCTGCCGAAAAACTAAAAACCACAGGATCGGGAGTTTTGGGCGATACTTTTTTAACGATTACAGAGTTGGCAGTGGTCATGCTGTTGTTACCCGTGTATATCTTTTTGATTTTGTATTACAGGGATATGATAGCAAGGTTTTTTGTTACCATTTTTAAAGCGGAACACCAGGCAAAAGTAAATGATGTGTTACAGGAGTCTAAATCAATTGTACAAGGGTATATGACGGGTTTACTTATTGAAATGGGAATAGTAGCCACTATAAACTGTGTGGGCTTTCTTGCACTCGGTATTAAATACCCCATTTTCTTAGGTGTGTTATCAGCTATCCTCAATTTGATCCCTTATATAGGAATGCTCATTGCTGCAGTTTTTTGCATGCTCGTTACACTTACAACATCAGCAATTATGAGTGATGTTGTGTGGGTATTGGTGATACTGGTTGTTGTGCAATTCTTAGATAACAATATCATTATGCCAACAGTGGTGGGTTCAAAATTAAAGATCAATTCGCTTATTACTATTTTGGGCGTGCTCACAGGTGGAGCGTTGGCAGGTGTAGCAGGAATGTTTTTATCCATACCCTGCATTGCCATTTTAAAAGTAATATTCGACAGGGTGGAAAATTTAAAACCATGGGGGCTTTTGTTAGGCGACGATGTTACTGGAAGGAAAAGAAGTGGGCTTTATCTCAAATTCGAAAGAATTGCAAACAGATCCAGGGTGCCTTCACCAATAAAACCCCCTCAACTGGATGAGCAAAAACCAATTTAATCATGTATGCTGCTTCTGCAAGCAACAGGATCTTTCAGGAAAAAGAAATTCATCATCGTCACATGGTCATGGTTGAATCAAGTTAATCAACTTATTTGGGTGGCATAAGAAACAAATTCAGGTATTCCCATTCGTGCATCTATATCCCTGACAAACGGGGTGCAACTATGGAAATATATACACAACCCTGTATTAGTTTACTCACTTTTTATTGTTAACAATATCACTTACAAACCTTTAAGAATGGTATGCAAATTGCCCCTATAACTACGCCAATCAGGAATCAACAAAAAATTTGCCATGTTAACGATTAAAGAAACCACCGTTCAACCCGTATACCATCTCATTGCTATACTGGAAGATGCAAAAAAAGGATATTTAACTGCCTCCGAAAGAATCAGGGATGATGTATTGTCACTCTTATTTGAACGTTTTGGTTACCAACGAGGCAGATATAGTACTGAACTGAAAAATATCGTTTCCGAATTAAAAGTTCCTTCTTCTATTGATCAATTTACTTTAAGTTTACTACACCGCACCTGGATGGATTTAAAAAACACTTTTAAATTTGGAAAAAAAGAAACCATCATTTATGCCTGTATTCAAGGAGAAGAAACTGCGATAAAAAATTATACGAAAGCCATTGAACAAATAGATGAGGATAATGAACTACGGGAAATATTAGAACGGCAGCTCAGTGAAATAAAAAGTGTTTTAAATACTATTAAAGAGTTCAGGTAGTGCTGTTATTCAATAAAAAATTAAGTATGCAAAATTTAATGGTTCCCATCAATTCTACATTGCAGAATAAATTGAAAAGACTGGTATCTTTTCTCATTCAGGTTAACAAAGGGTTTGATGATATAGCGGAAGAAATAGATAATGCCAATTTAAAAACAGCCATCCAGGCTTTGGCGTTTGAGAGTAATCAATACGCAAGGGAAATCAGCAATGAGCTTCTGCATTTCAACATTTCACTTCCTGCAGATTATACAGATCAGATGTGGAAAGAAATTGAAATCGATATAAGTGATAATGAGTGCAGTTTGGTTAAGGGGGGAGAAATAGCAGCACTTTGCCAAAGCTGTGAATTGCATTTCAGCAAACTTTACCAGGAAGCCTTAGAAGAATTTTTTCCTTATAAAAATTTGAAAGATATTATTACGTATCAATTATATGCAATGCAATGTGCATTTATGAAAATAAGGTTATTGAATATGTTACGCTTTAATCATCAATAATAATGCATCATTCATGTATGTGCTTTGAAAAATATTAATTGCAAAGCCCGATAGTAAAATAAGTTATAGAATTTCAAAAATAATTAGATATCAAAGCAAGTTTGGCAATGTTTTAGTTACTATAATTTAAATAACATTATTAACTACACTTAAAATTAACAATCATGAGTTCAGGAAAATGGGCAACAGGTTTTTTAGTAGGCGCCGCAGCAGGTGCAGTACTGGGCATTTTATTTGCCCCTGATAAAGGATCAGAAACAAGAAAAGTAATTTCGAAGAAAGGGGCAGATTTAAAAGATGAGTTTGCAAACAAGATAAATAGTTTTAAAGGAGATGTGACAAATAAGTATAATGATGTAAAGGATGGCCTGTCCGGCAAATACCAGGATATTAAAGATGAAACCGGAAAGTTCATACAGGAGGGAAAAGAAAAAGCCGCTTCTATGAAGGCTGAAGTAAAGCAAGGATTTTCATAAAATACTGCCGTAGTACATTTTTTTATATAAGCTCATTACCTTTTAAGCACTCTTTGATTGATTTTTTACACAAATCATGTGCAATTTGAGCTGAGATGATAGTGGAATAGACTTTAAAAATGTGCTACGGCTTTTTTTGTCCAGGTATCGGCAGGCATCAAAATATGCTATGCTCTTTTCCAATCATAGGTAATAATATGTTTTAAAGCACGTGATAATTCCTCAAACCTGTGGGGCTTTTGCAGGAAAAAAACAGCACCTAACTGCATTGCTTCGTGCATATCTTTTTTATCGGATGAAGTAGAATAGATAATTACAGGGATTTCTTTAAGAAAATTATTTTTTTTAATCTCCGCAAGACATTCTTTCCCATTCATTTTGGGCATGTTTAAATCCAAAAAAATTAAATCAGGTACATATACGGCGTAATTCGATAATTTCTGCAAAGCTTCCTGGCCATCAAAAGCCGTTACGCATTTGCACAGCGCATCTATCTCTTGGAGGGCTTCTATAAATAATTCCTGATCGTCAGGATCGTCATCAGCAAGAAAAAACTTTTTATGTTCCACAACCTGCCTTTTTTTTAAGCTATCTTAGAATTAGATATAATGGTTTTTATTTTACCAAATCATTTATTCACATATCATTTAAAGCGAAAATAAAAATTTTATTATTCAGTTACCCCATTAAAAACCACTTTAAAGGTGGTGCCCTTGTTTAGCTGAGACTCAACACTAATGTACGCTTTATGGTCATTCAATATGTTATTTGTGGAAGCTAAGCCAATACCCATTCCCTTTTGTTTTGAAGTAAAATAAGGTTCAAAAAGAAGTGGCAGGTTCTCCTCACTTACCCCAGATCCATTATCTGATATTGACACAATATACTGTTGTTCATTTCTCTTTATAGAAATCATTAATTGGCCATCATTTTCTTCCACTGCTTCAACTGCATTAATAATAATATTGAGTAAGGCAATTTTCAATTTTTCCTGGTCGGCCATGACCCATGCAGGTTCATCAATATAATCTTTTTGCAAGTCAATATTCCTGAGTTTTATACGGTCAATAGCTGCATCAATGCTTTCATCAATAATTGCCTGCAATGATCTTTTTTCTAATGACAGTTGGCCTCCGTTTGCCGGGTTTAATAATTCTGCCATAATGGCCTCAATTCTCTTACTGTTTCTTTTAATTATATCGAAACAGATTTGTGATTCCTCACCTTCTATTAAATGTTCTAATTGTTCAGCAGATAACATGATATTGTTCAAAGGGTTTCTTACTTCATGCGCCATAATCCTCACCAGCCGGCTGGCAACATCCATTTTTTCAATCATCAATTTTTCCTTTTCCGTTTTTTTCAAAGCCGTAATATCATGAATAATACCCTGGATATAGTAAACACCCTTTATATTCTTTTCCTTGGAAAGGGTAAGCATACAATATTTTTTTTCGCCATTCTTTGTTCTTACCTCTATTTCTTTATCAGGCACATCGCCAGTATCTGCCAATTGTCGTTTAATGGCTTTCCTGTCCACAACATTCACCAGAAGTTCATAAAGAGTTTTTGAAAGCAATTCCCCTTTATTATACTCCAGCAATTTATAGGAGGCGTCATTTACATCCATAAATAACAGGTTCTCATTAGCTATAAACAACGTATCCTTTGACTTTTCGAATATATTCCTGAACTTACTTTCACTTTTTCTAAGTGCTTTTATTGAAGACGATCTTTCAAGGGAATACCTGATGCATCTTTCCAGTTTCTCAGCACTTAGTTCGCTTTTTATCAAATAATCTACAGCGCCCGATTCCATCGCTTTTCTATCTACTAAACGGTTGCCGTTTCCTGTTAGTAAAATAAACGGTTCTTCGCAATTATTTTCCATGGATTCATAAATAAGATCCACACCTGTTTTGGCGCCTAAAACATAATCAACGAAGTATAAATCGTATATAGATTCGCAAATTTTATTTGCTGCTTCACTGTATGAGTTACACCAATTGATCTCAAATTTCTGATCTTCAATTTGATTGATATATTCACTGATGATAAAAAAATCATCTTCATCATCATCTACAATTAATATACGAATAGGTTTTGTTTTCATGATGCGTGGCTAAAAGATTAATCTTTACATTGGTAAAGAAATGATAAATGTAGACCCTTGTTTTTCGGCGCTCAGCGCTGAAATAAAACCCTGATGCTTTTCAACAATTTGTTTACACAAAGCTAACCCAATTCCTGTTCCCTGATATTCGCTGTTGCCATGCAAGCGAACAAACATATCAAATATCTGTTCTGCATACTTCTGATCAAACCCAATGCCGTTATCCTTTACAAAAATTCTGCAAAATTGTTTTTTTCGAATAACACTATTCAAATCTTCGCCCCTAACATCAGGTTCGCCATAAATTTCTATGATAGGCTCAGTCTCCTTTTTACTATATTTCAATGCATTTCCTATTAAATTAAAAAACAAGGGCCGTATAAGACCCGGGTTTACTTCTAATGAGGGGAGTGTTTTAATATTTATTTTCGCCTTCTTTTCTTGAATCATCGTTTCCATATCTGTAAGTACTTCTTCTACTAAAATATTAAGATCTGTGTCAACAAAGCGATTCTTATCGTTGGACAATTGTGAAAATTCAAGGATATCTTTCACCAATGTTTGCATGCGTTCTGCAGCTTTTTGAATCCTGTTGATATAACGTACTGCATCATCGTTAAAAATGTCTTTGTACTTGGAATATAAAAGATCCGTAAAAGTTCGAATTTTACGAAGAGGTTCCTGTAAGTCGTGAGATGACATAAATGCAAACCTGTCAAGGTCCTTATTTGCTGCTTCTAAACGATCAATATTTTCAACCAGCTTTCGGTTCAATTCAATAACCTCTTCTTCTGATGCTTTTCTTTCTTTGATTTCATTTTCCAGGTTTTTATTAATTGTTATTAATCTCTGCTCCTGTGCAATCAATTGATGATTCTTTGTGTAGAGATCAACATACACTGAAACTTTGGCCCTTAATAATTCCGGGTTAATTGGTTTGTAAATATAATCAACAGCCCCGGTACTATAGCCTTTAAACATATTCTCTTCTCCATAATTGTTAGCCGTAATAAAAACAATGGGGATATGTTTTAATTTTTCTCTTTCATAAATTAATGCAGCCGTTTCAAACCCATTTAAATTCGGCATTTTAACATCCATCAGAATTAATGCAAAATCAAACTCGCTTAATAATATTTTTAAGGCCTGCCTTCCTGAATCTGCTTTAACTAATTCATAGCCATCTTTTTCAAGAATTGTTTCCATCGAAAACAAATTATCGGGTCTGTCGTCAACCAGAAGAATCTTTTTTTTCATATATGTTATTTATAAAACCAGATACGCATTAAAGAAAGCAGCTGATCAATTTTTAAAGGTTTGGTTATATAATCGGAAGCACCGGCCTCAATACATTTTTGACGATCTCCCTTCATGGCTTTGGCTGTAACGGCAATAATAGGCAATGAATTGTTTTTGTGCTCCCGCCTTATTTTTTGGGTTGTTTCATAACCATCCATCTCGGGCATCATAATATCCATCAGTACCATATCAATTACCGGACTATTATTATTGATAATCTCAATAGCCTCTTTGCCACTCTCTGCGGTGATGGCATTGATACTAAGTCTTTCAAATACGGTGGTTAACGCAAATAAATTCCGTACATCATCATCTACCACCAGTATATTCTTACCTGTTAGAATATCATTCTTGATCCGTATGTTTTCAATAATTCTTTGTTTTTCCGGAGGTAATTCTTTGTGGTTGAGATGAAGGTGTACAACCACTTCCTCCAGCAGGTTTTCAAGAGAATTAACTCCTTTTAGTAAAATGGAATTAGAGGTACGATGAATATGACTGAGTTCGGATTTATCAAAATCTTTAGCAGAATAGATAATAACCGGGGTAATTTTTTGTTTCACTTCTCCTACCTTGTTAACGAGCTCTATACCTGATATATCCGGCAGTGTATAATCAAGAATGATACAATCAAAGTCCTTATTGCTTAACTGCTGCAATGCTTTTTTACCGGTTGTTGCAATGTTTACATTTACCTGATTGAACGAAATCAACTTCGCTATTTGGGAAGATTCAATTTCGTTATCTTCTACAACCAGTATTTTCTTTACATTTTTTTTGCTTACTGAAAGTATATCCTCAAAAAGCTCGTTGATTGATTCATTATCCAAAGGCTTTAATAAAAAACTTCTGGCACCACGCTTTAAAGCAAGGCTTCGGTTTTCTTCGCCCGAAACCAGGTGAATAGGGATATGTCGGTAATTCAAATCATTTTTCAACATATCCAATACTTTCCAACCACTGGTATCAGGTAATTTTACATCCAACGTAATAGCTACCGGTGTAAAGCGATTGATAAAATCAAACACTTCAATATAACTAACGGCAACAATCGCTTTCATATTATTTTGATGTGCCTTTTCAATCATGATCTTACCGAAACGCAAATCATCTTCTACAATCAACAACACTTTATCTGTTGGCAAAATATTGGTTCTGTCATCGCCTGAATCATTAATCATTTCGTTGACGATGCTGAGATTATTAGAATCGCCTGCACTGGTAACCCTGATAGAATTTAAAAGTGTATCAATTTCACTTTTATCATCGCCCAGTTTAAATTGATGAAGCGACGTTAAAGAAGCAGGTGCTTCTTTTGAAATGATAACGGTTGCGCTTTCTAATGGCAGGAAGAGTGTAAATGTACTGCCCTGTGACAAAGTACTTTCCAGTTCAATGCTTCCTCCCAATAATTCTGCAAGACCCCTGCTGATGGATAATCCTAAGCCTGTACCACCATATTTTCGGCTTGTAGATCCTTCGGCTTGTTGAAACGCCTCAAAAATGATATTTTGTTTTTCCTGTGGTATACCAATACCTGTATCACTAATGGAAAACGCAACTACCTTCTTAGCTGTATCTAAATTAGGATTGCCCTGTTTCCAATTTTTATTGGCTTCGTATATCCTTAATTTAACTTCTCCCTTTTCTGTAAACTTAAATGAGTTTGACAACAGGTTTTTAAGGATCTGGTTCAATCGCTGCAGATCCGTTTCCATTGTTACCGGTAATACGGTATCTGTTTCAATTGTGAAGCGTAAATGTTTTGCTTCTGATATGGGCTTAAAGGTGGTTTCAACAAATGATGCAATCTCAGCAAAACGAACCGGAGAAATATTAGCTGAAATAAAGCCTGATTCAATTTTAGAAAGATCAAGAATATCATTGATCAATTGAATAAGGTCATCTCCGCAGGAGTGAATCGTTTTTGCATACCTTACTTGCTTATCATTCAAGTTTCCTTCTGCGTTTTCATATAACTGTTGTGCAAGAATGAGCAAACTGTTGAGCGGGGTTCTTAACTCATGGCTCATGTTTGCAAGGAATTCCGATTTGTATTTTGATGTCAGCTGCAACTGTTCTGCTTTTTCTTCCAATGATCTTCTTGCGTCTTCCACCTCCCTGTTTTTATCTTCCACTTCATTCTTCTGTTTAACCAGTAGCAATGCTTTATCCTGTAACTCATCATTTGTACGGCTCAATTCTTCCTGCTGAATTTTTAATTCACCTGCAAGAGATTGTGATTGAGTAAGTAGTTCTTCTGTTCTTGTGTTTGCTTCAATTGTATTCAATACAATACCTATACTTTCTGTAAGCTGGCTTAAGAAGTCAAGATGGGTTTGACTGAAGGTATCCAGAGATGCCAGTTCAATTACAGCTTTTACTTTGTTCTCAAATAATACGGGTAAGATGATGAGGTTTGATGGCTTTGCTTTTCCTAATCCTGAATTTATCTTGATATAATTACCCGGAACATTTGATAAGATGATTCTTTCTTTTTCGAATGCAACCTGTCCTACCAGACCTTCGCCAATAGAAAATTCTGCAGGAATATTTTTATCAGATTTATAACCATAGGCAGAGAAGAGACTTAGTTTTACATCCTGTGTTTCTTCATCCTGTCTTAAAATATAAAAGGCACCCCAGTGTGCAATTACCACCTGCGCTAATTCTGAAAGAATACGTTGTGTTACCGTTTTCAAATCCCTTTGGCCCTGTAACATCTGCGTAAACTTGGCAAGATTCGATTTCAACCAATCCTGTTCCTGATTAAGCAAGGTGGTTTCTTTCAGGTTGGCGATCATCTGGTTGATGGTATCTTTCAATGCTTCCACTTCACCTTTTGCTTCTACACGAATGGTTCGTGTAAGATCACCTTTTGTTACTGCAGATGCTACTTCAGAAATAGAACGTACCTGCGTGGTTAGATTTTGTGCTAACTGGTTTACGTTCTCTGTTAAGTTTTTCCAAATACCTGATGCACCGGGTACACTTGCCTGTCCGCCTAATTGTCCATCCACACCTACTTCACGTGCCACCGTTGTTACCTGGTCGGCAAACAATGCAAGCGTATCAATCATTTCATTAATGGTATCAATCAATTGCGCCACCTCACCTCTTGAAACAATGGCTAATTTTTGTTTTAAGTTTCCTGTTGCCACCGCAGTTACCACTTTGGCAATACCACGAACCTGATTGGTAAGGTTTGATGCCATCATGTTTACTGAATCGGTCAAATCTTTCCATGTTCCACCCACACCTCTAACTTCTGCCTGTCCCCCAAGTTTTCCATCGGTACCCACTTCACGTGCCACACGGGTTACTTCAAATGCGAATGAGTTCAACTGTTCCACCATTGTATTGATGGTATTTTTCAAATCAAGAATTTCACCCTTCACATCAATGGCCACTGTTTTAGAAAGATCACCCGATGCCACCGCCTTGGTTACTTCTGCAATGTTTCTTACCTGCGAAGTAAGGTTACCCGTCATTTGATTTACCGAGTCAGTTAAATCTTTCCATGTTCCTGCAACACCCGGTACAAATGCCTGTCCACCCAGTTTACCATCGGTACCTACCTCACGTGCCACCCTTGTTACCTCAGATGCAAATGCACGGAGCTGATCCACCATCGTATTCAATGTTTCTTTTAACTGCAGGATCTCACCTCTAACATCCACCGTAATTTTTTTACTCATATCACCATTCGCCACCGCAATGGCCACCTCTGCAATATTTCTTACCTGTGCTGTAAGGTTACCAGCCATCTGGTTTACAGAGTCAGTCAAATCTTTCCATGTTCCTGCAACACCCGGCACATTCGCCTGTCCGCCAAGTTTACCATCAGTACCAACCTCTCTTGCCACACGGGTAACTTCCGATGCAAAACCCCGAAGCTGATCAACCATCGTATTGATGGTATTCTTCAACTCGAGGATCTCTCCTTTTACGTCCACACCAATTTTTCGTGACAAGTCACCATTCGCCACAGCCGTAGTTACCTCTGCAATATTTCTTACCTGTGAGGTTAGGTTACTGGCCATTTTATTTACCGAATCAGTAAGATCTTTCCATGTACCCGCAACACCTGTTACCTCTGCCTGTCCGCCAAGCTTTCCTTCCGATCCTACCTCACGAGCCACACGGGTTACCTCACTACCAAATGAATTCAACTGATCCACCATCGTGTTGATGGTATCTTTTAATTCTAATATCTCTCCTTTTACATCCACTGTAATTTTTCTTGATAAATCACCCTTAGCAACCGCTGTTGTTACCTCAGCGATATTACGCACCTGGTCAGTTAAGTTACTCGCCATACCGTTTACAGAATCTGTCAAATCTTTCCATACACCACCAACATCTTTTACTGCAGCCTGTCCGCCCAATTTACCTTCACTACCTACCTCACGTGCCACCCTTGTTACCTCTGATGCGAAACTTCTCAACTGTTCCACCATCGTATTGATGGTATTTTTCAACTCCAGGATTTCTCCTTTTACATCCACATCAATTTTTCTTGAAAGGTCACCAGTTGCAACCGCTGTTGTTACCTCGGCAATATTTCTTACCTGCGATGTAAGATTACCCGCCATGATATTCACGGAGTCAGTAAGATCTTTCCATGTTCCTGCAACACCCGGTACCTGGGCCTGTCCGCCCAATTTACCTTCCGATCCTACCTCACGTGCCACACGGGTTACCTCACTACCAAATGAGTTCAGCTGATCCACCATGGTATTGATCGTATTCTTCAACTCAAGAATCTCTCCTTTTACGTCCACGGTAATTTTTCTTGATAAGTCACCTTTCGCCACCGCCGTTGTTACCTCGGCAATGTTTCGTACCTGGCCAGTTAAGTTACTGGCCATACCATTTACCGAATCCGTCAAATCTTTCCAGGTACCGGCTACACCTTTTACTTGTGCCTGGCCCCCCAGCTTTCCTTCGGTACCAACTTCCAATGCAACACGTGTTACCTCTGATGAGAAGGAGTTCAACTGATCCACCATCGTATTGATGGTATTTTTTAATTCGAGAATTTCTCCTCTAACATCCACTGTAATTTTTCTTGAAAGGTCACCCTTCGCCACGGCCGTTGTTACCTCGGCGATATTACGTACCTGGCCCGTAAGGTTTGATGCCATTTGGTTCACTGAGTCTGTCAAATCTTTCCATACACCACCCACACCTTTTACCTTTGCCTGTCCACCAAGTTTACCCTCACTACCAACCTCTCTTGCCACACGGGTTACCTCAGATGAGAAGGAGTTAAGCTGATCCACCATGGTGTTGATGGTATTCTTTAATTCCAGAATTTCTCCTTTTACATCCACTGTAATTTGTCTTGACAAATCACCTTTTGCCACCGCGGTTGTTACTTCAGCAATATTTCTTACCTGGCCTGTAAGGTTACTGGCCATTTGATTTACAGAATCTGTTAGATCTTTCCATGTTCCCGCAACACCTTTTACCTGGGCCTGTCCGCCCAACTTTCCTTCTGTACCCACCTCCAATGCAACACGTGTTACTTCTGATGAGAAAGAGTTCAATTGATCCACCATGGTATTGATGGTATTCTTTAATTCCAGGATCTCACCTTTTACATCCACTGTAATTTTTTTGGATAAATCGCCTTTTGCAACGGCAGTAGTCACCTCTGCAATATTTCTTACTTGTGCGGTAAGGTTACTACCCATTTGATTTACTGAATCAGTTAAATCTTTCCATACACCGGCAACACCTTTTACTTTTGCCTGCCCTCCCAGTTTTCCTTCACTACCTACTTCACGTGCCACACGGGTTACCTCCATAGAAAACAGGTTCAACTGTTTCACCATGTCATTTACTTCTTTTGCAATTCTTGAAAATTCTCCTTTTAAAGCATGACCCCCAATTTCCAATGGCATTTCCTGTGAAAGATTTCCTTTAGCTACAGAACTGATTACATGTGCAATTTCAATGGTAGGATGTACCAGATCGGAGATCAGTGTATTCAATGATTCAACACCAGTACCCCAGGAGCCTTTTGCATTGGGCACTTCAATACGTTGAGTCAATTTTCCCTGTTTACCAATGATGTTTCCTGCTTTTGTAAATTCAAACATCATCCTTTCATTTAAAGAAATGATGTCATTGAGTGTATCGCAGATTTTTCCATTGATACCCACCTCATCAATGGGCATGCGAACTGAAAAATTGCCATTTTTTACTTCCATTAAAACCTTCAGTAATTGTTTGCTGTTGAAATTTAAAGAGGGTCCCCCATCATCATCAACGGGCAACTTTTTAGTGCTCAATGCTTTATTACCTTGTTTTAGGTTTCGAAGTGGGTCAACGGCACTGTATTCAACTTCTTTTCTTTTTGTTCCGTTTGTAATGTGGTTGTTTTCTGAGTTGGTTTTAGGGCTACCCATGTCTACAGATTTTTGGTTTAAAGTAACAATTATTTGGAAAAAAATCAGTCTACATTGTTTTTGAGAGAATAATTCCACAGTGCGTGGAAATATTTCTACAGTTTAAATTGCTTATAACTGATTCTAGAGCGATCTGATAATTGTATAATATTTGAAAGTATATATCTACAATAATTATTCCTTTATGACCACAGCACAAAAAAAAAGCATTTTCATTGTTGATGACGACCCTGATGACAGACAAATTATACTAGATGCCTTCTTAGAAAACAATTCAACGATAGATTATGTATTTATAGAAGACGGCGAGCAATTAATGAATACACTTCATAGTGCGGAACCTGAGAATCTTCCTACTTTAATCCTTCTTGATTTGAACATGCCCGGTTTGTTGGGTTTGCATGCCTTAAAGAAAATAAGAGAGAATAAAAGCTTTACGCATATTCCTATTATTATACTAACTACTTCCGGTTTTCCTCAGGATGAAAGTTCTTCTTACAAATTGGGGGCAAGTTGCTTTTTACAAAAGCCGGATTCCTATAAAGAATTGCAGGAAATTTCGGCTGCTATTTTGAAATTATGGTTCAGGCAAAAGGAAATGTAATAACTCAAAATTATCAGGGAGTGTAATTTTTTTACGTAGAGGTTAATCGGGCAATGCATGTTTTAAGATCAATGCCTTTCCCTAAAACTTCTTTAAAAAGATCTTTCATCTTTTTAACCCTTGCCGGCACAGTATAAACAGTAAAAGTGGAAGGATGTAAACCAGGCTTTACTTCTTTCCATAATAAAGGAGTAGAAACCGTTGCTCCTGCATGTGGCCGTATACTATATGCAGCAGCAATTGTTTGGCCCTTGCTATTTTGTAAGTAATCAAGATAAATTTTATTCCCTCTTTTCTTGAGATTCCGCTCCATGCTCGTAAACTCTGGCAATTGCTCCTGGGTCATATGACAGATTATTTCAGCAAAGTCACGTACCTGCTCGTATAAATATTTCTTTCCCATCGGCACAAAAATATGCAGGCCGGTTGCACCCGAAGTTTTGCAAAAAGATTTTGCTGAGGCCTTATTTAATATGTTTTTGAAAACGTTGGCTGTTTCTATTACTTGCTCAAACGTATTTTTTGAAGAGGGGTCAATATCAATGATCATATAATCGGGCTTGTCCAGCGATTTTATACGGGAATTCCATGGGTTTAATTCAATACAACCAAGATTGTTGAGATAAGCAAGGGTGGCTTTATTATTACAAATGATATAGTCAATATCCTTTTTTGCAGATTCAGAATAAAGAGGGATGCTTTTTACCCATGGTGGTGCTGCTTCACCAGCATCTTTGTGATAAAAGCCTTTTTCTTTTATTCCACCCGGATTTCTTTTTAAAGATTCGGGTCTGTCTTTTAAGTAGGGCAAAATATAGGGTGCCATTAACTGATAATAATCTATCATCATCCCTTTTGTAATACCTTCTCCGGGCCAATAAATCTTATTACGGTTGGTCGTTTTTACTTTTATTTTATCAATGACCAGTTCTTTATCTTTTTCCTCGTCTGCTTGTAAATTTTTAGTTTTTGAAGGCGCCCTATTGATTGTTGTTTTCATACCCATCTCTTTTACTGATTTATCTTCTCTCATTCTTAAGAATATGGGGTGGCGCATTTTCCGGTCATTTGTCCATTCCGTAAATTTTACTTCACATACATATTCCGGTTTAACCCATGTTACCGGCATATTGGTTTTTACCACTTCGTCAAAAGGTGAGCGGTTTGTTTTTAAACGCATTAGCTTTTGATATACTTCCTCCAGTAATTTGTCAGTAAAACCAGATCCTGTGTGCCCAACATATTCTAATTTTCCCTTGTTGTTTTTTACTCCCAGAACTAATGCACCAAAATATTTTCTGGATCCCGTTGGTTCTGTAAACCCTGCAATAATTACTTCTGTTGATTGATGGTGTTTTATTTTTAACCACTCCCCGGTTCTCTTTCCTTTGTAATATTCACCGTCTGTTTTTTTGGCTAGGATACCTTCCAGTTGCTGTTCACGGGCTTCATTAAAGAAACTAACTCCGGCACCCATAATATGATCGGAGTATTTAATGACTTCATTTTTTGTAATTAATTGCCGGAGTAATTTCTTTCTTTCCACGAGAGGTAATTCACAAATGTTTTTTCCGTTCAGTTCTAACAAATCAAACACGTAATAAGAAAGAGGATATTGTGTATTTTCTTCATAATGCTGTAGCTTTTGAAAATCAGGCTTGCCTTCTTCATTAAGAATGACTATTTCGCCATCCAGCACAGCATTATGCTTTATTTTTTTTAATTCATTAAATAAATAAGGATACGCCGTTTCAAAACTGAGCCCATTCCTGGAATATAATTTTACGGTGCCATTTTTTATTTCGCTGATGGCTCTGTACCCATCCCATTTTATTTCAAATAACCAGTCCTTATCATCAAAAGGAGTGTCCCTTTCTTTTGCCAGCATGGGCTGAATAAATCTATCGAACTTTCTTCCTGGCGACTTTATGAATGTTGCTTTTTTTTTAGGTTTTTCGTTTTCAGCCAGCCATTTATTAATTGGTGATGATTTACTGGTTTCGTTTTCGCTGTTGTAATCTTCACTAACAGCATATGCATCATTATGTTTGATTAATAACCATGCATTTTCCTGGTTCCCCTTTAATTTCACCAACGCAAACTCGCCTTTTAATTTTTTACCAAAAAGGGTAAACTTAATATTGCCTGATTGTAACCCTGCTTTTACAGCTTTTTCTGCAACGGCTTTTGCCGAATGTTTTAAATCGGTATATGTTCCTCTATCCCATATTTCAACAATGCCTGCACCATAACCGGATGGTATAACCCCTTTAAAATCTTTATAAGAATAAGGATGATCTTCCACCATCATTGCTAAACGTTTATCTTTTGGATTCATAGATGGACCTTTTGGTACGGCCCAGCTTTTTAATACTCCATCCATTTCCAATCTTAAATCGTAATGAAGATGAGAAGCTTTGTGTCGTTGTATTACAAAAGAAAGTGCAGGAGTATTTTTTTGTACAGTACCTATGGGCTCCGGAGAACTCGCAAAATTTCTTTTTGCTTTGTATTTAGCCAGGCTCATCAGGATGCTTTTTTTCTTTTAGTTTCCAAACTAGCCTTTAATTGATCCATCAAATCCTGTGTTTTACTATAAACTACTTTAAGATGGGGCGCATCAATTTTACTTCCTTTGCTTTTAGCCTTGATCAGTTTTAAAAGCTGTGCAGAATAAGTGTCTTTATATTTAGTAACATTAAATTTCCCCGAAAGCTGGTTGATTAAACTTACAGCCATTTTAAGCTCCCCTGGTTTTAAAGTTGTTTTTGCAGGAATACTTAATTCTTCTGTATCTCTTATTTCCTGGTGAAACCTGATTTTATTGAGAATAATGACATTGCCTGAAACTTTTAATATGGCCAATGCTTCTTTATTACGCATCACAAAAGTGGCAATGCCTACCTTCTTAGTTTTTTGTAAAGCTTCTCTTAATAAGGTATAAGCTCTTACACCAGATTTTTCAGGCAATAAATAATAAGGTGTTTCATAATAAATACTGTCAATCTCTTGCTGTGATACAAAATCACTTATTTCAATCGTTTTGGTTTTTACTGCCGCTGCACTTTCAAAATCCTTATCATTAAGGATAACATAATTATTGTTGAGCATATACCCTTTTACAATGTTTTCCCATTTTACTTCTTTTCCTGTTTTTTCATTTACACGCATAAAACGGATTGCTGCATGATCTTTTTTGTCGAGCATATCAAAATCAAGTTCGCTGCCTTGGGTAGCACTGAATAACTTTACAGGAATGTTTACCAGCCCAAAGCCAATTGCACCGGTCCATAATGGTTTCATATCATTTGTTTTTGTACTTATTGATACAATCCAATATCCTGCCTGATTTGTTGAACAGGCTTAAAAATAGCGGGAAATATTTGTACTTCGTTTTATAAAACATCATCATAGGGGTGAATAAAGTTATAAAGAACCCTTGTAAACTAATCTGGTTCAACTATTAGAATTAATATTTTTCAATTCTTCTTCCTTCACGCTAATTTCAATCTTTTCCTTTTTTATTCCAAATCTCATCAATGAAAAAAGGGCCATATAAACATTGGCTACCCATACAATAGAAAAGCCGCTTATTACATACCCCCGCCAATCATTAAATAACAATTTAAATTCACTTAAAAAAAGTATAAAAATGGTTACATAATGACTGAAGCAATATTCACAGGTAAAAAGATAAAAAAACTTTCTTTTGATGATGCTCTTAACTTCCTTGCTCAGCTTTATACAATAATCTCTCGGCTCCTTTAAAATTTCTTCGTGTGTTACGGTCCATGCAATACAAGCAACAGGTATTGAAAGCGTAAACAACCATTTTATTTGTACATCCCAGTCTGCTATAATCATATTAATCTATTTACGGAAGAACCTTTTATGCTTTCTCTCTTTCCCAAAAACGATGCATTGCAATAGCTTTTACAAAGTAGGCAGATAGCTTATTATAGTCGTTTCCAACTATGATTCCTTTATTTTTAGCTGTTGCTTCATTCAATTCTTTAGGTAGTTTTTTGTTGAAATAAGTTTGTTTCAGCAACTGCAAAGCTTCCGTATGGCCAGCTATAGCTTTACAATGTTTAAAAGCTTCATTCAAAAAGAATATCGCATCGGGTACGGCAGCAAGCGTAGCTACACTATTAGCGCCTCCGGGAATGTAGACTGCATCATACAAAACAGAAGCAGTGGTTAAAAAGCTTTTATAGATGGGAATTTTTATTTTATTTTCAGATACAATTGAACCTAATTTAGGCGCCACCAATTCCACCACTGCTCCCGCCGATTCAAGAGCCTTTTTTACTATGTCAATTGACTTATCATTTACTCCATCAGCAACCAAAAAAGCAATTTTTCTTGTTTTTATAGTGTCTTTGATGGTATTGGCCATACTTAAAGCCTTAGACTTTTCTAAAGTGCTTTTCATCATGACTGGTTGATAATCTTCCGGATTTGCATCTGCAGGTATACTTCCATTAAGATTCTTTATTGAAGATGGAATTTTTATACCTAAATAAGCAGCCACATTTTCGGCAAGGGTTGTATCAATATAAGAAAGCTGTTTAACTGTTCTTTCTTTAATGGCAACCGTTTCTACTTTGCCTAATTCAAAACAAAGTGCATCTGTTATATGACTTTTTTCCCAATCGGCCTGGCTATTGAAAAATAATTTTGCCTGGCTGTAATGATCAAGAAAACTTTTACTTCTTGTTCTTACTTTATTGCTTTCAATTCTTTCGGGAAAGCTGGTAAACCCGCCTTCACTTACCTTGGCCTGGAAAGGGCAACCACCTCCCAGCGTATTGGGCTCATAGCTAACTCTACCGGTATTGATCGTATGGCGCATATGCCCATCCCGTTGATTATTGTTTACAGTTGATACAGGACGGTTGATCGGTAACTCCTGGAAATTGTGTGAACCTAACCTTGATAATTGTGTATCGCTGTAAGAAAATAAACGGCCTTGCAACAACGGATCATTCGTAATATCAATACCCGGTATAAGATGGCCGGGATTAAATGCAACCTGTTCAGTTTCTGCAAAAAAATTATCCGGATTTCTATTGAGTGTAAGTTTTCCGATTCTTTGCACAGGAACAATTTCTTCCGGTATGAGTTTAGTAGGATCGAGCAGATCAAATTGAAATTTGTGTTCATTTGCTTCCGGCACTATCTGCACCCCCAACTCCCATTCGGGAAAAGCTCCTGATTCAATAGCATCCCAAAGATCCTGACGGTGGAAATCCGAATTTTTTCCTGAAATTTTTTGTGCCTCGTCCCATGCAACAGAATGCACACCCAATAATGGCTTCCAGTGAAATTTCACAAAATGCGAATCGCCCTTTTCATTAATCAACCGAAATGTATGAACTCCGAATCCTTCCATCATCCTCAAACTTCTGGGAATAGCTCTGTCACTCATTGCCCACATAATCATGTGCAAACTTTCGGGCATTAAAGAAATAAAATCCCAAAAAGTATCATGTGCTGAACCTGCCTGGGGCATTTCATTATGAGGTTCAGGTTTTACTGCATGAACCAGATCAGGAAATTTAAGTGCATCCTGGATAAAAAAGACGGGAATATTATTACCTACTAAATCATAATTGCCTTCTGATGTATAAAATTTTACGGCAAAACCTCTTACATCCCTTGCCAGGTCTGTAGATCCCCGGGACCCAGCGACGGTGGAAAATCGAACAAATACAGGTGTTTGCACACCAACTTCGTTAAAGAGTTTTGCTTTGGTATATTGTTTTAATGAGGTGTTCAATTCGAAATAACCATGTGCTGCAGAACCTCTGGCGTGTACAATTCTTTCAGGAATACGTTCATGATCAAAGTGGTGAATTTTTTCCCGGAGTATAAAATCTTCAATAAGTGTTCCGCCTCTTTCACCTGCTTTGAGGGAGTTTTGATTATCATTTATTCTTAAACCATGATTGGTGGTGAGAAATGTACCATCATCAATTTTTTTTTCATTTCCGAGATCTTTAATTTTTACGCTCTCTTTTATTCCTTTTGCTGGTTTTTTAACCGATTTTTTTGCCATAAGATTAGTTTTTGCTTCAAATATTCATTACATGCTAAAATGATTCTTGTGTAAATAATGCTTCACAACTATCCTGTTCAACTCTTTTTTACTATTGACAAATCCTTTAAATAAATCACAGCTAACGTTTATTATACATTTGATGAAGTTGCCCGTATTCCATGGATCGTCCATGTGAGAGAATTATATTATCAACTTCAGCTTTTAAAACTCATTTTTAGTAAGATAAATTTGTGCCACTTTCATCAACTTTTTTAACCGGCTTCTTTTCAATTATTTCGGTTTATAAAAAGCCGTGACAATAAGACTAACGATGTTTGTTTCCCCAATACAAATACAACATGTAGAAAAATTTGCCCAATAACTTTTCTCTTTTAGAATGAATAAAGGTTTATTGAAGCATTCGGTTCTGGTTTGTGCATAAAACAAGTATTCCTTATCAGGCATACATTTAGCAGGCAGGAAGCTGTTGCAAACTTGTTATTAATCAACATCAAACATCATGCGGAAACAAAAGAAAATATCGCACAAACAAATTCTTAAAATTCATAACAATCCATCACTTACAGCTGATGCGGTAAATCTTGTATACATCAACGATCAAATAGATGGTATACAACGTATCAAAAAAGGGAAAGGGTTTTATTACACTTATAATGAAGTAGCAATAAAAGACAAAAACACGATCGTCCGAATTAAAAAACTGGCAATTCCTCCCGCATGGGATAAGGTATGGATTTGTAGTGCAGAAAATGGACATCTTCAAGCAACAGGCTATGATGCCAGGATGCGTAAACAATACCGGTACCATACATTATGGAACTATTTACGTAACGAAACCAAATTCCATCATCTTCTTGATTTTGGGAAAGTGCTTCCGGCTTTGAGATTGAAGCTTGAAAAAGATATGTCGCAAACAGCTATTAATGAATCTAAAGTAATCGCTACCGTTATAAGCCTGATGGAACGTACCTATATTAGAATTGGAAATGAAAGTTATGAAAAGCAGAATGGCTCATATGGGCTTACTACTTTAAAAGACAAGCATGTTGAATTAAAAGGAGAAACGATTAAGTTTTCGTTTAAGGGTAAAAAGAATATTCATCATAACATTACGCTTAAAAATAAGAAACTGGCTAAAGCGGTGAAAGAATGCAGGGATATTCCAGGTAGAGAGCTATTTCAATATTATGATGCTGAAGGCCAGATTAAAAGCATTGATAGCGGTATGGTGAATAATTATATTAAAGAAGCTACAGGGGGCTCCTTCAGTGCAAAAGACTTTCGTACCTGGGCCGGATCATTAAACATACTCCATTCTCTTTCTGCAATGGAGGCTGCGGTTGATGAAAAAGAAAAAAAACAAAATATACTCAAGGCCCTTGAAGATGTAAGTTCAAGACTTGGTAATACACGAACAGTTTGTAAAAAATACTATGTTCACCCGGGAATCCTGGAAATGTATGAACAAGACAAACTCAATCATTACATGACTCAATTAAATAAGGTCGAAGAAGATGATGACGTAAGTGGTCTCACTTCAGCAGAGAAGTTATTGATGAAAGTGTTACAATTAAAAAGTAACCATGTAATAATAGACGATGAAAACTTAATACAAAAGTAAAGCAGAAACCACTTCTCCCTCTTGCCTGAATGCTTATTTGCATATTATAGTCCTGTTTTTTAGAACATAAATGATGAGCTTTGCTATACTAAGGTTATTTTAGTATAAGTTTAGTAAGTTTAACCTTCAATGTTATCCCTTAAAAAAATTTACATATGAAAAAGGTATTACTGGCATTTGATGGAACCCGTTTTTCAATGGGTGCATTTGAATTTGCACGTCAGCTAAATGAACTGCAACAAGTATTGGTGATCGGTGCCTTTTTGCCACAGGCACAGGCATCGAATTTATGGAGCTATGCCGACAGTATGAGCGGCCCGATGTTTATACCATTAGCAGAGGATGCGAATAACGACCTGATGAAAGAAAACATGACAAAGTTTGAAACACTTTGCAAAAAAAACGGGATGGAGTACAGGGTGCATGAGGACTCCTTTGATTTTGCTTTACCTGAATTAAAAGAAGAAACAAGGTTTGCTGATCTGTTGATCATCGGCAGCGAAGTTTTTTATAAAAATATGGGCGACAGTATCAATTCCTATCTCCAGGATCTGTTACATCATTCAGAATGCCCTGTAATAGTAGTACCTGAAAAGTTTATTTTTCCTGAAACGTTTATTCTCAGTTATGACGGCAGCGGATCTTCTGTTTACGCTATAAAACAGTTTGCTTATCTCTTTCCTGAATTGAGCAAAATGCCTTCGCTGCTTGTATATGCGGATGATGATGAAAAAATTGAATTCCCCAAACAGGTAAATATTGAAGAACTGGTTGCAAGACATTTCAGTGATCTTACGCTGATGAAACTCGATATGCCGCCTGAAAAATATTTCGGCACCTGGATGGAGAACAGGAAGGGAGCATTACTGATATCAGGGGCCTTTGGAAGATCAGGTATTTCACAGCTTTTCAAAAAAAGTTTTATCTCAGAAGTAATTGCCAATCATCATTTGCCCGTATTCATTGCCCATAAATAAATTTGAACTTGAAAATTATTGCAGAGCCAGTTTAACAACCGGCTTTTTTATGGATGATTACGATCATCATTCAATGCAATCATGATCATATCATAGATATGTTGCAGGGTTTAGTTTTACAGGATCAAGTGATATAAATGAAGAACTGACTTTTCATTTGTATGGCTGCAGATGCACGATTGTAAACATTTAAATCAAAAGTATATGAAAAAGAATATAGGTAGTACCGACAGAATTATCCGTTTAGTTCTTGCAAGCGTGTTGGCCCTGCTTTGGTTTCAGAATATTGTTACCGGTACATTAGGCATTCTTGCAGTTGTTTTGGCTGCCGTTTTAGTACTTACAAGCTTTATCAGTTTTTGCCCTTTGTATAAACTGTTTGGTATCAGTTCATGTTCAATCACTAAACCAAATGCACAACCATAAGAATATTTATTGAACAATTGGCTTTATAATTGACTACCATTGTTTATTTAGTTATACAGTATGCTAATAGATCAACCTGTAACTTTATAAAACATGGATTCACTCACTCATATTGCTTTAGGTGCATGCATAGGTGAAGCTTTTTTTGAAAAAAAAATTGGTAAAAAAGCATTGTTGTGGGGCGCTTTAGCACAAAGCATTCCTGATATTGACTTTCTTGCTTCCTTTTGGCTCAGTACTTCTGAAAACTTATTAGCACACCGTGGTTTTACACATTCCATCCTGTTCGCTTTACTCATAGTCCCTGTTTTTGCAGTAGTAGCAGATCGGTTACACCGGCCTCATGATACAAATTTTAAAAAATGGTCCCTGTTTTTTGCAGCTGAAGTGTTTCTGCATCTCTTTTTAGATGCTTTTAATAATTATGGTATTGGCTGGCTTGAACCATTTAGTCATCATCGTTTTTCTTTTAATGTTATTTATGTGGCTGATCCATTTTTTTCTATTTGGCCGGGTATTGCAGTTTTGATGTTATTGATTCTTCGCCGTACCAATAAGCAACGGGTTTTTTGGTGGAAGTTTGGAGTCTTTCTTCCGCTAGTATACCTGATGTATTGCACAATGAATAAAGTAAGAATCAACCAGGAAGTGAAAGAGATGATTGTAAAACAAAACATACCGAATGAGCGATATTTCACTACACCCACACCACTCAATAACTGGCTATGGTTTGTAGTAACCGGCAACGATAGTGGATATTATGTAGGCTTCAGATCTGTTTTCGATACAAAAAAGAACATGCAGTTTGAATATTTTCCCCGTAACGATACTTTATTAAAAACAATGATTGATCATGAAGAAGTACAACAGCTCATTACTTTTTCACAGCAATTTTATGTAGTGGAAAGATGGAAGGACACAGTTATATTTAATGATTTGCGTTTTGGCCAGATACTCGGTTGGCAACATCCAAAAGAAAAATTTGTATTTCACTATTTCCTGCAGCATCCGCAGTATAACAAGCTGGTGATACAAAGGGGGCGTTTTAACGGATGGAATAAACAGGAAGTAATCAATTTACTAAAGCGTATCAAGGGAAATTAATCCTGTTGTTTAAAATAAAATGTAAACAGAAAAAAACCAAGACGAATAATCCCGTAACATAATTCCTGCCATACCCGTTTTATAAAACTGTTGTGCAGTTCAAATTCTTTTTCAGTTATCCTTACACAATCAGTTTTAATGATTGTTTCCATTACTTGTTCAACTTTTTCTGCAAAGGAATTATTCTGTACATCCAGGTTCAGTTCAACACTAACATAAGCACTGATATTATTGATGTTGTACGATCCAACGGTAACAAACTTTCCATCGCAGGTGCTTATCTTTCCGTGGAGTATATTTGGCTTGTACTCATATAATTCAATTTTATTTTTGAACATCCATCTGTACAGAAACCGTTCTGCATGTTTAACGATGGTTAAATCACTAGGACCTGCAACAATTATTTTTACTCCTACACCACGTTTTACAGCATTCGCAATGTTTCTACGAAAAACTTTACCGGGTAAAAAATAACTCGACATGATGAGGATATGTGATTCTGCTTTCCTGAACATCTCAAGATAGCTGCGGCTGATTTCATTTTTCCTTCGTACCCAATCATTGCGTCTGATCCTTATCAAACATTCATTTGTATGGATTGGTTTTGTCGTTTCAATTCGTTGTAACAGCTTTTTATTTTTATTCCAGCCCGATCTATTCCAGAATTCAACACATAAATTATGGAGCCCGGCACTTACTTCACCATCACTGTGCAAAGCCCAATCGAGCCATGCTTTTGATTCCCGGATATCATTGTAACGGTTGCTGATATTCATACCACCCACCAAACTATGCAGTGCATCGGTTACAACTAATTTGTGATGAAGCCTTCGGCCAAAATAAAAATAACGGCTGCGAAAAACCGGCTCAAACCAGTGAAAATGAACGCCATTATCTTTGAGCTGCTGAATAAATTCATCAGTAAGATCCTGTGAAGCATACCCATCAAGCAACACATAAACCTGCACTCCACGTTGTGCCGCCTTCATTAAAGCTGTTGCAATCTGAATACCCGATTCATCCTGCTCAAAAATATATGTTTGTAAATGAATACTATATTCTGCTTCATTAATTAGCCGGCATAGCAATAAAAAATAGTCGGCCCCGCCCCTGATTAATTCAACTTGATTGTGTATACTGTAACCTGATGTATCAGAAACTTGATTCTCCGCAAACATAGTTCCCAAGTTATAACTTATCTCCATCAAACAATTTTGATTTTTTCGTTTGCAGGGGTTGAGCATCATCAGTAATGCAAATGACCGTGGTCAGAAATTTCTACCCCTCCTGCAACTATTTTGCAGCTTCATTTTATGAATACAGTAACCATTCAGGCAATTCCCTGTTATCATTGTGGTGATGATTGTGAAACAACACAAATACAACTGACCGATAAATATTTTTGCTGCCAGGGTTGTAAAACGGTGTACCAGGTACTCAACCAAAGTGATCTGTGCGAATACTACAATCTCAACAACAATCCGGGCATCAGTCAACGCATTGAAATCCGTAAAGACAAATTTTCTTTTTTAGAAGATGAAAAGATTCAACAGCAATTGATCTCGTTCCGGAATGATGAACAAACACATGTAACATTTTATCTGCCCCAGATCCATTGCAGTTCCTGTTTATGGCTTCTTGAAAATCTGCACCGGCTCAACAATAACATTATTTCATCACGGGTCAATTTCAGTAACAAAGAAGTTGATATCATCTTTAATCACCCGACAACCAAACTGAGAACGATAGCAGAATTATTAACCGGCATTGGTTATGAGCCGTACATCAGTTTACAAAATCTGCAAAAAACAAAACCAAGAATTGAACGCAGTCTTATTTTCCAGTTGGGTGTTGCTGGTTTTTGTTTCGCCAACATCATGCTCATGAGTTTTCCTGAATACCTGGGGTTGGAAGAAACAGAAAAGAGTCTGCAATCGATGTTCCGTTATTTCAATCTCATCTTATCAATACCGGTTTTATTGTACAGTTCATTGCCGTTTTATAAAAGCGCATGGGGAAGCCTCAAACATCAATATCTCAATATTGATGCGCCTATTGCATTAGCCATCATCATCACATTCGGCAGAAGTGTATATGAAGTGCTGAGCAATACAGGCAGCGGTTATTTTGATTCAATGAGCGGTATTGTGTTCTTTATGCTGGTGGGCCGTGTGTTACAGGAAAAAACCTATCAGCAACTTTCTTTTGAACGGGATTATACTTCTTACTTCCCCATTGCTGTTACAGTATTGAAAGACGGAGCAGAAATTGCAACTGCATTGCCTGATTTAAAAGCAGGTGATACCATTTTAATTCATAACGAAGAACTCATCCCCGTTGATGGTTTACTTACCAGGGGACATGCATTGATCAATTACAGTTTTGTTACCGGTGAATCATTACCCGTAATGAAAGAAATGGGTGAACTGTTGTATGCCGGTGGTAAACAAACCGGGAGTAATATTGAAATGCTGGTGATGAAAGAAGTAGCTCAAAGTTATTTAACCAAACTCTGGAACAAAGATGAAAAACCAGCAGTAAAAAAC
Organism: Lacibacter sp.; assembly: GCA_046593655.1. GTDB lineage: Bacteria > Bacteroidota > Bacteroidia > Chitinophagales > Chitinophagaceae > Lacibacter. The sequence continues at coordinate 65,227 of JBKJNM010000146.1, read as the reverse complement.
TTTTCGTTTGTAAACAGCATCAGCCGTTATTTTACATGGATCGTTTTTGCCATAGCTCTTGCTGCTGCAGGTTACTGGAGTTTGTATAATGCAGGTAAGGCATGGAATGTGGTAACCACCATTTTAATTGTTGCCTGCCCTTGTGCATTATTGCTTTCCAATACATTTACCAATGGGCATGTGCTGCGTATTTTTAGCCGGAATAAATTTTATTTGCGTAATGCCCAGACCATTGAAGAACTGGCCAAAGCCAATCACCTCGTATTTGATAAAACAGGAACGCTCACCATTACCGATGAACAGGATATTTACTTCACCGGCAAGGCAATCAGCGAAAAAGAATCAGCAATGATAAAAACACTGGCTGCTCAAAGTAATCACCCATTGAGTAAAGAACTGTACAAATGGCTGGGCCCATCACACAATATGGTTGTTTTGAATTACAATGAAATTCAGGGAAAGGGCATTCATGGAATTGTGCAGGATCATTTTCTGTCAATCGGATCTGCTGATTTTGTTACCGGTGAAAAAATTCATCAACCCGAAGGAAGCACTTTATATGTTTCAATTGATGGACATGTGAAAGGTTATTATACCATCCGCAATCATTACCGGCCTGACCTTCTTACTCAATTAAAAAAATTACACAAGCAATATAAAATTTCTGTTCTTTCCGGTGATAATGAAAGTGAAAAAAGAACATTGAAACATGAAATGGGTAAACAAACTCAATTGCTTTTTCATCAAACCCCGCATGATAAGCTGGCATACATTCAGCGGCAGCAGGCATTGGGCGATCATGTGATAATGATTGGTGATGGGCTCAATGATGCAGGTGCACTGAAACAAAGCAATGCAGGTATAGCCGTAACTGAAAGTACCAACAACTTTACACCTGCCAGTGATGGCATTGTTGAAGCCGGCAAACTATTACAATTACCGGCATTCCTCCGCCTGGCAAAAGCCAACAAACAAATCATTCTTGCCAGTTTTGTTTTTTCCATGCTTTACAATGTAATTGGGTTATCCTATGCCATACAGGGAATGCTGTCTCCATTGATTGCAGCAATCCTGATGCCTGCAAGTTCCATCAGTATCATTTTATTTACTTATGCTTCCACCGCCTGTTATGCAAAATATATCGGGCTAAAATGAGCTATTGCTGATTATGGTCACCGGCATTTGACAAGAATCAATACCCGGTCTGATTTCCGTCAGTCATCGCCTACCCTTGTAATGATAGTTTTACAACGGAAAAAATCAATTCATTATGTCAGTCATCATTTTATTACTCATCGCCAGTATAACTGTAGCTTCTTTGTTTTTAGGGTTTTATATATGGAGTGTTAAAAGCGGTCAATATGATGATGAACAATCGCCTCCATTCAGAATTTTATTTGACGATTCACTGCCGGTTAAACCCAACCACACCTCAGCAGAAATCAATAAAAAAATCAAAGCATCATAACCAAACTGGAACTTATGCAAATAGAAAAATTTCATTACGACAATAAAATTGTAAAGTACTTTGCCTTTGCAACAGCTGCATGGGGTATTGTTGGTATGCTTGCCGGTTTATGGGTAGCCATCCAATTTTATTATCCTGCCATTTCACTCAATTATCCGGGCACTACATTCGGCCGGCTCCGGCCCATTCATACCAATGCTGTCATTTTTGCTTTTGTTGGCAACTCTATGTTTATGGGTATCTATTATTCTTTGCAGCGTTTGTGCAAATCAAGAATGTTCAATGACAAGTTGAGCTGGGTTCATTTCTGGGGATGGCAATCTATAATTGTACTGGCGGCACTCACACTTTTTTTTGGCTATACAACCGGCAAAGAATATTCCGAGTTGGAATGGCCTATTGATATCCTCATTACATTGATATGGGTGCTGTTCGGCATCAATATGTTTGGCACAATTTTCAAAAGAAGAGAAAGTCATTTATACGTTGCTATCTGGTTTTACATTGCTACATGGATAACGGTTGCCATGCTGCATATTGTTAATTCATTTGAATTGCCATTTAGTTTCTTAAAAAGCTATAGTTGGTATGCCGGTGTACAGGACGCATTGGTACAGTGGTGGTATGGTCATAATGCAGTTGCATTTTTTCTCACCACTCCTATACTTGGTTTGATGTATTACTTTTTGCCAAAAGCCGCTAACCGTCCTGTTTACTCCTATCGTTTATCTATCATACACTTTTGGGCGCTCATCTTTATTTATATATGGGCAGGCCCTCACCATTTGTTATATACTGCATTACCCGATTGGGCGCAATCATTAGGTGTTGTATTCAGTATTATGCTCATAGCACCAAGCTGGGGTGGTATGCTCAATGGTTTGTTTACATTGCGTGGTGCCTGGGATAAAGTACGTGAAGATCCTGTTTTGAAATTTTTTGTGGTTGCTATTACCTGTTATGGTATGGCCACTTTCGAAGGCCCGCTGTTAAGTTTAAAAAGTGTAAATGCAATTGCTCACTATACTGATTGGATTGTAGGACATGTACATATCGGTGGTATGGGATGGAATGGATTTATGGCATTTGGTATTCTCTATTGGTTATTTCCCAGGATGTGGGGCACAACGCTATATTCAAAAAAATTAGCGACCAATCACTTTTGGCTGGGAACCATCGGTATTGTTATTTATGCTATACCTCTTTACTGGGCTGGTTTTGCACAGGCCGGTATGTGGAAACAATTTACAAATGAAGGTCAACTCAAGTTTCAGTTTCTTGAAACCGTTACCAGCATCATACCCTTGTATATTACAAGAAGCATTGGCGGTACAATCTATATCATTGGTGCACTGATGATGCTGTACAATTTATATAAAACAGCTAAGCAGGGAACTTTTATTCCCAATGAAGCTGCCGAAGCTGCTCCTCTTGTAAAAAATACTTTATATGCAGGTGAATACTGGCACAGATGGATTGAAAGAAAACCCGCCACCTTACTGGTGCTGAGCCTTATTGTTGTTGTTATTGGTGGTGTGCTTGAATTGGTTCCAACATTCCTTATTAAATCAAATGTGCCAACCATTGCAAGTGTTAAACCTTATACGCCACTAGAACTGCAGGGCCGTGATATTTATGTACGTGAAGGTTGTTATACCTGCCACTCACAAATGATTCGCCCTTTTCGTGATGAAGTGGCGAGATATGGTGAGTATTCAAAAGCTGGCGAGTTTGTATATGATCATCCGTTTCAGTGGGGAAGCAAACGAACAGGACCTGATCTGGCAAGGATTGGTGGAAAATATCCCGATAGCTGGCATTACAATCATATGATGGAACCATCCTTGATGTCACCGGGTTCTAATATGCCAAGATACGGTTGGTTGCTTGATGATAATATTGATACCACATTAACTGCAGCAAAGATCAGGGCCATGCAAACACTGGGTGTTCCTTATCCTGCGGGTTACGATAAAATAGCCAACATAGAGTTGATGAGCCAGGCCAACAGCATCCGCATCAATTTAAAAATTGATAAAATTCAAACGCCTGCTAATAAAGAGATCATTGCATTGATTGCTTACCTGCAACGGTTAGGTAAAGACATCAAGGCTGAAAAGAAAACTGAACCTGCTGTTACACAATAAACAACAATCAAACATGTAAGCAATGAAATTTATTCACTACCTCGAAAAGATCAGCAACATCAGTATCTACGGCCTCACTTCTTTTCTCATCTTCTTTATTTTTTTCTGTGTCGCTTTAATTTGGGTGATCAAAGCCGATAAGAAAGAACTGAATGAGATCAGCCGTATTCCATTAGATTAATCATAAACTAAATTGTTATGTTCAACAGTAAACAATTACATATCAATAAAACAGCAAACAGGATTATTTTTTTTATGCTGTTTCTGTTCACAGCCCTTGCTGCATCAGCACAGCAAACAACAAACAAAAGTGAACAATCCATCTGGATCAACCCCGTTGCATTAACATTGCTTGCGCTCATTCTTATATTGCTGCTGGTCATTGCTATTTTAGCCAATCTGTTATTGGGTATTGCAAAACTGCATGCAGATAAACAGAACAATACTTCAACTGCAGCAAAAACAATTGCAGTGATGCTTGCTCTGTTCGTTCCGGCCATCAGTGAGGCACAGCAAGCAGCAACATCCCCTTCAACTTCTATTGCCGGTTTATCTACCACTACCTTTTATTTATTCATTGCAGTTCTTGCAATAGAATTACTTGTGATACTGCTGATGAGCTATTTTGTAAAAAGATTCCTGGCCAAAGAAAAAGTAATTGCACCAGTAGAAATAACAGCAGAACGTAAACCATCCTTCAGCAAAACATGGTGGGAAAAAATTAACAGCTTTAAACCGGCCGATCAGGAAGCTTCGATTGACATGGGCCATGACTATGACGGAATTCGTGAATTAAATAATCGTTTACCACCCTGGTGGATCTATGGATTCTACCTCACCATCTTTGTGAGCATTGTTTATTTATGGCGCTATCATATTTCAGAAACAGCACCCTTAAGTAAACAGGAATTTGAAATTTCTATGAAACATGCAGAAGAAGAAAAAGCTGCCTACTTAGCTAAATCGGCAAATAAGGTTGATGAAAATACAGTACAACTGATTAAAGATGCATCTGCTTTAAGTATAGGCAAAAATGCTTTTGAACAAATGTGTTCAGCCTGTCATGGCAAAGAAGGACAGGGAGGTGTTGGCCCCAATTTAACAGATGCTTACTGGGTGAGTGGAGGGAGTATTAAAGATATTTTCAAAACGATTAAATACGGTCGCCCTGAAAAAGGAATGAAGAGCTGGAATGATGATTATTCTCCCATCCAGATTGCACAACTGGCCAGTTACATCAAAACATTACAGGGAACCAATCCTCCCAATCAAAAAGAAAAACAGGGTGAATTATATAAAGAAGATGGACCAACTCCTGCTAAAGATTCTGTTACAACAAAAGAAATAATAAAGAGTAGCTCATAGAGTAAACGATCATGACGGAAACAGAAATTTATACGCAAAACAAGGAATCGTTTCGTGACAGGATTGCGACGGTTGATGCACATGGGAAACGCAACTGGATCTTTGCGCAAAAGCCAAAAGGTAAATTTTATATCAGCCGCACAATTGTAAGTTTCTTTTTCTTTTTATTATTTGTTGCATTGCCTTTCCTGCATATAAAAGGCCGGCCGCTTTTTCTTTTCAATGTACCAAAAGCAAAGTTTATTCTCTTTGGGCAGGTGTTCTGGCCCCAGGATTTTTTCATCTTTGGAATCATCATGATCACATTCATAGTGTTCATTATTTTGTTTACTGCAGCATTCGGACGTTTGTTTTGCGGTTGGGTATGCCCGCAAACCATTTTCATGGAAATGCTGTTCCGTAAAATTGAATATGTTATTGAAGGAGATGCAGCCCAGCAAAAATTATCAACTGCAACACCCTGGACCACTAAGAAGATCGTTCGAAAAACAACCAAGCATGTGCTGTTTTATTTGTTTGCATTTATCATTGCCAATTTTTTTCTGTCGTATATTATTGGTGTAAAAGAATTGTGGGCAATGATTCAAACACCAACTGCAAATATTGGCAGCATTGCATCACTGATGGTTTTCAGTGCAGTGTTTTATGCTGTCTACGCTTTCTTCAGAGAACAGGCCTGCACAGTAGTTTGTCCTTATGGACGTTTACAGGGTGTGTTGCTTGATAAAAATTCTATGATTGTTGCGTATGATTACAAGCGGGGTGAAGAAAGAAAGAAATTCAACAAAAAAGAAGAAAGAACGGCAGGTGATTGTATTGATTGCCATCAATGCGTAAAAGTTTGCCCCACAGGAATTGACATCCGCAATGGCACACAAATGGAATGCGTTGGTTGCACAGCCTGTATTGATGCATGCGATGAAATGATGGATCATGTGGGCTTTAAAAAAGGGCTCATCCGCTATGCCAGCGAAAACGGAATTGCCCATCATGAAAAACTTCATTATACCAGGAGAATGAAAATGTACACGGCGCTGCTTATACTGCTTTCTGGTTTGCTTACACTGTTGCTAGTAACACAAAAAGATGTAAAGGCAACAGTTATGCGTACACCGGGTTTGTTGTACCAGGAAAAGGGAGCAGACAGTGTGTCGAACCTGTACAATATTAAAGTGGTAAACAAAACCATCCACAATATTCCGTTAACTGTTAAGATGGACAAAGGGAATGGTAAGGTTGTAATGGTAGGTGATGTAATACATGTTCAAAGTGAAGGTCAAGGTGCAGGATCTTTCTTTGTCATACTTCCTAAAAACGAAATTCATAACCGTAAAACTGATTTGATCCTTGGTCTTTACCAGGGCAACAAAAAAATTGAAGTGTTGAAAACAAGTTTTTTAGGACCGGTTGACGATAACAATTAAATTTTTAAATATGACATTCAATTGGGGATATAAACTCACACTTGCTTTTATTGCTTTTGCTGCTTTGATGATGTTTATGGTATATAAAACAACGCAGGCAAACTTTGAACTGGTGAGCAAAGAGTATTATAAAGATGAACTTGCCTATCAACAGGTAATTGATGGAACAAACCTTGCAAACAAGTTGAGCTCTTTGATAGAGATTCAACAACAAAACGAATTGATCAGTTTACAGTTACCACAGGAAATGAAAATGAAAGAAACAACAGGAACAATTTATTTCTATTGCCCGTCTGATGCATCGAAAGACAGGAAACTGAACATCAACCTGAATGAAGAAGCTGTTCATTTTATTGCAGCCGGTACAATATTACCCGGCAATTATATTGTAAAAATTAACTGGCAGGCAGAACAGCAGAATTATTATAATGAACAGGCAATAATAATTAAATAATGATTGAAGCATTAACAGCAGGATTAATCTTAGGGGCTTTCAGCAGCCTGCACTGCATTGGCATGTGTGGCCCGCTGGCATTGGCATTGCCGGTGAAACATCTAGCTGTGTGGCAGCAAAGGTTGGCAGCATTCATGTATAATGCCGGTCGTATTCTTACTTATTCAATCTTAGGTTTGTTGTTTGGCATGGCTGGCCGCAGCATGTATATAGCAGGTTTTCAGCAATGGTTGTCAATCATCAGTGGCGTAGTTATTCTTGTATTTATTTTTCAATACTATTTTTTTCATCAAACATGGCAGCCGAAATGGATTCAGCAGTTGCAGTTGTTTGTTCAAACTAAAATGATTGGCTTACTGCAAACAAAGAACAAAAACACCTTCCTGTTACTGGGAATGATGAATGCACTGCTGCCTTGCGGAATGGTATATGTTGCATTGGCAACTGCGGTAAATTTTAATATGCCTGGCCTAAGCACATTGTTTATGGCATCCTTTGGCGCCGGCACATTACCGCTCATGCTCATGCTGAGTTTAGCAGGTACTACACTGAGTGTACCCATTAGGAAAAAAATCAGGAAAGCAATACCCTACCTGATGACAGTGATGGCATTCCTGCTCATTGTAAGGGGGATGAACCTTGGCATTCCGTTTATAAGTCCTTTACTGGCAAGGGCTCCGGGTGAAGTGATCATTTGCACTGAATAGATGGGTCATATGACAGACATCAGCAGGGCGGGTGATGCCAGTTATATATTAACCCTTAGTTAGTTTTTAAATTTGTTGATTAAAAAAGGATTTGTTCCTCCCTTTTATAAATAGTATCAGTTTCGCCATGTTGCAAAATCAAAAAACTTTACAATTCAAGCACGAAAGCGATACCTGGAAGAGGTACCTCCAGTTTATACAACAGGAAAATAATCATTTGAAAAATCGTTTATCGCAGGCTTTGCAAAATGACACGGATCATACATTTCTGGAACGGGCTGAGTATTTTCAGAATAAATTTATAAATGAGGATGATACGGTGAACGTGCTGCGCCAGGACATACATGAACTGGAACAATGTTTTACAAAAGAAGTGGAGGAAGACAGCAACATTAAATTGTTAGAGAAAAAATTAAAAAAGATGCAAAAGGATATGGACATTGTTGAAAGGCAGTTTACCATACTTAAATCAGATTTCAATCATTATTTATCTGAAGTGAAATAAGGTTTCAACATCAGTTAAGCATATTCTCCAGTTTCTTTTCATTTAATATAATGATATTGCCATCCTTAATATCAATAATCTTTTCAGTCCGAAAATCGCCCAATGTACGTATGAGCGATTCGGTTGCAGTACCTGCTATGCTTGCCAGGTTTTCCCTGCTGATGCTGATTGAAAAATTCTCCTCTCCTGTTTTATATTTTCTTTGAAGGCTCATTAAAGCTTCTGCTACTTTTTTACGGAGTGAATTATAAGCAAGCCCCAACAATTGCTGTTCCTTTGATGCAACATTTTTAGCAAGCAGTTGAATAAATTTTTGTGCTACCTGTGCATTGTTGTTCATGAGCTCATCAAAATCAGCTTTAGGAATAATTGCCAGTTCACTATCTTCTATAGCTTCGGTTGTTTCTTTATAAGAGCTCCCTTCCAATAAGGCAACATAACCCACAAAATCTCCTTCATTGTATAAGTCAACCACCAATTCTTTTCCATCATCGTTTGTTTTAAATGCTTTAACCTTACCCTTTACAATATAAAATAACCTGGCTGCACGGTTGCCTTCATTGTAAACTGTTTGTTTTTTCTTATACTTATTTACATCCCGATCATTGGTTAAAAAATCCAGCGCATCATTTGCCCCGGTGGCTGCAAGCAATCTATTAACGCCATCAATACCCGACTTAAATTCTTCTTTAATTAAATCAGCTTTCTTTAACCTTCCTTCAATTGCATTTAACAACTCAGTACCACTGAATGGTTTGGTAATATAATCATCGGCACCCAACTCCATGCCCCTGCGTAAATCAGTACGTTCCGTCTTTGCTGTTAAAAATATAAAAGGCGTGTTTTTTACGCTTTCATTTTTATGCAGCGTATGTAATACACCATAGCCATCCAGTACAGGCATCATGATATCGCAAACAATAAGATCGGGCAGTTCAGCCAAGGCTGTTTCAATACCAATCTTGCCATTTGCTGCCGTTACAACTTTGTAATTTGCCAGCCCCAGTATTTCTGCTGTATTTTCTCTTATTTCATCATTATCCTCAATCAGTAATATTTTCTTCATGATTACAAAGTCTTATTTATTAAAAACAACTATAAATTCAGTTCCTTCTGCAGGTATACTGTTGCAACTGATTGTTCCGTTCATCAGCTCAGCATACTTTGATACAATATGCAATCCCAAGCCGGTTCCTTGTATATGCATAGCATTACGGGCTCTGAAGAAACGCTCAAACAAATGCTCCTGCTCTTCTTTTGAAATACCAATGCCTTTATCTTTTACTAAAAGTTCAATTGTGATGTCGCTTACCGCTGTTGAAATATGAATCGCTGTATGCTCGGGTGAGAATTTAATGGCATTTGACAGTAAATTTAATGTAATGTGTTTGATCATTACAGGATCTAATTCCACTTCCTTTTTACCTGTATGTTGATAAATGATTTGTTGGCCCGCTTTACTCAACGTTTGCATTTCGGCGATAGATTGAGCAATATTCTTCTCGATGTCAAATATACTGAAACGGGCAAGAATCTTTCCTTCTTCAATTTTACCAACTGATAAAAAATCATTTAATATTTCCGTTAAGAGGTTTACCGATGAAATAATGCGCAGGATATGCTTTTCCCTTTTATGCTGATCTTCTGAACTGGTATATTTCTGCAACAGATAAGTGGATGATAGCACAGTACTCAAAGGTGTTCTGAATTCATGTGAGGCAACAGAAACAAACCTTGATTTTAATTCGCCCAGCTCTTTTTCTTTATCCAATGCAGCCCTCAACTCAATATCTTTTTCTGCTGTTTCTTTAATTTGATCATTTAGCTGGCCTACAATTTCCTGTAATGCATTTGTACGTTCCTCAACCTTTTTCTCCAGCTCTGCATTAAGCAATATAATAGACTCTTCTGCTTTTTTCCGTTGCGTAATATCAATAACAAAAGCCACCACAAAATTTTTACCGTCCACTTCGTATTTACCCAGGCTAATTTCAACCGGAAATTCACTTCCATCTTTTTTCACTGCAAAAAGATCAAGGCCAATTCCCATTGGTCGGCTTTTTGGATGGCTCAGGTATTCATCCCTGTGCCCCTCATGCTTATGATGAAAGCGACCGGGAATAAGTGTTTCAATTTTCTTTCCGGTTAGTTCCTCCATGTCATCATACCCGAACTGAGATAAGGAAAAGTTGTTGCAAAGAATGATTTCGGCCAGCTCATTTACAACCACAATTCCAATACTGGCCTGGTTGAAAAGTGTTTCAAAAAGTTTTGCATCGGCTGTAGACTGCATTAATAAAGGTAATTAAAACTATAGCTTAAATAATATATAATACGGCAGTTATAGCCAGTTCAAACTTCTATTTCATTTTTCTCTCAGAGATAACTATTTTGGCCTAAACTTACTGCCTTGCTTAAACGAATATTCAACGATCCCGGTTTTTGGTTCCTGTTGTTGATCAACAGCTATCTCATTTATTATTACTTCCAAAATCCCGGAGAGTTTAACAGCATTGTGTGGATCTATTGGCTGCAAAGTGTCCTCATTGGTTTTTTTACTTTCTTTCAGTTGCTGATGGTTAAAAACCCTGATGAAAAAAGCATGTCAATGAATAATCAATCGGTTACTAAAAGCAGTATGGGCTGTGCGGCTTTTTTCTTTCTGTTTCATTTTGGTTTTTTTCACTTTGTATATGCCATCTTTCTGCTGGTAAGTTTTTCAAAAGGAACAAATATTAAAATTGTACTCATTACAGCCGGCATCTTCCTGGTTGAAAGTACATGGCAGCTTTTGCGCAGAAAAAAAGCAGCCCCAAATCAAAAAGAAAATGTAGGTAAAATGTTCTTCACCCCCTACCTGCGGATCATACCTATGCATTTAATGATTTTGCTGCCCGGCTTTCTTGGTATTGGCGTTTCATTGGTTTTTCTAATCTTGAAAACGGTGGCAGATATTGGGATGTATATCGCAACATCGGGGTTACGCACACCCCGTGAACAGCTCTGATATTTATTTTCGTAAACTTGCAAAAAAAAGAAAAGATGTCAACTGAAATAAAATGCCCCAACTGCGGTCTTGAATTTGAACCAACCGAAAGCATACGGGAAGAAGTGCAAAAAGAGCTGCGAACCAAAATGACCGAATGGCAAAAAACACAGCAACAGAAATTTGATGTGCAGTTGCAGGAAGAAAAAACCCGTACCCAACAGGAAACGGAAGAACGCATTCAAAAATCTATTGCCTCCGATTTTGAAAACAAACTCCGTTTGTTGGAACAAAATAATAAAGACAATGAAGAAAAATTAAAACTTGCCCGTGAAAAAGAATTTGATTTTTTAATAAAGGAACAGGCCATCCTTGCGAAAGAAAAAGAACTCGATCTGCAATTGCAAAAAATGTTGCTTGAAGAAAGAGGTAAACTTTCTGAAGTCATTAGAAAAGAAGAAGCAGAAAAAACTTCACTGAAGGAAACAGAATATCAACTGAAGAATAAAGAGCTGGAAGAAAAACTGGAAGCACAGAAAAAATTGGTTGATGAAATGAAACGCAAATCAGAACAGGGTTCTATGCAAAGCCAGGGCGAAGCACAGGAACTGCTGCTCGAAGATTTACTAAGGCAATCATTTCCTTACGACAGTATTGAAGAAGTAGGCAAAGGTGTAAAAGGTGCCGATTGCATCTTGCTTGTGCGTAACCGGTTTGGTGAGGAATGTGGTAAAATTATTTTTGAAAGTAAACGCACCAAAGATTTTTCTGATCAATGGATTGAAAAACTGAAGGCTGATATGCGAAGCCAGGCGGCCGATGTAGCAGTCATCGTAACACAAGCTATGCCGAGAGATATGGATCGATTTGGATTAAAAGATGCCGTATGGGTGTGCAGCTTTGCAGAAGTAAAAGCATTAACAACAGTTTTAAGAGACAGTATCGTTCGTATTTCACTTGCAACAAAAGGGCAGGAAAATAAGGGCGAAAAAGTGCACATGCTCTACGATTATTTAACCGGCAATGAATTTGGTGAACAATGGAAAGCCATACGTGAAGGGTTTATGAGTATGAAAATCTCTATACAAAGAGAACGTGATGCCATGGAAAAATTATGGAAGCAGCGTGAAAAACAATTAGAGAAAGTATTACTGAATGCAGCTCATATCCGTGGTTCGGTTGAAGGCATTGCAGGTACTGATGTAAATATTAATTTACTGGAGGATACTGATCTGCTGACTGATGAATAAAAAATTATTGATCATAAAAGGAAAGAGAAGCAAGGCTTCTCTTTCCTTTTAAGTAAAATCTTCTCCATCAAAATCATCATCATCAGCACCCCTGCTTGTATTAAGGTTGATGATGCTACCCATGAGGTCGCTGAACTCTACTCTTCCTTCCACTACTTTTTTACTGATGAGTGAATAGGCTGATAAACCATGCAATACAAATTCCATGAGTAAAGCTGCCTGCATTTCATTAGCAGCTTTGAAATATTTTTTTACGAGCGGATACAATCCATCAACACTGTACAACTGCTGAATCTTGTCTTCATCTTTTAAATTCATCAATAAGCTTAACTGGTTGCCTTTATCAAACCAACTGGTAATGGATTTGTAAGGATTATCGGCTGCCCCTTCCTGTTTTCTTTTCTTCAGTTGTTCCGGGTTGGGAAAGAATTGCAAAAACTGTGTGCGAATGGCTTTATCCAGCAAATGAAACGCAACCTGGTAAGGACCTTCCTGCTCACCTTCGTATACCAATTCAATTTTTCCGGTGATGGATGGAATAATGCCGATGAGGTCGCCCATCCAAACCTGTGTATGTTTTTCTTTGTTTTGAATGGCCCGTAACTCAGCCGTACTCACTGCATTTTCAAAAGCAGAAATAGTAAGTCTTGCACTTACACCACTTTTCTTATCAACATATTCACTGCTTCTTGCTTCAAATGCAACCTGTTCAATTAAACGTTTCATTAAATCACTTACTTCAACACGTTTTTCCTGTTCAGCATGAATCCTTGCTTCTTGTTGAGTGATTGCTAATCCTACATCAATAGTTTTTGGATAGTGTGTAAGTATCTGGCTTTCGATACGATCTTTCAATGGTGTAACAATTGAACCACGATTGGTATAATCTTCCGGGTTGGCAGTAAATACAAATAAAATATCCAGTGGCAAACGTAGCTTGAACCCACGTATCTGCACATCACCTTCTTCCAGAATATTAAACAGTGAAACCTGTATGCGTGCCTGGAGATCAGGAATTTCGTTGATCACAAAAACACTGCGGTTACTTCTTGGGATGATGCCGTAATGAATGACACGTTCATCTGCAAAACTCAATTTAAGATTGGCTGCTTTAATGGGATCAATATCACCAATGAGATCAGCAACACTTACATCGGGTGTTGCTAATTTTTCACCATATCGTTGTGAGCGGTGAATCCACTCGATTTTTGTTGCATCTCCTTCCCTTTCAATCAGCTCTTTTGCATAATGTGAAATAGGATTGAACGGATCATCATTTACTTCACTACCTGCAACAACAGGAACATATTCATCCAGTAAGTCTGTCATTAAACGGGCCATTCTTGTTTTTGCCTGACCACGTAAACCAAGAAATAAAATATTATGGCGGGAAAGCAAGGCCCTCTCTACATCAGGTATCACCGAATCTTCATAGCCCAGTATTCCTTCAAACACACTTTCTTTCCTTTGAAGTTTAGTAATAAGATTTTGACGTACTTCTTCTTTGATGCTTTTTGATTTGTAATTGCTTTTCTTTAATTCGCCTATTGTTTTGACTTGTAACATAATTAGTAATCCTATTTGTTTTGAATAATGTCTGCAAAATTTTTGTTCATGGCTTCATCTGGCTCATGCCAATGGATTATTCCATTTTGATTTAATCCTACTCGCTCTAATTTATAATCTAATTTAACGTTGTTATTATTATATTCCATCTTTAATATCCGCATTGCATAAATGCGATTAAGTATCATTTTTTGATCAACAGCATTGGGGTGTATTGCATAATTAATCGTTTTCGTATCGGCTTTAACACTTGGATAAACAAAGACATCAGTTCTAATTGGGCTTACAAAGGAATACAAATGAGAATGAGCCAGAAAACTTGTTATAGGATATGAATTCTCATATGCAAAAAGATTAGACAAAAAAACAACTATTTCCAAGAACACTTCCCTCTCTAATTCTGAAAGCTCAGGAAAAGAATTTTGAATGTTTGTTAATAATGATTCAGAAATTCCATTTAAATAACTATCATGTGAGTAATTGCCAGCAAAAAAAGGGGTTATATTAATTTCTTCATCTTTTCTAAATTCCCATTCAGACATAAAGAATCTTCGGCCTTCATTGCTAATAAAATCGTTTGGCACAGTCTCTAAAATCGCTGTCTTTGGATCGGGTGAGCAATAAAAAACAGGGTTATTAGGATAATTTGCTCTTCTGAATGATTTGCATAGGGGAGCTGGCAAATATGAATACTCCGAAATCAAATTCACATTCATTGAATCTGAAAATTCTCTTAACCTGTAAATTTTTGAAGTAAGTTTATTTGTGTTAGAAGGTTGAAATAAGTAAACTAATATGCCTATTTTATCAATAAACTCTTTTTCAATTCTTGCATGGTATTCTTCAATATCACCTAAGTATTCTGACTCAATCTTTACTTTATAATTCTCCAAAAAGTCATTCACAAAAAGCTTCACTTTCTCCAAACTTGGGAAAGTGGGCTTACGCTTAATAATTTTTGCTGAATCCGGATAGTTCATATTGACTGGTCTAATAAACTGTCTTCCGCTTTCCACTTTCAAAATCCTTAAAAATAAATGCCCCTAATTTATCCAACGATGCAAAAAATGCTTTGCCATGATTGGTTTCTGTAAACTCCTGTACAAATTTTTGCAAGTAAGGATCAGTAGCAATCATAAACGTAGTGATGGGTATTTTCAGTTTTTTACATTGCGCCGCCAGGTTAATACATCGGTTTACTACTTTCCTGTCTAACCCAAAACTGTTCTTGTAATACTTCTTACCGATCTTTAAACAGGTTGGTTTTCCATCAGTGATCATAAAGATCTGTTTATTCGGATTCTTTCTTCGGCGTAGAATTTCCATCGCCAATTCCAATCCGGCAACAGTGTTGGTATGATAAGGACCAACCTGCAAATAAGGTAAATCCTTTACTTCAATCGTCCAGGCATCATTCCCAAACACTACAATATCCAATGTGTCTTTCGGGTACCTCGTTGTAATTAGCTCACTCAATGCCATGGCTACTTTTTTGGCAGGAGTTATCCTGTCTTCACCATATAAGATCATTGAGTGAGAAATATCAATCATTAAAACTGTTGATGTTTGTGTTTTATAATCTGTTTCTCTTATCTCCAGGTCATCTTCCCGCATTTGAAAACTATCAATGCCATGATTGATCTGTGCATTGCGGATGGAGCTGGTAAAATCTATCTGCTCCAATGTATCACCAAACTGGAAGGGTCTTGTTTCAGGATTAATCTCATCGCCCATGCCTGGTTTGAATGTTTGATGATTGCCCTGCTTTGTTTTTTTGAGTTTGCCAAAAATTTCTTCCAGTGATTGCCTGCGGATGGTTTGTTCTGTTTTGGGAGTAATCTTGAACTGACCGGTTACATTATTCTCTTCGAGATAGCCTTTCTCTTTCAGATCATCAATAAAATCGCCCATACCATATTCATCATTGGTGAGTTGAAATTTACGATCTAACTGGTTGAGCCAATCCATCGCTTCTGTTACATCACCACTGGTATAAGTGAGCAATTGGGTAAACAAATCGAGCAGTTGCTCAAATTTTGATTTACCGTTTTGTGAAGGATCGTATTTAGAAAAAAAATGCCCTATCATAATGCAGAATCAATTTACTTCAAATTCATTTAACATCTTTCATGAACCCGTTAAATGAACAATAACAAATACCGAACCCGAAAAGTTCTTGACAGGTTTACTGGCGATTTCTTATTTTGCTGGCAGAAAAAACACTTCTTCATGCGAAACCCCGTTCATTTTGTCATTCTGAGCCTGCTGACACTGACCATTTTCTCTTCCTGCAAAGGACCCAGGCTTTTGCTAAAAAAGGATGCAAAGATCGATACGCTAAATCTGCAATTAGATTTACGTATTGTGCAGGAATATGAGTACAAGCAGGCTATAATAAATAAAATGACAAAGTTTGTGGAAGTGTATAACAGCGAAAGCCATCCATTTAAACTATCCCTCAACAGTAATGTGCAAACAACCAGTTGCCAGGTAATAGTAGTACGGGTGAAGTTTGTACGATCAAAACAAAACCTGATTGGCACTGCAGTAACTATTGCCGGAATTGGCACGGCCACGGCATTAATTGCAACAGGTTTTGCAGTTCCTTTTGGTTGGGTTTATATCCCCAGTGCAAGAACAACCATTACACCACAATTAAGCAATGATATTACAGATGTACAGAATTTTCAGAAAGTGGGTATCTCTTCCATTGGTATGTATGTAAAATTGAACAAACAAATTGACAAGCAAAGCACCAAGTTTGTGAAATACATGGTATCTGTTGTTCAAACCATTGAACAGGAGTACAACATCAATGCAAAAAAATAAGGCGAAAAGCTTTTACACTTCCCGCCTTAGATCTTATTGACACTAACCTTAAACTAAGTTTCTTTATTTCTTTGGCGTGTCGGGAGTATTCTTAATGGTTTGCGGCACTTCTTTATTTGGTATTGTGTCGGTAGCCGGTTTCACGCCTTGTGCATATTCTTTCAATGAATTATCAATTCCCTGTATCAATTGTTTGGCCATCTGATATTCATATTCAGACGGAGACCTTCCATCAACAGCATCAGAAGTTGATTCATAATAAGCAACCTGCTGCTGGCAATCCTTCTTCACAGCTTCCATGATACGTTTGCCCATTTCAAGATCACCTGCCTGAAAAGCTGTTAATGCAAAATAGTAGCTCTTTTCATTATGATCATTTCCATAACGGCTGGCCATTGCATACGGCACATTTTTATCTTTCAACATCTGATCGGCACGCTGCAATACTTTCTTTGCATCTTCTTTACGACCTAATGAAACTAAATTCATAGCCAGAATCATGTGTGCATTACGGATGTTCACCATATGCCGGCGGTTTTCCTCATCATAATAAACACCGTTTTTATCTGCACCACCGTACTTGAATTTATTCATCACTTTATCAAACATCCAATCAACATTCACGGTTCCTCTTGCATTGGGAACAGGTACCAGGCGATAAGACAATCCATCCTGGCGCAGGTATTCATCAAAGCCCAATTGCAGGGGTTGTGTAAAGTATATAGGACGTTTCCATTTATTGGCAGCTATCACATTCAGAATAGCCGCATCATTTTTAAAGAGATACCCTTTGGTGAGCTGGAATTTTACTTCATTCACAATACTGTCTTTAGCAGTAACGGTTCCATTCTGAACAACAAAACTTTTATCAACCGGAACAATAACACGATTAAGCGGGAAATAATTCAGCAACTCACCATTCTGTGCACGGTACATTTTATTTTCTGCATCGCTTCCTGCCTGGTCTTTCATCATGTTGTACAGATCAGCATAAGAAGTATCGGTTTGTGATTTAGGAATATAATAAACAACATTCCGTTTATCACCTGCAATCTGTTCTTCATTCCAGATAACATCAATGGGATCGCTCTCATTTACTTTATACCGGAGTTGATTCATATACCAGTCTGTTCCCAATAAGCTGGTATTGATGACCCTTATGTCGGGACGAATGCCTTTTACTTCCTGTGCATACCATAATGGGTAGGTATCATTATCACCAACGGTAAATAAAATAGCATTGGGTGCACAGCTTTCTAAATAATCAGTTGCAAGATCAGGTGCAATTGTTTTTTTACTGCGATCATGATCATCCCATTCCTGGCTGGCCATTAATACAGGTACGGCAAGGAAACATAATGCTGCTGCGGCATAAGATGCACCTGCACCTTTGATGAGTTTTTCCATCATTTCTTTCACCAGGAAAAATCCAAGACCTATCCAGATGGCAAAGGCATAGAAACTTCCAACGTATGCATAATCTCTTTCACGTGGTTGCGGACCTGCCTGGTTGAGATAAATGACTATGGCAAGACCGGTACTGAGGAATAGCAATCCAACGATCAAGGTATCCCGTTTGTGTTTACTGTATTGAAAAATAACACCCAACAATCCAAGGAAGAAAGGAAGCAGGAATAATTTATTATTTGCCTGGTTGTTTTTCAAACTATCGGGCATCATTTTTTGATTCCCCAAACGCATATTATCTACAAAAGAAATGCCGCTGATCCAGTTGCCATTTCTTCTTTCGCCTACACCTTGTACATCATTTTGTTTACCGGCAAAATTCCACATGAAATAACGCCAGTACATGATCCTGATCTGGTAACTAAAGAAAAACTTAAAGTTATCGGCCATGTCGGGGTCACGTTCATAAGATGTTTGGCCTGTTTGCTTATTTTGCAATTTTTCTATTCCTAAAAACTGTGCATAATAATCAGCATGTCCCTGATCATTGCTGGCATCCCATACACGTGGAAATACCATTGTTTGTTCAGCAGGATAAACGGCTTTGCGTTTTTTACCAACAATTTCATATTTATCACCTATCCGTTGATAAATATCACCCACATCTTCATACTCAGGCTCTGCTGTAAATACTTGTCCTTTTAATAAAGGCACATCACCATATTGTTCACGACTGAGATAACTTACTAATGAAAGAGGATTATTAACATCGTTCATATCAATACCGGGATTGGCATTGGAACGGATCATTGTTGTGATGTAAGTAGAATAACCTATCAGCATAAATGCAAAACTCCACAAACCCAAACGCAAAAAGCGCCAATGATTATTCTGTGCCCATTTTAATCCGAACCAGATAAGGGCAGCGATGAGTGCAAAAAAGAAAATAAATCCTGAGAAGAACGGCAGATTAAATGTATTTACAAATAAACGATCGAACCATCCGGCACTTGAAATACTCCATTGAATAACCGCCTTTTGCACCAACCCAATTAAAGTAACACCTATCACTAAAGCAATGATACCGCCTGTCCATGTTGGTTTATATCTACGAAAGTAGTACACCATTACAATAGCGGGGATGGTTAAGAGGTTCAACAGATGCACACCAATACTTAACCCCATCATAAAGAAGATCATGATGATCCAACGCTCAGCATGTGTGCGTTTGATGTCATCATCACCTGCTTTCATATCTTCATGCTCCCATTTGAGAATAGCCCAAAATACAACAGCAGTAAACAAAGAAGACAGGGCATATACCTCACCTTCAACAGCACTGAACCAAAAAGAATCACTAAAAGTATAAGCCAATGCGCCAATAACACCCGCTGCCATTACACTGAATAATTGGTTAACCTGCAATTCTTCATTCTCTTTTTGAACCATTCTTCTTCCAAAATGAGTAATGGTCCAGAAAAGGAACATGATGGTAAACCCACTTGATAATGCAGAAAGTAGGTTTACACCAATGGCCGCATCGCCGGGAGTGAATAATGTAAACAACCTGCCCAGCAATAAAAACAACGGGGCACCGGGAGGATGCGGAATACCTAATTTATAAGCGCAGGAAATAAATTCACCTGTATCCCATAAACTACCTGTGGGTTCCATGGTTACAATATAAACAGTGCATGCAATGAGGCCAATGATCCAGCCTGTAATGTTATTAAGCTTTTGGAAATTCATAAAAAGCGATTGGTTTAGATAGCCCGTTTTAATGCGGGCAGGCAAAAATAAGGAGATGGGGGTATAAACGAGAATTTGTATCCTGTTTTAACAGGATAATTTAATGGAAGGCAATTATTCAAAATAAACCCGAACTGTTTGGTATAATAAGCGGCTCTGTGTATACTGACTGCTGCTTTTTTCAGAGTAACCATGCAGGCCAAACAATCCTGCAGCATTTCCTTTGTTGATGGCAATTTCAAGATACCCTGCTGAATTGAACATGGCCAGTTTCTCTCCTTCATTTACATCGGCATAGGTTTCACTGAAACGGTCGATCACTTCATCTCTCTTAAACACAATTTTAAAGCGACGACCCTTACGCTGTGCTTCAAATTCATCCTGTGTAATATTAACGATTACATTTTCGAAATGATCAATGGAAATGATCTGTCCCTCCATATATTGATTGGTGGTAATGGGCCTAAGTGGGTTACGTACCTGGATGGAAACGGTAGGATCGCCAATATCCGTTAATTTTTTTCCTCCAATGATCTGTTGAATAGCCCTGCCGAATACTTCTGTACAGGCCAATGTATTTCTTGCAGCTGTATGATCAAGTGAAAGTGCCACTACTTGCTGCGGGCTTTCCTCCAGTATCATGGTGATGAGCCCATTGTCGGCCAAACAAAAATATTGGTTGTTATGATGAACCATGAGCAAATGCTCTGGCTTATACTGAAAAAGGTTGATGAGTAAAATATGAAAAGTATCTGCAGGAAATTGTTTGGTTGCATTTCTTACAACATAGGCTGCCTGCGGATCATTAAAAGGCGAAAGATGATGCGTAATATCAATTAATTGAAAGGAAGGATCCAGTTTTAGTAAAGCACCTTTTACTGCCCCAGCCAGGTAATCTTTTTCGCCTATGTCTGATGTAAGGGTTAGTAGTGGCATGAATGGAATTGAAAAATTAAAAATAAAGAATTAAAAATGTAAAACCCGCACAAGCATTCACTGCTTTTTAAAGAGAATCTTTTATTTCTTTATTTTTATTTGATGAGCTTTCCCCCTTTGAAGAAAAATTTATGAATGTATTTATCTGTGATGGATGGAAAAAATTTACTCATGAATACGGTTGCTTTTCCAGTAAAAGTAAGTACTACAGTCCTTTTTTTGTTTTCTATTGCATGTATAATATGTTCTGCACAAGCTTCAGCACTCATCAGTTTGGATTCATCCATGGGTGTTTCTCCAATTGATTTGCCTTCAGCATTCAATGCTGAAGTTCTGATATTGGTTGCAATAAAACCGGGAGATACCCATAATACATTTACATTATGCTGAAACATTTCCACCCTCAACGCTTCCAGCCAACCCTGCATGGCAAACTTTGATGCTGAATAGGCACTGCGGCCAGGGATGCCCCTGTTACCAACAATCGATGAAATACCAACAATAGTTCCTTTTCTTTCTATAATGGATGGTAATGCAAACTTGGTACAATAGACCGTTCCCCAGAAATTCACATCCATCAATCGTTTAAACGCATTTATATCTGCATCCTCAATTAATGCACGCATGGAGAGACCTGCATTATTTATCAAAATATCAATACCACCAAATGTATCAATGGTAGATGCAATAAATTTTTTACAATCGTTTTCGTTACTTACATCCGCTACAACAACATGTAATGGTACTCCTAGGTAATTAGTTTGCAATTGATAGAGCTTATCATGATTGCGGCCGCATGTTGCCACTTTGGCTCCCCTGTTCAACATACTTTTTACTAATGCCCTGCCAATACCCTCACTACCTCCGGTGATGACGACTACCTTATTGTTGAAATCCATTCTCATATGTTTGTTTTACAAAAGTACGCCAGCCTAAAGCATTTAGAATTGTTTCCAGAAATGAATGTATGAAGTATTTTTTTTAAAAGTTGGGTGCAAATTGTAATTACCCTATTTTTGCACTCCTAAAAAACAGTCATGTTTTTGATGATTCCGTAGCTCAGTTGGTAGAGCACGACACTTTTAATGTTGGGGTCCTGGGTTCGAGTCCCAGCGGGATCACATAGTAAAGACAAGGTCGCTGATTTTCAGCGACCTTGTCTTTTTATTATTACTGCATATGAAATATAATTGAATACTTTATTTAAATCAGATAATAGAACTTAAAACACTATTCAACTTATTTAATTCATGTAAAGGAATATCAATTAAAACAGTGCACCCATTACCCGGCGATGAATCAATCATGAAATTTCCAGAAAATAATTCAGTTCTTCTTTTCATATTAGCCAATCCAATACAACGGGTTCAAAATCTGTTCCCTTAGAAAATCATCAACAATAGTAAAATCGCCGGGGTTATCCTCAATTACCAGAATATATGGCCATTCATCTCTTTTCATTTGCTGTTTCTTACTTTATTGGCAACCTTACTATTGATACCCAGAAATTTTCGATTGTAGTTACTACGTTTACAAAATCTTTTATTTCAATGGGTTTGGTAATATAACAGTTTACATAATTTTCATAGGCCAGGTTAATATCTTTTTTAAAAGACGAGGTGGTTAACATCATAACCGGGATATGTTTTAAGTTTTCATCTTCCTTTATGAACCGGAGTACTTCATGGCCATTTTTTTTTGGCAGATTAACATCGAGCAGTATAAGGTCGGGCAATTCAATATTACTGGATGTATGTTTACGTGTAAGAAAATCAATGGCTGCCTGCCCGTCTTTAATCACACTTAGCTGCGTTATTATCTTAGCATCTGCAAGCGCCTCCTGGGTAAGCAGTATATCGCCTTCGTTATCTTCAACTAATAATATATGAATGGGTTCCATAGAATTTATTTTAAGCTGGGTTTTTTTGTATGGTAAAATAAAATGTGCTCCCTTTCCCTACTTCTGATGTAAGCCAGATTTTGCCGCCCATATTTTCGATAACTTTTTTGGTTATAGCAAGGCCCATACCGGTTCCCGAATATTCATCTTTATTATGAAGTCGTTGAAAAATAACAAATATCCTGTCGAAATATTCTTTAGCAATACCAATACCGTTATCGGCTATTAAAAATTGCCAATGCTGGGCTAATTCATTAGCGGTAATTATGATTCGGGCAGGAGTATCGTCTCTGCTGTATTTCAAAGCATTCCCAATCAGGTTTCTAAAAACCTGACGTAAGGGAGCATTGTAACCAAACAACACTGGTAATTCATTAAAAGTAATTGCTGCCTTCCTGTCTTCCATTTCCTTCCTGAATAAAATCTCTATCTCCTCTATCACTTCACTCAAGTCAATATTCTCCATATCATCCATTTTATGGCCTGCCCTGGAATAGTCAAGCAGGTCTAAAATAATCTGCCGCATCCGCTTTGCCCCGTCTACTGCAAAGTCAATATACTTTTTACCTTTATCATCAAGTACTGCCCCATACTTTTTTTCTAATAGTGTAAGAAAACTGCTCACCATCCGCAAAGGTTCCTGCAGGTCATGCGAAGCTACATAAGCAAATTGCTCCAGTTCTTTATTGGAAATAGCCAGTTCCTGAGTATGTTGCTCTAATGATCTATTGAGACGTTTAAGAGAATCTTCATATTCCTTACGGTAAGTAATATCCGTCATAGCACCTACCATACGAATTGCTTTACCGGTAAGGTTACGAATAATGATACCCCTGTCTATAACTGTTGCAATTTCACCCGTATTTTTGATGATCCTGTACTCCTGTTGCCAATGTGTTGCATTGGGGTCTTTAATTATTTTTTGTAAACTTTCTTTTAACAGGGGTACGTCTTCTGAATGGAATTTATCCTGCCAGAAATGAGCAGCCTGTATATTTTTAGTTACTTCGTAGCCAAACAGTATGTTATAACCATTACCACGATAAAGGTTATCATTTATAATATCCCAGTCCCAAATAGCATCATTAGTAGCTTCAGTAACTTTTTCAAAACGTTCATTGGATTGGTGGATGCTTTCCTCTGCCTTCTTACGTTCAGTCACATCACGAAAACTCCAGACACGTCCCACATATTTTTTATTGATCAATTGTGGTTGTGAATAACGCTCAAAAACCCGCCCGTCTTTAAAATGAACCAGGTCAAAATCCACTTCCTCCTCGCTATTGTAAAGTTGTTGTACCCTTGCAACAAATGCATCCGGGTCTATCAGTTGGTTGAGTACAAATTCAATAGATTTTTTGTCTTCCCCTGAATCCAGAATTTCCCTGGGCATTTGCCATAATTCCAGGAATTTATTATTAAACCTCGTTATTTTGCCGTTGTTATCTACCACTAATATGCCATCGGCAGTTGATTCTAAAGTTGCTTCAATTATTGAAAATGATTTTTCCAATTCAATCTCTGCCATTTTGCGGCTGGTAATATCGTTGGTTACACCGTCTATTCGTACCATACAACCATTTTTATCAACGGTAGGCATAACTTTATTTTCAACCCATCTGATACTTTTGTCTTTATGTATAATACGATATTGATTAAATACAGACCGGCCTTCCCTGAGGTCATTAAGCTGCTGTTCAATCTGGTAACTGTCATCAGGATGAATAACTTTTCTCAATAGTGTCCTGTCATCGAAAAATTCCTCTGATTTATAACCATATACTTTTTCGCAACCTGGCGACATTTGTAACAGTTTATAGGAAACCATATCCACCGAAAACAAAACCTCATCTATATTTTCAAAGAGTGTTTTCAACTCTTTATGTGCTTTTTTCAATTCCTCTTTTTCTTTCCTGAGCTCAGTATTCAGTTCTATCATTTCGTTTGAACTTAATTCAATAGAACGTTCAATCAGTTTACGATCCTTTTCATAGTGGTCATAAGACTCACTGATTACCTCTAAAAGCTTCCTGAAGCTGTCAGGAATATCCTCCGTTTCACATGAATGTTTCTGTATTTGCCTAGCTAATAACTTATTCATCGTTCTGAGAATGTAGTAATGGTCATTGTCTGGTTATGCAACTCACAATTCATAAAACCTGTGTTAGGGGAAATTTCACCGTAAGAATAAAAGCCTGTGATGGCGGTATTAGTTCCATATATAGCTCTTATTACCTCCACCTCTTCTTCTATCCGCTGATCCAATACAAGTTTTCTTCCTACACAACTGATCAAAATGGCCAATGCCGGTTTATCAGTAGTTCCGTATACACTGTTCTGTGCTGCATTAGAAGCTCCTTCAATCAACCTGTCAAAATTAGCCTTCATTAACCTTGCGTATGCGCCTTCCGGCATATTGCCTGCAAAAGTTAAACTTTTTTCTTCTTCATTTATACCTAGTATTGTTCTTACAACCGATTCGTCGGAATCAGTTTTGCGAATGCTCAGCGGAAATAATAATCCTGAACCCGGAAGTTCAGATGCATATTCGCCGAGATACATTTTATAGATATCCAAAGCCGGTTTACTATCAAGTTCATACAAAATATTTTCATGTGCTTTTGTAATCAGCCTCTCGGGTCCAAATGAATCCCAACCACCAACGCTGCCAAAATTTACCGACAAATGATCTCCATAAAATCCAATAACGATGATTCTGCCTTCCATTGGTGGTTCATTTAAGCCAACCAGTGTTTTATTAAACCTGGCTCCATCACCAGCCAGTCCCCCTGTGATGATGATACCCTGAGGTAAACATTCCTTTAATCCCTGAACAAGCTCTGATCCATTTACTTTCTGGCCGTCAGAAATAACCAGTACATTCTTCAGATTTTCTGTTGCCAATGCAGCAGCCAAGGATTTACCCGCTTCACGGCTATTCTGCAGATCAGCTATCTGAACTGCACCGGTTTTTATTCCTGTTCTTTCGAAACAAACTGCAGTAAGCGAAATAGTATCATCATTGACCTGTATATCATAAATTTCACCAGCAGTGGAATTCATAACAATATCTGCATTGGGGTAATTCTCCCTGATCTGTTCATAAACGGCGGGATTTTCTAAATGAGATGTGCTGCCAAAAGCAAGCACCAGGTTGCAGGAACCTGCATCAAAAGGATTAGTATTAAAAGTTTCCCATCCATTTGAAATGGAATACTTTTTTTGTTGGATTTTCATAGAATGGATTTTTTAATTTTATATGCACAGAGCTAGCGAAGTCTCAAGATCTTTAGTACATATTAGTTTCCAAAAAGAAATAACTGCTAAATATCGAAACTACTAAGTAATTCGAGTGTAGGATAAACACTTAGTGTTTTGTAAATACTATACTACAAAACTTGCTTTTTGATACATTTCGTACGCAAACAGTGACATTTTACTCTATAATTTACTCTATAAAAATGCTATCCGGCAGAGTAAAGATAGTTGCTGAAATGAAGAGGAGTTCTTATAGAGTTTTGAAAACAGCCTGTTGCAGAAAGGCTAAATAATTAAAGATAAAGTTCCAAAAGGCTATGCCCATCCCAGCGGGATCACAAAGCTTCCTTTCGGCAGTTTTTGTATTTTTTCCTGATTCTGCTTACTCTTCTGGCATCTTGCATCAATCTCCTTATTTTTAACCAATGCAATCAGGTAAACAGATTTTTTTTATTTGTTGTTGGGGAATGCTCTTTTCCTGTGGCAAAAAGCCTTCCACTACAATTCAATTTAAGTTTGATTATGAACATTCTTATGGCTGGATGGATCTGGCGCTGGAAAAAGGAATTGCTCATAGTGGACATTACAGTGAGCGTATTGCTGCTGATAAAGAATATAGTCATGGTTTTACACTTTCGCTTGCACAAATTCATTCTGCACCGGTTAAGAAAATGAAAGCAGGAGTTTGGGCAAATGCAACAGAGATCAACGCCCCTGTTTACCTTGTGTTGGATGTATTTGTTCCGGGCAGTAATGAGCATTTGAAATTTGTGCAGAAAGACCTTTCTCCGGCATTGCAGAAGAAAGCTGGCTGGCATTTTTTTTCAGCCGAAATTGATCTTTCAGGCATACAAAAAAGAGAAGCAATTGTAAAAGCTTATGTGTGGAACAGCCGGCAACAGAATCTATGGATCGATGATTTCTCCATTGAATTTGAAAAATAAATTCAAGTCCTGTTTATGATTCTCCCACAATTAGCAATCATTATTCCTGTTTATAATCCTTCAAAAGGATGGGCAAAACATTTGCTGGAACAGGTAAATGAATTTCTGAAACTTACAGGTGAAAGCAATATACAATTAGTGATTGTGAATGACGGATCGGTCAATACTCATTTTAAAGAAGAAATCAATGCAATTAACCAAACTCATACAACTGCATTAGTTGTTGAGTATGAAAAAAACAGCGGCAAAGGATTCGCTTTAAGAAAGGGAGTGGCAGCAACATCTGCTCTTGTTTATATTGTTACGGATGTTGATTTCCCCTACACGACTGAAAGTATCCTTGCTGTTTACAAAGAACTGCAAACCGGTAACTCTGATATTGCTGCAGGAAACAGAAACAGAGATTATTATTACCGCATTCATGGTTTCAGAAAAAATCTTTCCTTACTGCTTCGCTATTTTATCCGTAAAAGGCTGCAATTAATGACTGATGATACACAATGTGGCTTAAAAGGTTTTAATGAAGCAGGAAAGCAACTGTTCCTGCAAACAAAAATCAACCGGTATCTTTACGATCTTGAATTCATGGTAAAAGCCAGTAACAGCAAGGCTATCAGCTTTAAATCAGTACCGGTGTTTCTGAGAAGTGGTATTGTATTAAGAAGCATGCCATTGCATATATTGTTACAGGAAACCGGAAACTTTTTCAGGATTCTTTTTTTCAGAATTAAATTGTAAACAACCGGATGAAATCTTTTTTTGATAAAGGACTTTGGCTTACTCTATTGATCTCATCTGGAATTATAGTAGTTTGTTTTCCTGAATTGATCTTGCATGGCAATACGGCCATGTTCACTTTTGGTGGCGATGGCATCAAAAATTATTTTACGGTACTTTATTATTTGCAGAATGACAGCGGTGTGCATTTCAACGGAATGAATTATCCTTTTGGTGAACACACAAGCTTTGCTGATGCACAAACAGGACTTGTTGTTCCTATTCAATGGTTAAGCCAACTCTTCCCTGCATTAAAAACAAAAGGAGTTGCCTTGATCAACTATGCTGTTTTAGCAGGCATCATTGCAGGTGCAGTTTCCCTTTATTTTTTATTGAAACAGTTTAAAGTAAAAACATTATTTGCCGTTGTTGCTGCTTTATTGATTTGTTTTCTTTCACCACAGCTCTTCAGGATTGAAGCACATTTTGGATTGAGTTACATCTTTTTCTTTCCACTTGGTTGTTACCTCTATTTAAAAGCTGAAGAGAAAAAATCATTTGTGCGGATATTATTATCTGTTTTTACCATTGCATGGATGGGTTTACTGCATTTCTATCTTGCTGTAATTGTTTGCATGTTTCTGTTTGCATATGCGCTTCTGTCAACAGTTTCAGGATTTAAAAAAGAAAATAGCAAAGCATTATTGATCAAATGGGTGATACCCATTTCCAGTATGTTGTTATTACAAATCTTTATCAGGCTAACAGATCATGTGAAAGACAGACCGGCAAAACCTTGGGGATTTTTTACAGCCCTGGCAGATTGGAAAACTGTTTTTCTCCCACACTCTACTGATCTTTTTGGGAAACCTATCGGCGGTTATCCTGTAACAGCAGAAGGTTTTGCTTATGTTGGAATTGCAGTGATCTTATTTTTGATCATTTTTATCTGCAGCATCCTGTATCATCTTTTGCTGAAAAAAAATGCAACTGTCTTTTATCCTTTCACCAAAAAAGAAATGCTGCTTTTTGCAAGCAGTATCTTGTTGTTACTGTTTGCAATGGGCATTCCTTTTATATGGAAGATGGAATTTCTTGTTGACAGAATCAGTTTTCTTCGTCAGTTCAGAGGGCTTGGCCGTTTTGCATGGCCCTTCTATTATATCGCAGCTATTTTTACGGCCATTTACTTCAGTCGCATGTATGAAAATGCTAAAAACAAATCGTTTAAGCTTTTTTTATTGATTGCTGTACTTGTGATTGCAGGGGTTTGGAGTGCAGAAGATTTTTACAGGATGAAAGGTTTGCAAAGACTTGATGATGCAGCACAAAGAAACTATCTCCGTTTCAATGGCAGGAATTATGCACAACTTCTGGCAAAAGCAAATCATTATCCCGGCGATTTCCAGTCGATCCTTTGCTTGCCTTTTTATCATATCGGGTCAGAAAAGTTTTCGATTGATTACTGGCCATCGCCTTTCTATTCTATGAAAGCCGCTCATCAAACTGGAATACCCCTGCTGAATGTAATGCTGTCAAGAACTTCTTTGTCTCAAAGCATTGCCACTGTTCAGCTCTTAGCTGACTCATTGATTGAAAAGAAAATGCTTACATCACTCAAACCTGATAAACCACTTTTACTCATTACATCAGGCGATGATTTTTCAGCAACAGAATTACAGCTCATCAGCAAAGCACAACTGCTCATTACAGATGGCGAAATTGCGATGTACAAACTTCCGCTATCTGCATTTACAATCAATGACCAGGGGGTGATCACCGCTTTTCAAAACAAAGAAAGCTACCTGTACAAGTTTCAACATTATTGGAGTAATTTATCGACCTCAAATGCTGTGTTGAAATTTGTTGACACAACAGCAACTTTATCCTCTGCCACATTCATTGATCAAAGCAAAACGAAAAAACCACTCTTGCTTGACACGGTATTTGCAGGTTATGCAGATAATGATACTGTTCATGTAAGTTTATGGATAAAGATTGAACCGGAAAAAGATGCATTACCCTTGCTTGAAATTGAACAATTAAGTAATAACAAACAAGTTGCTTACAATGAGCTACCATTTAAATGGTCGAATGATGTATATGAAAATTTTGTGAGGGTAAGCGGCACTTTTATTTTAAAACAAAAAACAAACCGGGTGAAATTTACACTCAGCCAGGGAAGTATATACGCTAATTTATTAATCAGGAAGAACCAGGAAGAAATCTATATCCCAGTAGCAAGCCGGGGCTTTTACTTTAACAATATTCCTGTACGCATGAAATAAAATATGCTGCAACTATTTACCAGTGCTGTTTACCGGTAACTACATCTGCTACTTTTATTTGTGCATAGTCTTCAATACGCATTAATACATTTGGAAACTGTTTGAACTCATTTGGTTCATGCAATGTGGTAATGACCACTGCCTTCATACCCGCTCTTAAAGCAGATTCCACTCCTTTTGGTGAATCTTCAAACACAATACAATCAGCAGCAGCAACAGCTAACAGTTCAGCACAGCTTAAATAAGTTTCAGGATCAGGTTTGCTGACCATTACTTCATCAGCACTAACAATTGCATTAAAATATGAACGCAGATCAAGAGTATCCAAAACAAAGTCAATATTGAACATGATAGCTGCAGAACCAATGGCCATTTTCACTTCAAGTGTTTTTGCCTCTTTCAAAAATTGATGTAAACCGGGTAATAATGCAAGATGAGGTTTGTATTGTAACTGGTATTGTTTTTCTTTTTCCAGGCTCATGTGTTGCTTTTCCGCTTCTGTAAATCTGCCGGGGAACATCCGTTCCAGCAGTTCATCGTTTTTACCATAGCATTCTTCTTTCATTTTTTCAAGGGAAATATTTGCACCAAGTTCATTTAAGATGCGATGCCATGCTTTGATATGGTACTGCATATCATCAATCATTGTTCCATTCAAATCAAACAAAAATGCTTTTTTCTGATTCATTCTATTTGTTGTTAATTTCTAATTTCATTAAAAAACCATCGCCCATGCAAATCAATAAAAGATTCTTACATGGGCGATCGTTTGTATAAATCTGTTCAACTATTTACCAACCCAATCAGTTGATTACTATTACCAGAACTTAACATACAATGCTGTAATGATTGCTAAAATAATCACAATCAAAATAGTTGTTTGAGGTTTTAGCTTAAACATTGACTTATCTAATTCAAATGCTTTCGGATTCACCTTTGGTCCACCAAGACTGATCAACACCATTACAATCATTGTAAACATAAATGCCAACCCCATACAGATATGGAATGGTATTTCAAATCCACCTTTTCCATTTGGATAAGCTGTGTAAAAGAACGTATCATTACCAAAAAGGCCCGGTGCAAATTCATTAAATAGCACGGATAATAAAAACCCTGTGATCAACCCTGCTATAGCCGCTGCACCTGTAGTTCTTTTCCAGAACATACCAAGAATGAACATGGCAAATACACCCGGACTGATAAACCCGGTATATTTTTGGATATAGGTAAAACCACCTACTCCACCAATGCCCAACACATCGTTCCATGTAAACAGCACAGCAAGAATCATGGCCACCACTACAGCAATTCGTCCTGTATAAACCTGCGTTTTTTCATCAGCCGTTTTACTGAAATATTTTTTATGAATATCTAACGTATAAATGGTAGAGATGCTGTTTACTTTTCCTGCCAGTGATGCAACAATAGCTGCTGTTAACGCTGCAACTGATAAACCTTTCAACCCTGTAGGCAAGAAAGTAAGGATAGCAGAATAAGCGCCGTCTTTACCGCCAACCAACTGAGGTAAATGTCCATCTTTATACAAAACAAATGCAGCAATACCGGGCAACATTACAATCAGTGGCATCAGCAACTTTAAAAATGCTGCAAACAAAATACCTGTTCGTGCGGTTTGGAGATCGGCACCTAATGCCCGTTGTGTAATATATTGGTTACATCCCCAATAGTTCAGGTTAATGATCCAGATACCTGCGAGGTAAGAAAGCATTCCGGGAAATGTAATATACTTATTGATTTCATTTTGAGTGGACTCTGCAGTTGGCTTTGGAATGATCATTTTAAAATGTTCCGGTGCTTCCCTAAGCAATACTTTAAACCCTGCAATTGCATTTTGACCAACCCCAAAATATTCACCAACAGTTGTTAAAGCAATATAAGTTGTCACCAACCCCCCAATGATCAACACTGCAACCTGGATTACATCAGTATAAGCTACCACTTTCATTCCACCTAATGAGATCAGTAATGCAAACAATGCAAGGCCCATCATAATAATATGCAGATAACCACCACCGGCAATGCCATTAATGGCTACTGCACCGAGATAAAGAATAGAAGTAAGATTGACAAACACATACAGGAATAACCAAAACACCGCCATGATCAACGCCGTTGATTCATTATACCTCGTTTTCAAAAACTGAGGCATGGTGTAAATTTTATTTTTCAGGTAAACCGGAATAAACCAAACTGCGATAATCACCAAAGCAACAGCAGCGATCCATTCGTACGCAGCAACAGCAACACCTAAAAAGAATCCTTCACCACTCATGCCAATAAATTGCTCTGCAGAAATATTAGAAGCGATCAATGAAGCCCCGATGGCCCACCATGTAAGCGTTCCTTCTGCAAGGAAATAGGCTTTGGCATCATGTTCATTCTTTTTACGTTTACGGTAAATGCTGTAACCATAACCGGCTACGATAATAAAATAAATAATAAAAACCAGGTAGTCGGCAAGAGCGAGGTTTTGATTCATGCAGAATTTTTATATAGTTTGGTAATAGTGCAATTATTATGAATTATCTGTAATATACTTCGCTCCAGCGAAGTTCATTTCTAAATTGATATAGATCTGTCTTTTGACCAATGCGAACATATTCAATTCCTGCCATCTCAGCAAAATCTTCCATATGCTCTGATGTAAGGTTTTGACTATAGCATGTATGATGTGCACCACCTGCCAGGATCCAAGCTGCACAACCATCATTCATATTCGGATATGGTTTCCACAACACTCTTGCTACAGGAAGTTTTGGCAAATCAGCAATTGGTGCAACTGCTTCCACTTCATTTACCAATAAACGGAAACGGTTACCCATATCAACAACAGATGCATTCAATGCAGGGCCTGCTGCAACATTAAACACCAAACGTACTGGATCTTCTTTTCCACCAATACCCAATGGATGAATTTCACAATTCGCTTTACCATCAGCAATGCTTTCACAAATCTCCAGCATGTGCGAGCCAAGTACTAATGGATTTTTTGGATCAAAGTGATACGTATAATCTTCCATGAAACTGTTACCCCCTTTTAATCCGGCACCCATTACTTTCATAGCACGTACCAATGCAGAAGTTTTCCAGTCACCTTCGCCACCAAAACCATAACCATAGCTCATCATACGTTGCGAACCAATACCAGGAAGCTGCTTCATTCCATGCAGGTCTTCAAATGTATCTGTGTAACCTTTATAGTTCCCTGCTTCAAGAAAATATTTTAAACCCATTTCAATTTTAGCTGCATCAATCAGCGACTGATGCTGTGCAGCACCCTTCTTAAGACTTGCTGCTACATTGTACTGCTCATAATACTCAGCAATTAATTTTTCAACATCTGCATCACTTACTTCATTGATTACTTTTACGAGATCACCAATACCATGTGTGTTGACACTGTAACCAAACACTCTTTCGGCTTCTACTTTATCACCATCAGTTACTGCCACATAACGCATGTTGTCGCCAAAGCGAACAAATCTTGCACCCTGCCAGTCGTTCCATCCAGCAGCTGCTCTTGCCCATGCATTAATGCGCTCCAACACATTCGGGTCTTGCCAATGGCCAACCACTACTTTTCTTTTCAAACGCAACCGGCTCATGATATGTCCAAATTCACGGTCGCCATGAGCACTCTGGTTAAGATTCATAAAATCCATATCGATCTCGCTCCACGGAATATCACGGTTAAATTGTGTATGCAGATGCAGTAAGGGTTTATGGAGAATACTTAATCCCCTAATCCACATTTTGGCGGGAGAAAATGTATGCATCCATGTTATGATGCCAATACAATTTGTTGCAGCATTTGCTTCGGCACAGATGGCATAAATTTCTTCAGGAGATTTTACGGTAGGTTTAAATACAACTGTTACCGGAATCACTGCTGAGTTATTCAATGATGCTGCAATCTCCTGCGAATGGATAGCAACCTGCTTTAATGTTTCTTCACCATACAGATCCTGGCTGCCGGTTACAAACCAAACCTCTAAGTTTTTTAGCGCTTTCATTTATTTTACTGTTATGTGTTTATGATATTGATTGGTATTAATAACATTATGACTGCCCGTAATAACTATCGGGCCCGTGTTTGCGTTCGTAATGTTTTTGACGGATGGAATCTTTCAATCGTGGAGCTGATGGATTGATCTGCTCTGTGAGTAAGGAGGTTTGCGCTATAAATTCCAGCACCGCACTGTTGTGAACAGCTTTGGCGGCATTCTTACCCCAGGTAAATGGTGCATGATTACCCACTAAGATCATTTCTACTTCTTCATAACTCAATCCACGTTCTTTAAAACAATTGAGTATCTGAAAACCGGTTTCATATTCATAATTGCCTTTGATCATGTCATCGCTCATGGGCGCAGCACATGGAATATCCACGGTGTTGTAATCTGCATGTGTAGTTCCGAAGATGGGAATATCCCTTTGCGATTGTGCCCATGCTGTTGCATAGGTTGAATGTGTATGCACAATACCGCCGATCTTTTCCCAATGCTTGTACAAAACCGCATGTGTTTTTGTATCGGATGAAGGACGATAAGAACCTTCAACTATGTTGGCATCAAAATCAACGATCACCATTTTATCGGGTGATAAATCTTCGTAAGGAATACCGCTTGGTTTAATGGCGAATACAGCTAAACTTCTGTCAACAGCACTGACATTTCCAAAAGTAAACAAAACGAGTTCCAGTTTTGGCAACTGCATATTTGCTTCATATGCTTCTTCCTGTATTCGTTTATATAAACTCATTTTATTTTTATTCTTGAGGTTAAAATTCTTTTTTCATTTTCGTCAGACGAGGGCGTCAGACGAAAGATTCAACAGCTAGTTTTACTTTTGTTTGCCCTTCCATGAACGCACCCACTTCTTTATACTTCTCATAACGGTGCTGGTAAACCGCTACACGATCAGGATTGGGATGATACTCTGCATCAAATCCTTGACCCATCGCCTGCATCGCATCTTCTACTTTACTGTATACGCCAGCAACAGTTGCAGCAAACATGGCTGCACCCAATGCACAGGTTTGTTCTGATTTATGAATCTTGATCGGCATGTTCATTACATCGGCCATCATCTGCATAATGAAGGGTGACTTTTTTGCTACACCACCCAACCCAATCAAACCTTTCACCGGAATGCCTTGTTCTACAAATCGTTCAACAATTGCTTTTGCCCCAAAGCAGGTTGCTTCCACCACAGCACGGAACAAACGAACGGCATCACTTCCCAAATCAAGACCTGTGATGGATGCTGTGAGTAATTGATTAGCGTCGGGTGTTCTTCTTCCGTTAAACCAATCAACAGCCAACTCACTGTATGCATTTACTTTTAATTGTTCAGCGTGTTTGCTTAACAAAGGAATAATTGCATCTTCAGTTTCGCTGATGAGTTTTGCTTTTGTTGCATCGTCAACCGCTGTTGACTTTGATAATATTTCCTGCAAAGGCCATGTGAGTAAACGTTTATACCATGCGTATGCATCACCAAATGCAGATTGACCAGCTTCTAATCCAATCATACCGGGAATAATAGAGCCGGGCACTTGTCCGCAAATACCTTTGATCAATTTTCCTTCTACATCTTTTACTGACGCCACCATCATATCACAGGTAGATGTGCCCATTACCTTACTTAAATAATATGGTTCGATCTGTCCACCTACTGCACCCATGTGTGCATCATAAGCACCTGCACCAATCAATGTTGTTTCAGGCAAACCCAAACGGGCTGCCCATTCTTTTGTGATAGTGCCTGCTGATTGATCAGCAGCATAGGTATTTTTAAATAATCGATCGGTGAATCCATCGAGCAATGGATCTAATGTGGCAAAGAATTCATTAGGAGGAAGTCCGCCCCATTCTTTTGCCCATAATATTTTATGACCTGCAGAACATACCCCACGTTTCATTTGATGTACATCTGTTCCACCGGATAATAAAAAAGGAATCCAATCGCAATGTTCTACAAATGAATAAATATTCTTCCTAACTTTTTCATCGGTACGTAATACACGCAGGAGTTTTGCCCAAAACCATTCAGAAGAATATATGCCGCCAACAAACTGTAAATAATTTATATCAAACTTTTCTGCATGTGCATTGATCTCTGCTGCTTCGCCAACACCGGTATGATCTTTCCACAACACAAACATGGCGTTGGGATTTTCTTCAAAGCCGGAAGTTAATGCCAAAGGTGCTCCTGTTTTATCAACTGCAACAGGTGTTGAACCTGTTGTATCAACAGAAAGTGCTATTACGTTTGAAGCCACTTTAATTCCAACCTTCGCCACACATTCTTTTATGGTTGCTTCCAGTCCTTCTACATAATCCAACGGATGCTGACGGAACTGGTTTTCATTCATGTTGCAGTACAACAATTTTTTCCAGCGTGGATAATAAAACACAGCCGAAGCCAGTTCTTCACCATTGGTGGTGTTCACAATAATTGTCCGTACTGAATCAGAACCGTAATCAACCCCAATCACATATGCTTCGTTACTCATAAAATCACTTTATAAAATCAATTAACGGAAACTTTATACTTGGTTACTGAATGATATTTTTCTCCTGGCTTTAATAAGGTAGAAGGAAACTCAGGTTTGTTTGGTGAATCTGGGAAATGCTGTGTTTCCAAACAAAGACCGGTGCGGTGGTTGATCGTTTTGCCATCACTTGTTTTGATTGTTCCATCTAAAAAGTTGCCTGAATAGAATTGCAAACCTGGTTCAGTTGTAAATACTTCCAGTTTGCGACCACTTACAGAATCAGATAATGTAGCTACGAGTTCAAGATCGCTGCTCTTGCGAGTTAAAACAAAATTGTGATCGTAACCGCCATCAACAACAGCAATACGTTCACCAATTTTATGTGGTTGCAAAAAGTCGAACGGCGTTCCTTTTACATCTTTCAATTCTCCGGTTGGAATTAAACCTGCATCAACCGGAGTGTATTTGTCCGCATTCACCTGTAACTGATGATCAAGAATGGTATTGCTTACATCACCTGTTAAATTAAAATAGCTATGATTGGTTAAGTTTACGACTGTTGGCTTATCTGTATCAGCCGTGTATTCGATCAACAATTCGTTATCATCAGTAAGTGTATATACAACGGTAATGTTGAGATTACCCGGATAGCCTTCTTCTCCATCCTTACTCAAATAAGTAAGTGTTAATGATGCAGTGCTGTCGGCTGGTTTTGCATCCCATACTACTTTATCATATCCTTTGTTACCACCGTGTAAATGATTTTCACCATTATTGGTTGCAAGTTTATAAGTAGCTGTATCAATTTTAAACATTCCTTTTGCAATGCGATTGCCGTAACGACCAATGATAGCACCGAAATACGGAGGCTTTGCAAGGTACCCACCCAAACTATCAAACCCTAATACTATATTACTCTTAGTGCCACTTTTATCAGGTGTAACCCATGATGTAACAATACCACCATAAGTTGTAATCTTTACCTGTACGCCATTCGCATTTGTTAGTGTGTATAAATCAACTTGCTTACCATCTGCTTCGCCCCAGGCAACCTTTGTTACTTTTTCAGATGTTGGTTCTTCGCTTTTCTTTTCAGCGTTATCACAAGAGGTGAGTGCAGCGGTTGTAATTGTTGTCATCAGCAATAAATTTTTGAAATGATTCATTTGATCGTTTTTTATTTCTATAAAATCACTGGGTTATTCACTCCGTAGAAAGTTACATAATTTTTATTCTTAGCACTGATAAAGAATAAGGTGCTGATGTGTATTCGAACTTTTTACTTTTAATTGTAAGCGATGACGCTTTAGGTGAAACCTGTAATGGTTGGTCGAATGAATTGACAACTGCCGGGTTATTATTGTGCAGCACAATTAACTTTCCTGCTGCTGCCAATTTCTTCACTCCTTCAATTAACAATACATTTGTTTGTTCTTTGTTGGATGCATTGACGATCTTGATCACCAGTTCATTTGTTGTTACATCAATCACTGCTGATGCGTACAAGCTATCCTGCCCTGCAACTACATCATTATTAATGCTGATAGGAACAGTCTTTGAACCTTTGTGTTGTGAAAATAATTTTTGCACATAGTAATTGGGTGTACCGTAGGAGCGCAGGTTATCAACCCATATCAGATCCGGTGTCCATTGCCATCCATCAATATGCGAAAAAAGCGGTGCATAAGATGCCATGCTTACAACTGCTGCATTCCGTTCAAGACCCGTCATAAAAGCAGCTTCACTGATTGCTGCCAGCATATTGTTTCGAAATGCTCCATCTGTTTTTTCAACATGCGATGCATATTCACCTGCAAATACCTTTGAGCCTGTTCTCGGATAAGCATCATAACGTTTTACATTCTTAAAAAACCAATCCGGACTGCGATAATAATGTTCATCAATAATATCTGCATTCATCTTCCGCAGTTCTGTATTCAACAAATCAAAACGATCCCCATCCGGTGCAGTACCGGAACTTGTTACCAGTTTAATGTTTGGATATTTTTCTTTGATGGCCTTTTGAAAAAGTTTTAGCCGTTCAATGTATTGCGGCCCCCAGTTTTCATTTCCAACACCAAGAAATTTTAAGTTGAATGGAGCCGGGTGCCCCATTGCTGCCCTCTTCTTTCCCCATGTTGTTGAAACATCGCCATTGGTAAATTCAATGAGATCTAATGCATCCTGGATATAAGGATCAAGTTGATCCAAGGGAACTAATTCAGCAGAATTAAACTGACAAGCCATTCCACAATTGAGAATGGGCAAAGCTTCTGCCCCAATATCTTCAGCTAATTGAAAGTATTCAAAGAAACCCAAGCCAAATGTTTGAAAATAATCTGGTGCCGGCCGATGTGCAAATTCAATATTCCATCGGTTCATGATCAGTTGACGATCTTCAATAGGACCGATTGTTTTTTTCCATTGATAACGATTCGACAAATCAAAACCTTCTACAATACAGCCACCTGGAAAACGGATAAAGCCCGGCTTCATATCAGCCAACAACTGGATCATATCTGCACGCATGCCGCCGGGTCTTTTCTTCCAGGTATCTTCAGGAAACAGGGAAATCATATCCATATCAATTGTACCCGTTCCTTCAAACCAAAAACGACATTGACCTTTCATAGATGTATCAATCGATTGAAAACTTTGTGCTAATTTTTTCCATTCATTACCTGTTGATGCAGTTGCAACTACGGTACTGCCAATGATCTGATTTTTTCCATTGATTAATTCGATATGCAGTTTAAGATCACTTGCAGTTGTGCGATATATGATTGAAAAATCGTAACGTAGATTTTTCCTGATGCCCATGCCACGAAAGCCTTCATTCGTTATACTGAGGGTTTCTTTACCGGCATCATTTAACTGCACACGAATAAAACGTGGATTGGCAGGATTAGCATCCTGCCTGTTTTGTACGGTCACTGCTCCTTCCACAAATGGCTTCTGCACGACTTTCCAGCCCATCAATGGTTTTAAAAATTCAAACGAGCGGTTCTTGATCAGCTCTGCATAAATACCACCATCAGCTCCAAGATTGATGTCTTCAAAAAATACACCCCACATAGTAGGTTGCACATCAGCTATTGGTTGATTGGCTTTAATGACAAGCGTCTTCTTTTGCTGAGCAAATGAAACAGTTGAAAGAATAATGACTGTTATAATAACAGAAATAAATCGCTGAATAAATATTTTATTGAGTTGAACCTGCATAAATAAACTTATTTGAGCGTAAGAACAACAACTGAAAAAGGAGGCAACTGAACCTGTAATAAATTACCGGTTAACTTTGCATCGTTGAAAACAGCCGGTTGAATTTTAGTTGGCTGATCAAATGAATTATAGTCCTGTAATTTTTTTGATGTAAGAATTCTGCCTGAAATTGTTTTGATGTTTAATCCACGCACATCAACCGTAACCGTCTGTGGTTTTGAAGCATCAATATTTACAAGTGATACATGTGCAACCCCATTCATATCTTTTGAAGCTGAAACAGAAACCGCCGGCAGCTTTTCATTTCCAAAAACATAATCGTTTGTTTTCAGTTGCACCGGAAGCATGGTAGCATCCTGGTGAACATTGAACATCTCCATTACATGATAAGTAGGTGTGAGAAGCATTTTCTCTTTGTTTGTAAGAATAACCGCCTGCAATACGTTTACTGTTTGTGCAAGATTGGCCATGCGTACCCGATCGCAATGGTTATTAAACACATTGAGTGTGATGCCTGCAATCATTGCATCCCGCATTGTGTTTTGTTGAAACAGGAAACCAGGATTTGTACCCGGTTCCACATCATACCATCCTCCCCACTCATCTACTACCAAAGCAACACGTTTATTCGGATCATATTTATCCATGATGGTGCTATGGCGTGTTACAAACTCTTCCATCCGCCATGCCGATTTCATGGTAAGAAAATATTGTTGCTCATTGTAATCGGTAGCTGATCCTTTTTCACTCCATTTTATATTGGCATAATGGTGTAGTGCAACACCCTCCATCATATCATGCGGAATGTCACGCATTAATACTTCTGTCCAGTTATAATCAGCCCCATTAGCACCTGAAGCTACTCTGAATTTGCTATCGCTGTTTTCCCAGTCAGACATATAAGTAGCATATTGCCTGTAGATGTTTGCATAATATTCCGGCTTCATGTTACCACCACAACCCCATGCTTCATTACCAACACCCCAAATACTCACATTCCATGATTCTTGTTTTCCGTTTTGCACACGCAATGTACTCATGGGGCTTGTATTGGCTTTGCCATTTACATATTGTTCCCAGTCGGATAGTTCCTGCACAGTTCCGCTTCCCACATTGCCGGCGAGGTATGGTTCGGCACCAATCAATTCACACATATTCAAAAAATCATGGGTACCAAAGCTGTTATCTTCTGTTACACCACCCCACCAACGGTTTACAATCGATGGACGTTTGCTTTTTGGACCAACTCCATCTTTCCAATGATAGGTATCAGCAAAACAACCACCGGGCCAGCGAAGGTTTGGCACTTTTAATTTCTTTAAAGCTTCAATGATATCGTTTCTAACACCGTTGGTGTTTGGTATAATTTTATTAGTATCACCAACATAAAAACCACCATAAATGCAGGCTCCTAAATGTTCGGCAAAGTGCCCGTAAATATGTTTGTTGATTTTCGCTTTCCCTAAATCAGCATTAATTACTGCATGATTTTGAGAAAAGACTGACAGAGAAAAAAAGATACAAAGAAGCAACAATACATTTTTTTTGAGGGCGGCAATACGCATATACTTTAATTTTAGAATTTAGCAATCTGGTATCGAATATAAAACAGTTTTTTTAATAATTGTCATTTTTACATTTATTTTTTTACAACACGGCTTACCCCTATAAATTTGGGGATCCTGATTACTTGTATATCTTTAGTTCCTTCTTTCTACATATGACAAAATATCAAAACCAAACCCGCCTGCTTGTTGCTGTTGACTGTATTGTTTTCGGTTTTGATGGCCAGCACCTTAAAATTCTTTTGATAAAGAGGGGCTTCGAACCTAAAAGAAATCAATGGAGTTTGATGGGTGGATTTATAGAACCTAACGAAAGTGCAGATAAAGCCGCCATCAGAATCCTGAAACGACTTACCGGCCTTGATGGTGTGTACCTTGAACAGTTTTATACTTTTTCTGAACCTGACCGGGATCCAATTGAACGCACTCTTTCCATTGCTTATTTTGCCTTGATTGACATTCATCAATATGAAAAACAAATCAGCGATGAGTACCAACCGGAGTGGTTTCCTTTAAACAAAGTGCCGGAGCTGATTTTTGATCATCAACAAATGGTGGCCATGGCAAAAGCGAAGCTTCGTTATAAAGCTGCTTTGCATCCTTTGTTGTTTGAATTGTTGCCGCCCAAATTTACATTACCATTGCTGCAAAATCTTTTTGAAGATGTGTATGAAACTACATTTGATAAGAGAAACTTTAGTCGTAAAATTTTATCTACCGGCTTATTATTAAAACAAAAAGATAAGGATAAAATAAATTCAAGG
Source organism: Lacibacter sp. (assembly GCA_046593655.1). Lineage (GTDB taxonomy): Bacteria > Bacteroidota > Bacteroidia > Chitinophagales > Chitinophagaceae > Lacibacter. The sequence goes on along the minus strand of JBKJNM010000146.1, from coordinate 23,253 downwards.
AAGGGCGCTTTTTATTATAAGTTGGATAAGAAACATTACCAGAAAAACTTTCACAAATTCCTGCATTTTATACCTAACCCGAACGGGCTGTTGTAATCTCATTCTTCCGTAACAAATTTTTCTTTCATCTTTTCCAGCAACTTGGTTTCAATCATTTTGATTGAAAGATGAATCATATTCTTAAAAGCCAGTGAGGTAGAAATGCCGTGGCCCACAATTACCGGCTTGTTTATACCAAGTATTGGTGTGCCTCCATAAGTTTCAAAATTAAACCGTTTGAAATAATCATCTTCATGCAGGTTACGGGAAAGAGCAATATCAAAGATCGATTCGCCCAATTTCAATATAACGTTACCAGTAAAACCATCGCATACCATTACATCGGCTTTGCCTGTTAATATTTCACGCCCTTCAATGTTACCAATAAAATTGATCAGCTTATTGTCTTTCATCAACTGAAAAGCCGCCTGTGCAAGCAGATTTCCTTTTCCTTCTTCTTCACCAATGTTAATGAGTGCAACAGTTGGGTTTTCTATTTCAAGAATGTTCTGCGCATAGATGCTCCCAAGAATTGCATTTTGCAAAAGATTTTCTGCTTTGCAATCGGCCTGCATACCCACATCCAGTATTAACCCATATCCTCCCTGAACTTTGGGTATGACAGTTGAAATAGTTGGACGCAATACACCTTCTATTGCTTTGATTGTATAAAAAACACCCACCATCATAGCCCCGGTATTACCAGCACTGATCAAAGCATCAATCGTTCCTTTTACCAGTAATTGCAACCCAATACTAATGGATGAGTTGGGTTTATCCCTTAAAGCTTTTGTTGGAGGTTCGTGCATATCGATTACTTCAGAAGCATGCACAAAAGAAATATTGGAAGGAAGAGTGGTATAATGTTTACGTAAAACATCTTCATCGCCTACCAAAAGAAGTTCAATACCGGGTATAGCTTCGGCTAAAAACAAATCTACGCCACTCAGCGTTTGCTGAGGGGCGTAGTCGCCACCCATCATGTCAATACCTATGACCATGCAGGTAAGTTATGAAAGCTTACGCTTTCGCAGGAGCTTTTTCAGCTACTAATTTTCCTTTGTAGTACAACTTGCCTTCGCTCACATGTGCACGATGACGTGGATGAGTTTCCCCGGTTGTGCTGTCAGTGGTTAAAGTAACGCTCACTGCATTATAATGTGTACGACGCTTTGCGCTCCGTTGCTGCGAATGTCTGCGCTTTGGATTTGGCATGTCTTTTAAATTTTATTCGTTTCTAAATTTATCTAAATCTTTCCAGATCGATTTGTTTTCGCTTGGTTGTGGATTGAGTTGAGCCAGTCTTGCAATCACTTCCTGGTTACAATGTGATCCGCCCATTTCGCTTTCTTTACACATCTTTTGCATCGGAATGCTCAGATTAATGAATTCATAGATCCAGTTCTTAACCTGTAAATGACTTTCAGTACGTGCAATAAAAAACACATCCGGACTCTCCTCTTCTTCATTCATTTTATCCGGCTCCTCGGTCAATTTTACAAGCATTTCAAATTCATCCCACAGTTCTAAAGGTAAATCGTTCCCACATCTGTCACAACTAACATCAATAGTACCACCTACCTCAAACTTCAGCATCATAAAACCGATATTTTTTTCCAGTTCCAGCTTTACATTTGCTTTACAGTTTTTAAAGTCCTGTTGTCCGAATTCTTCAAAGAACCTGTCATCAATTTCATAAAGAAATTCATGAGTGCCAGGTATTAACCCCACAAAAGCTATTTCAAATTCCCGGCGGCTTCCCATAACACCCTATTTTAAAGAGTTTGCAAAGGTAGCCGAAAAAGAATTTACAGCCAAAGGAAAAAGAGGTTTTATTTAGGAGCATCGGCACTTGCTCTTTCTCTGCACTTATTTCCCGCCCTTCGTTACAACTCTCCCGTCAAGGCGGAGGGTATCCACTTCGGTGGGGCTACCGGGAACTGTAGAAAAACCATCAGCAGCCAGCTACGCAACGCAGCATTCAGCATTCTCCTGTAAATTTGACGCCGATGACCTACGGCAAATTCATACGTATTTCGATTCTTATCTCTTTGATCATCCTCGCCCTGTTCATTTTTTTTATTGCAGGTAATCATGAATGGATTGAAAAGAAATATGCAACAGGCTTTTTCCCGGTTTTAGCCTCTATTCTCCGTTTCCTGTTTGGTTGGATCCCCTTCAGTTTAGGCGATATTATTTATTTCATTGTAACTGTGAGTGTATTATGGCAGATCGGGAAGTTTATTGTTCGGCTATTTCATAAAACGGATAGCTGGAAAAAGAAACTATCTCCTTTATTTACCGCAGGGCTCATCCTCTTATTTGTTTATGTATATTTCTATCTGTTCTGGGGACTCAATTACTATCGTAAAGGAATTGAATACCAATTAGGCTTGCAAAACGGACAATTTGAAAAACAACAATTGATCGATTTGAATCAATTACTGCTTTTAAGAGTAAACACAACCAAAGAATCCTGCCTTCAGCACAAGGATACTGTCATGTCCCGAAATAGAATGTTTCAATCTTCAGTAGATGGCTACAGGGAATTAGAAAAAAAGTTTTTATTTATCCATTACAGCAATGCATCCATAAAACCATCTATGTTTGGCAAAATTGGCAACTATGTCGGCTTCCAGGGCTATTACAATCCATTTACCGGAGAGGCGCAGGTGAATGTGGGCATTCCTAATTTTCTGCAGCCATTTGTTACCTGTCATGAAATGGCACACCAGATAGGTTATGCCAGCGAAAGTGAAGCAAATCTTGTTGGCTTTTTAGCAGCAACACATTCAAATGATACATTACTGCAGTACTCAGCTTATCTCGATATGTTTCTTTACTCATGGAATAACCTCAGAGCTGTTGATTCGTCCCTTGCAAAAGAAATGGGCAAGCAGTTGCATGCAGGTGTAAGAAGAGATTTAAAAACTTATGCAGATTTTGTAAAAACTCATCGCAGCTATATGCGGGACTTTACAGACACGATGTATGACTTTTATCTTAAACGAAACAGCCAGCGAAAAGGAATTGAAAGTTACGGCGAGGTAACAGGATGGATGATTGTGTACAGGAAGAAATACAACAGCCTCTAATTCCTTCTTGAGCTACGCTCTCAACCTTCGTTCCTCGGTTATCCCGGAAGGGAAAGAACAGTGCTTGATTTATTTAATAAACTTTATGTTCTACCACTTCAGCAACGAATTTCTATTCTTCAAATTTCAACAATTCAGATAATCATTGTAAAGTGAGATTAGCAGGGCTGTGATAAGATGGCTTTCCCTACTGGGGGAAGTCGGAAGGGGCCTAAAACTCATTCTTCCACATCATACTCTCTACCGGCTTATTATGCTGGCCGCTGTATTTAGCATTTTTCTTTTGATTATATTTCACTTCAATTTCACCATCCACAGGAAAATAAATTAACTGACCGATGGGCATTCCTTTATATACTTTCACCGGTTGTTTAACAGAAATTTCCAATGTCCAGTTACCACAAAACCCAACATCGCCTTTACCTGCAGTGGCGTGGATATCAATGCCCAAACGACCTGTAGATGATTTGCCTTCGAGGAATGGAACGTGTGCATGAGTTTCGGTGTACTCCAATGTAACACCTAGATAAAATATATGCGGATACAATACAATTCCTTCATCAGGAATTTCCATGTACTCAATCTCATTGTGTTTCTTGGCATCAATCAAATGATCTTTATAAATAGCCAGTGTACTTCCAAGGTGTACATCATAGCTGTTGCTTCCCAAACATTCACGATCGTAGGGTACAACCTTAATGGTTTCCTTTTCAATTTCTTCCAGGATTCTTTTATCGGATAAAATCATATACTTCTCTTTAGTTTTGCTGCTGTAATCTGAATCTGCAATCTAAAATCTTAAATCTGATTTTGCCGCTCGTTTATCAACATACTATCAACAGCGCCACAAAAGTAGGACTTTGGCATATTGCTGAAACAGAAGATTTTTTTCTGGAGAAAGTGCCGCTGAAAAGGGATGTATCGCATCCGCATAAACGCCTGCAACACTTGGCTGGTCGTTATTTGCTGCCTACATTGTATGAAGATTTTCCTTTGGAAGAAATTCTAATTGCAGATACGAGAAAACCTTTTTTACCCGATGAGAAATATCATTTCTCTATTTCGCATTGTGGTGAGTATGCAGCCGCTATTGTAAGTGTTTCGCAAAGGGTTGGTGTAGATATTGAACAACCAACAGATAAAATCTTCCGCATCAGTCATAAGTTTTTAACGGATGAAGAAAAAATGTTTTTAGATGAACAGATGAGCCCTTCTCAGCTTTTGCAATTGGCCACTTTATTATGGAGCAGTAAGGAAGCTATGTTCAAATGGTTTGGTGATGGTGGTGTTGATTTTCGCCAACACATGCTTATACAAAATATTGAAGGCAATGATGAAGAAGGTAAACTCATTTGCCAGTTTCAAAAATTTGATCCCACCTCATTAACGGTGCATTATCGTTTTATGAAACAACTGGTGATGAGTTGGGTGATGAGTTGATGCTTTACCGCAAAGGAACAAAGTCGCTAAGATTTATTAACTCTTAATTCTTCCTTTGCGACTTAGCGACTTTGCGGTTACTAAATGATATTGACTTCCCTCTCTAACTCTACTCCAAATTTTGATTTGACACTATCCAAAATTTTTTCACTCAAATCATAAACTTCTTTACCCGTGGTGGTGCCGTAGTTCACCAAAACCAGCGCCTGCTTTGAATGACATCCTGCATCTCCTTTACGATATCCTTTCCATCCGCATTGTTCAATGAGCCAGCCTGCAGCCAATTTTACATCGCCATTCTCCAAAGGATAACCGACAATGGAAGAAAATTCCTTTTGCAGATTTTGAAATGTGGAATTTGATATTTGCGGATTCTTAAAAAAACTTCCTGCATTACCAATCAGTTTCGGATCGGGTAATTTAGAAGAACGGATATTGATCACCGCCTGTGAAATTGCCTGCACTGATAATTCTTTAACCCCCATCTGCTCTAACTCCTGGTTTACAGCACCATAAATTGTATTGAACAGTGGATGCTTCCGCAGCTTGCAGGTAACATTCAATATCACAAACTCATTTTTAAACTTTCTTTTGAAAACACTTTCACGGTAACCAAACTCACAATCACTCTTAGAAAAATGAACAAGGAACTTATCATTGAGATGAAAAGCTTCCAGTTCTTCAAACACTTCTTTAATCTCCACTCCATAAGCACCAATATTTTGCATAGGACTTGCACCCACATTACCAGGAATCAAACTCAGATTTTCGACCCCTCCCAGATTTTGCTCAACACAATACAAAACAAACTGGTGCCAATTTACACCTGCCCCTGCCCGTAAGTAAACAAACCCATCATCTTCTTTTACTTTTTCAATTCCGCTGATCTCATTTTTTAGTACCAATCCATCAACATCCCTCGTGAATAAAATATTACTGCCTCCTCCTAATACCAGCCTTTCGTTATTAGCCGATCCCAGGTCATCACTCAGGAGCTCCTGCAACTCATCAACAGATGAAAAATCAGAAAAGTATTTTGCTTTTACATCAATGCCGAAGCTGTTATACTGCTTCAATGAAATATTTTGATGAACTTGCATATAACTGCAAAATAAACAATTTATGATCGGACAAACGGCCGTAGTTCTCGGAGCAACAGGGTTAATTGGTTCGCATGTGCTTGAACAATTACTGAACGATGATGCTTTTATAAATGTAAGAGTGCTGGTAAGAAGGCCCATCGAACTGCAACACCCCAAGCTTGAAGTTTGCGTAACTGATTTTAATAACTATGAAGATTATCAATTAAAACTTGGTACGGGTGATTGTATTTTTTCCTGTATCGGCACAACCAATGCGAACGTAAAAGATAATAAGGCCCTCTATCGCACAATTGATTTTGATATACCGGTGAATGCAGCTAGGTTTGGCAAAGAAGCAGGGTTTCAACAATATTTATTGGTTTCGGCTGTTGGTGCCAATCCCCGTTCTTCTTTTTTTTATACCCGGTTAAAAGGAGAAGTGGAAGAAGTTATTTCCACATTTAAATTCAAAAGCTTCCATGTGTTTCGTCCCTCTTTTTTATTGGGCATCCGTAAAGAACAGCGGATGGGTGAAGGCATCGGCAAAGCACTGTTTCAATTTTTTGCATTCATGATTCCCTCAAAGTATAAAGGTATACAGGCAGCTGATGTTGCCGAGGCAATGAGTAACGCTGCAAAAGGAGGAAAAGAGGGAATGAACGTTTATTATTATAATGAAATGAGCTAAACTCCCTTTATCTGTTTGGTGAAAAAATTATAAAATTCCTTCTATTTTACATAATCAAAACTCACTGCTTATGCAAATCATCAGAAGTATACAAAACCGCATTTATGAAATAAGAGGCGAACGGGTAATACTTGACCTTGATCTCGCCGCTCTTTATGAAGTTGAAATAAAAGTCTTCAATCAAGCAGTAAAGCGGAATAATAAGCGATTCCCTGCCGATTTTATGTTCCAACTTACGAAGGCAGAATATGATTATCTACGATTTCAAATTGAGGCCCCTGAAAATTCAGATTCTTTAAGGTCACAAATTGTGACCTTAAAGAGTGGCAGAGGGAAGCATAGAAAATATATGCCCTTTGCCTTCACAGAACAAGGTGTTGCCATGCTCAGCGGCGTCCTTAACAGCAACACAGCTATTCAAATGAATATTGCTATCATGCGGGCATTCGTAGAAATAAGGAAAATATTGTTAAAGGAAAATGATCTCAAAGAGCAGCTTCGTGAAATAAAAGAACGGCTCGGAGAACATGATGTGCAGTTGAACCAAATCTATGATGCCATGGAAAACCTGTGGGATGAAAAAGCTGCTGAGCGGAAATGGAATGAAAGGGAGCGGATTGGGTTTAAGAAAAAATAGCAAACATAACTAGCTTTTAAATCACTTATAAATAGGGTTGGATATTATGACTGCTACAAAATGTTATATGTGTGAAAATGAATCGATATCGTTTGAACATATACCCGCAAAATGTTTTTTTCCCTCAGATAAAAGGAAAAACTTACTAACTGTGCCGTCATGTAAGGTACACAATGAGAATACGACACTAGATGATGAGTATATTCGAAATATCATCTCTATGGCAAAAGGGAATAACCAAGTTGCATTTAATCATTTTATAGAAAAAGGTGTTCGATCTCTTCAAAAAAGTCCGAAATTATCAAAATTAATTGCAAAAAATCCAAGAAAGATGAATTGGGTAAAGTATAATGATTCTACACAAACAAATACTTATGCAATTGATCGAAGCAGATTTGATAGGACGATGCAAAAAATTGCGTTTGGCTTGTATTTTCATACTTTTAAGCGAAGGTGGAATTGTATACTTCAAGTTTCAACTAGACATTTTGTTAAAGAAAATTATGAACCGGACACCTTGGCTTCAATCATTTCAGAGCATGAGCTACTTCAGAAAACCATTAAAACTAATGGTCAGAATCCTGATGTGTTTCAATACGGTTTTATGAATTTTGAGCCAAGTAACCGTTAGATTTTGCTAATAAAGTTTTACGAATTTTTTGAGGTTTGGATTATTCCTAGACCTGAATAAAGGTTCGATTTGCTTTTGTATTAATAAATTGCTATTTAGGCGTTAGGCTACCGGATTGCACCGAAGCGCAGCGTAGGTACAACGAAAAGCCGGAACTAAAGCCGACCAAAGTATTAACGTTCACAGCCCCAAAATCAAAAGAAACAAAACGAACAATCAAACCTCATTCGCACCAATTCGTGTAATTCGTGGACAAATTTCCAACTTTTCCTCATCTCGAACATCATCTATACTTTTTAGTATAGATTAATCTGTACTTTTGTGTATAGATTGAAAATCATTAGAAATCAGATTAAACAGAACGAATTATGAGTGAGATGCTCAATACACTGGAGCAAACAGCCCTGAGTGAGTATAAATATGGTTGGGTAACCAATATTGAAGCCGATGAAGCCCCTCCCGGATTGAGTGAGGACATTGTGCGTTTCATCAGCGCTAAAAAGAACGAACCAGAATGGATGCTCGAATGGCGACTCAAAGCCTATCGTCATTGGTTGAAAATGACCGAGCCCACCTGGCCCAATGTAAAATATCCAAAGATCAATTATCAATCCATCAAATATTACAGCGCCCCCAAGCAAAAAATATCGCTCGACAGTTTGGATGAAATTGATCCGGAACTGCGGGCAACTTTTGAAAAACTGGGCATTTCCTTAGATGAACAAAAACGTTTGAGTGGTGTGGCAGTTGATGCAGTCATTGATTCGGTTTCTATTGCCACTACTTTTAAAACGCAGTTGGCGGAACTCGGAATTATTTTCTGCAGCATGAGTGAAGCCATCCAGGAACATCCTGAACTCATTAAAAAATATTTAGGTTCTGTTGTACCAATGACAGATAATTATTTTTCTGCATTGAACAGCGCTGTGTTCAGCGATGGAAGTTTTTGTTTTATTCCAAAAGGTGTAAAGAGCCCGATGGAATTGAGTACCTATTTCCGCATCAACGCAGAAAATACAGGGCAGTTTGAACGTACATTGATTGTTGCGGAAGATGGAGCGTATGTAAGTTATCTCGAAGGTTGCACCGCTCCCATGCGTGATGAAAATCAATTGCATGCTGCCGTTGTTGAAATTGTAGCATTGGATAATGCAGAAGTAAAATATTCAACCGTGCAAAACTGGTACCCCGGTAATAAAGAAGGTGTAGGCGGTATTTACAATTTTGTAACCAAGCGTGGTATCTGTGCCGGCGTGAATTCAAAAATCAGTTGGACACAGGTTGAAACAGGAAGTGCCATTACATGGAAATATCCAAGTGTGATATTAAAAGGTGATAACAGCCAGGGAGAATTTTATTCTGTTGCCGTAACCAACAATCATCAGCAGGCCGATACAGGTACCAAGATGATGCATATTGGTAAAAACACAAGAAGCCGTATTGTATCAAAAGGAATTTCTGCGGGCTTCAGTCAAAATAGTTACAGAGGTTTGGTGCAGGTTGGGAAGAACGCAGTGAATGCAAGAAATTTTTCGCAATGTGATAGTTTGTTGTTGGGCGATAAATGCGGTGCACACACATTCCCCTACATAGAAGTAAAAAACAGTACGGCGCAGGTTGAGCATGAAGCAACCACTTCAAAAATTGGTGAGGACCAGATCTTTTATTGCAACCAGCGTGGACTTGATGGCGAAACGGCTGTGGCTTTAATCATTAATGGTTTTGCTAAAGAGGTTATGAATCAATTGCCGATGGAGTTTGCTGTGGAAGCACAAAAGCTGTTGGCAATTTCATTAGAAGGAAGTGTAGGGTAAAGCCCCCTCCGCCCCCTGAAGGGGGAACTGGTAGCACTCAAAGTGAATGTTGAAGTTCTTTTAATCGTGGAATAGCGTTAGTGATACTAGTAAGCTTTCGTTGTAACACTCACTTGTACTGATGAATAGTTATTCATCATTTGAAAAGTAAAAACAAAAGTAAAATTAATAAACAGTTGCCCTCATTCCCTCTCTTTTGGAGAGGGAATGAGGGTGAGGCCAAATCAAGTTATATGTTATCAATAAAAAATTTACAAGCTCGTATTGAAGAAAAGGAAATCCTAAGAGGAATCAACCTCGATATTAAACCAGGTGAAGTACACGCCATTATGGGACCTAACGGGAGTGGTAAATCAACATTGGCTTCTGTATTGGCCGGTCGTGCTGATTATGAAGTAACAGCAGGCAGTGTAGAATTCTTTGGAAAAGATCTCTTTGAACTTTCTCCTGAAGACCGTGCAAGAGAAGGTTTGTTCCTCGCTTTTCAATACCCAATTGAAATACCCGGTGTAAGTACAACAAATTTTGTAAAGACTGCAGTTAATGAAATTCGCAAATATCGTGGTGAAGAACCAATGGATGCAGTTGCTTTTTTAAAACTGATGAAAGAAAGAATGAAGCTGGTGAATATTGACCAGGCTTTATTAAGCCGTTCATTAAATGAGGGCTTCAGCGGTGGTGAAAAAAAGCGCAATGAAATTTTCCAAATGGCCATGCTTGAACCAAAGCTGGCGATTCTTGATGAAACAGACAGCGGTTTAGATATTGATGCATTACGAATTGTTGCCGAAGGTGTAAACAAGCTTCGCACAAAAGACAACGCTACTTTAGTCATTACACATTATCAGCGTTTGCTTGATTATATCGTTCCTGATTTTGTTCATATTCTTTATAAAGGACGTATTGTAAAAACAGGTGGTAAAGAACTGGCATTGGAATTGGAAGAAAAGGGATACGATTTCATTAAAGAAGAATTGGGAGAGGAAGTAGAAGCGTAGCCCCCTCTAACTCCCCCGAAGGGGGAGAATATCTTCGCACAGCCCTAACTTGAGTTGGTATTTGCGAAAGTGAAGGTTTTGAAATGTGATGATTGAAGAAAGAAAAATGAAATGCCCGCCCGGATGAACTCCACTCGGACAGGCTTAATTACAATAATCGAACAATAAAATAAAGCCCGGCCTCCTTTAAACTAATTCCATTTCCTTTTCCCTTCTCCTTTTGGAGAAGGTGCCGAAGGCGGATGAGGTGAGAGGGAACGAGGGTGAGGTGCTTATGTCAGAATTAAAAGATTTAATACAGGATAAGATCAGCAAAGAATCATTCAGTGGCAATGGATCACTAAAGGCTTTTAGTCAAAAAGGATTGCAACTGTTCAATGAGCAAGGGATTCCTACAGTGAAGCATGAAGAGTGGAGATACACCCGTATCAGTGGCGTGCTGAACAATGATTTTACTTATGCAGAAAGTACTACAGCCGTTACAGCAAAAGATGTAGAAGAGTTTCGATTGCCCGGTCATGAAAATGCCAATGAATTGGTATTTGTGAACGGGATTTATCATGCCGAACTTTCTACGATCCGTTCATCTGTTGATGACTTGGTGATTCTTTCGTTAAGCGAAGCAGTGAAAGCTGAATACAAATCCATTGTGGATAGCCATCTTGGCCATAGTGCCAACTATCATAAAGACGGTATTAATGCATTGAACAATGCGTTTGCATATCAGGGTTTGTTTATTTCAATAAAGAAAAACAAATCGGTTGAACACCCATTGTATTGTTACTACATTAACGATGCAAGATCAGAGAATGTATTATCACAGCCACGCACACTCATTCATGTAGCGGCCAATGCAGAAGTGAAGATCGTGGAAGAAGAAGTAACAATCGGGTCAAGCGATTCTTTTATCAATAAAATTTCTGAGATCGTTGTAGAAGAAAATGCACAGGTACATTTGTACAAAATCCAGAACGAAGACAGCCACAGCAGTTGTGTAAAAACAACGCATGTACGCCAGGTGGGTGTAAGCAAGGTTAACTCTGTTACTATTACTTTAAATGGCGGTGTTATCCGTAACAATCTCAATTTTATATTAGAAGCTTCCGGTTGTGAAAGCAATATGTATGGATTGTATTGTGTAAAAGGAAACACGCATGTTGACAATCACACCATCGTTGATAACAAAATGCCCAACAGTTTAAGCAATGAATTGTATAAAGGCATTATTGATGAAAACGCAACGGCAGTGTTCAACGGAAAAATATTTGTACGTCCGGATGCGCAAAAGACAAATGCCTATCAAAGTAATAAGAATATTTTATTGAGCGATACCGCTACTGTTAATACCAAACCACAATTAGAAATTTTTGCTGATGACGTAAAGTGTTCGCATGGCTGTACCATTGGGCGGTTGGATGAGGAGGCTTTGTTCTATCTCCGTTCAAGAGGAATTGGTGAAAAGGCTGCAAAGGCTTTGCTCCTGCATGCTTTTGCTATTGAGATCCTTGAAAAAATTGAATTGGAACCGATCCGTCAGTATGTTGATCAGATCATTTCTGAGCGGTTAGATTTTTCGTCTGACGCCCACGTCTGACGAAAAAGTTCTGGATACTATTATTATTTGTCAGACGGAGGCGTCAGACAATAAAAGAAAAAATATGCAGGCAACAACATTACATATTGCATTTGATGTAGAGCAGGTTCGTTGTCATTTTCCCATTCTTAATCGTTTGGTAAAAGACAAGCCCTTAGTTTATTTTGATAATGCAGCTACTACGCAAAAACCTGTTGAAGTAATTGATGCATTAACGGATTACTATAAACATTACAACGCTAATATCCACCGTGGAATTCATTCTCTGGCAGAAGAAGCAACTGCTGCTTATGAAGCTACCAGAGATACGGTGCAGCAATTCATCAATGCTAAACATCGTGAAGAAATTATTTTCACAAGAGGTGTTACAGAAAGCATCAACCTTGTAGCATACACTTGGGCGAGAACCAATCTCAAAGCAGGCGATGAAATCATTATCAGCGGTATGGAGCATCACAGCAATATTGTTCCCTGGCAGTTGATTACTGAAATAACAGGCGCCAAATTAAAAGTGATTCCTGTTGATGATAATGGCGAATTGATCATGGAAGAGTATCACAAATTACTCAATGAAAAAGTAAAGCTGGTTTCTGTGGTGCATGCATCCAATTCATTGGGCACTATTAATCCTGTGAAAGAAATTATTGAAGCGGCGCATAAGATGGGTGCAATTGTTATGCTCGATGGCGCTCAATCCACTGTCCATCTCGATATTGATGTGCAGGAACTCGATTGCGATTTCTTTGCCATCAGCTCACATAAAGTATATGGGCCAACTGGTATTGGTGTATTGTATGGCAAACGGGCATTACTCGAAGCGATGCCACCGTTCATGGGTGGCGGGGAAATGATCAAAGATGTAACATTTGAAAAAACTACCTGGAATGAGTTGCCTTATAAATTTGAAGCAGGTACTCCCAATATTGCAGATACTGTTGCGTTGAAAGCAGCCATTGATTTTGTACAGCGGATTGGGAAAAAACAAATCCACCGGCATGAAGATGATTTATTGCAATACGCAACGGAGCAACTGGAGAATATTGATGGTCTTCGTATGATTGGTAAAGCAAAGCAAAAAGTAAGTGTTGCTTCTTTTGTGGTAGAAGGCGTTCATCCGCAGGACTTAGGTATTTTGTTAGATAACAACGGGGTGGCTGTTCGCACAGGTCACCACTGTACACAACCGTTGATGAATCGGTTTGGCATTCCCGGTACAACCCGTGCAAGCTTTGCGATGTACAATACAAAAGATGAAATTGATGTGCTGATTGAAGGTTTACAGAAAGCGATTAAATTGTTGAGATAGGAGCCGAAACCTCCCCAAACCCCTCCGAAGGAGGGGCTTAGCAACACACAAAGCCAGCTTATGAAAGATTTTGAGTGATAGTATAGTTGATGAGTGAAAGAGAAAAGCTGAAATGCTTAGTTAAAGTAGATGATGATTTTAGTGCAGATTGGCCTCCCTCTCTTTTGGAGAGGGAATGAGGGTGAGGTCGAAATGCTGAATGACGAATGTTTAATTAAATAAATAAAAGCCCGGCCTCCCTTAATCTAATTCTATTTCCTTTGCTCCTGCATTTTGGCGGGATGCCAAAGGCGGATGAGGGGAGAGGGAACGAGGGTGAGGCCGCTTATGAAACCAATAGCAGAAATAGAAGAAGAAATTATAGATGAATTCTCCCTTTTTGATTCATGGGATGAAAAGTATGAATATATCATTGACTTGGGTAAGAGATTAAAGCCTTTGGAAGATGAACATAAGAAAGACCAAAATAAAATCAAAGGATGCCAGAGTACTGTTTGGATGGTGAGTGAAGTAAAAGATGGGAAAGTGTATTACCGTGCAGAAAGTGACGCAGTAATTGTAAAAGGATTGGTGAGTATGCTGATCCGTGTATTGAGTGGTCAAGCTCCAAAAGAAATCTTGGAAGCAAAGCTCGACTTTATTGATAAAATCGGCATGAAACAACACCTGGCACAAACAAGAAGCAATGGGTTACTGAGTATGGTGAAGCAAATGAAATTGGATGCAACAGTTTATGCAGCACAACAAGCAACAAAAAACTAAAGTTGAGTTTCGTTTTTGAGTTGAGTGGTTCTTGTAACTGATAAATTATTAAATAACAGTTAGTCCTCCCTCTCTTTTGGAGAGGGAACGAGGGTGAGGTTTATGGATAAAGAAAAAATAAAAGAACAGATCACAGAAAAGCTGCAAACGGTATTTGACCCCGAGTTGCCGGTGAATATTTATGACCTGGGTTTGATCTATAATATCGATATCAATGATAAGGGTTATGCACAGATTACAATGACGCTGACCGCACCGAGTTGTCCTGCAGCGCAATCACTGCCTGTTGAAGTGGATCAGAAAGTAAGAGAAGTGGAAGGTGTAACTGATGCAAATGTGATGATCACCTGGACACCGAAGTGGGATAAGAGTATGATGAGTGAAGTGGCAGCATTAGAATTAGGATTTATGTAGAGTTTGAAATACCGTCTGACGCCCTCGTCTGACGGAACTAAAATATTTTGATTAATTACCTTCGTCAGACCGGGACGTCAGACGAAAAACCAAATAGTATTATGGCAATGATTTCATTAGATAGTTTATTGGGCGATGAAGGCCCAAGCTATCCCGAACAAATAGCAGCACCTTACCGCAAAGAATTGGTGGATGCAGGTTTTGAACAAATGATGACGGTGGGAGAGGTAGAAAAAGTATTAGCAGGTAATCCCGGTAAAACCATTCTGGTTGTGTTGAATAGTGTATGCGGTTGCAGCGCCAGGGTGAGCAGACCCGCTGCATTGCTCAGCTTTTTCAATCATGTAGTGCCTGATATAAAGGCAACCCTGTTTGCAGGAATGGAGAAAGAAGCGGTTGTCCATTTCCGTGAAAAATATCTCAAAGGAGTTACCCCTTCATCGCCCAATATCATTCTGTTGAAAGATGGAGAGCCATCGCTGCACTTACAACGTTTTCAAATTGAAACAAGTGATGCAGGAAGCATTGCTGATGCACTCACTGAAGTGTATAACCAGCATTGCAGCAAGCAATCAACAGATGAAGAACGTACCGAACTGAGAACTTATTTCAAAAGTCTTTACCAGGTTGATCCATTAGCAACACAAGCATAACCATTTAAAAATCTTCACATGAAAATTACATCATCAGAAGAGTACGGCATCCGGATACTGATACGTATTGCATCGGCTAACGCAACGGATGGGTTAAACATTCCACAACTAAGTGAAGCGGAAGGCTTAAGTGAACCACATGTAGCCAAGATTTGCCGCACACTACGTATGGAAGGATTCATTAACAGTACACCCGGTTACAAAGGTGGTTATGTATTGGCTAAACCTGCAAATGACATCGTCATCAACAAAGTATTGAAAGCATTGGGCGGTACATTGTACGATCAGCAGTTCTGTGAAGCACATACAGGTTTGAGTAAGCTCTGTACCAACTCTGTTGATTGCAGTACACGCTCTTTGTGGAAGATGGTGCAATACACATTAGACAACCTTCTGGATAAATTAACATTAAAAGATCTGATGGTGAATGAAAAAGAAGTGGAATTGAGGCTGGAAGCGATTATGCAGAGAAATGTAGAAGCGATGGTGAAATAAAGAATAAATACTTAGCATGATAAAAAAGGCTTTCAAATTGAAAGCCTTTTTCTTTTATATCTTCCAATCCACAATCTTATTTACCCATTCTTGTTTGTGAGGAGTAGTGATCTTAATATAGTTGTCGGTATACCCTTCCATCATGCCATTCTTACTATGCCCTTCAAACAACACCGGTCTTGTTTCACCAGCATGCTGTTGTGAAAAGTATTGCATCTTCATGTAAGAAAGATTGCGAAGGATTTTATTCCTTTCATGACGTACATGAATTGGAACAACAGGGCCAAATGTTAATGCATGTGTGTTATCCCGTTCGGAATATGTGAACACATGCAAATAGGAAATATCCAATGCATGTAAAAAGTCAAAGGTTTCTTGAAACAGTTCATCCGTTTCACCGGGGAACCCAACAATCACATCCACACCAATACAGCAATGTGGTATCAGTTGTTTAATGAGCGCAACTTTTTCTGCATACAATTCTTTTTTATAACGGCGACGCATCATTCCCAATACCGTATTACTTCCACTCTGTAACGGAATATGAAAATGTGGCATGAATTTTTTGCTGCGACTTACAAATTCAATGATCTCGTTGGTAAGTAAATTGGGTTCAATAGAAGAGATTCGGTAACGTTTAATACCTTCAACTTTTTCCAACTCCTGTATGAGTGAATAAAAATTTTCTTTCTCATCTTTCGGAGATTGTTTTAAATCCCCCCTTTGGGGGGTGGGGGGGCGGAAATCACCAAGGTTCACACCCGTTAATACAATTTCTTTACTTCCACCTGCTGCAATTTCTTTTGCATTGCTGATGACGTTTGCAATTGTATCACTCCTGCTTTTACCCCTTGCCATAGGAATAGTGCAAAACGAACAGGTATAATCGCAACCATCCTGCACTTTTAAAAATGTTCTTGTACGATCATTAATGGAATAAGAAGCGTTGAAACCACTCACTTCTTCAATATCGCAACTGCTGATCTTTGTACTATCACCTTTCGCCAATTCTTTTATATGAGAAGCAATGTTGAATTTTTCAGCAGCGCCAAGTACTAAATCAACACCGGGGATTTCTGCAATTTCTTTTGGCTTGAGCTGAGCATAGCAACCCGTAATCACCACTAAACTTTCAGGCGACTTGCGTTGAATACGACGAACTAACTGACGACATTCTTTATCTGCATTATCGGTTACGGAGCAAGTGTTGATCACATACACATCGGCCAGGTCGTTGAACTCTTTCTTCTCAAAACCTTCCTTTTCCATCATGCGGCTGATGGTGGAGGTTTCGGAGTAATTGAGTTTACAACCGAGGGTGTGAAATGCGACCGATTTTGCTGCTGCCATTGGGCGGCAAAGATAGCTAAGAATCGGGAAAGTGAAGTAAGGAGCCGATAGTGGATAGTCATTAGCCGTAAGCAGCCGCCATGAAAATGGAACCCTGAAACGAGCGTGGCAACAGGCGATGCATACAGATCAACTGCTGATTACATAAAAAATTATATCATTGCAATAGATTGAAGTATATGAAAAAATCACTTCCTTATATTTTATTAATTGTGTTGCTTCTTGCGGCAGTGCTTATCCGCAGGTGCGGTTCTCCAAACAATAAAACCGATAATGAAAAGAAAACAAAGACGGAGGATGTAAGAACCCCGAAGGATGAGAAAACGGATAACCAAAAAACCAACCTTGATGTTTTTCGTGATCCTTCGGCTGATTACTATTTTACCAAACATGCAAGATGCCGAATGAAGTGCCGGCATATTACACAAGAAGAAATAAAAGAGATTGTGCAAAAAGCAAATGTGAATTATAAGAAGAGTGATCTGGAGGCAGCACAGGGTCCCAAATATGCATTGGAAGGAGTTACTTCAAAAGACAAACAGCATGTACGTATCATTGTTGCACCAAAAGAAAGGCATTTAAGTATTGTAACAGTTATTGATTTAGAAGAGGATTGGGAATGCCCGAGTTGTAAGTAGAACTCCAGGCCCCACTAACTCCCCAAGACACTTTGGTCTTGGTTTATAACCCGAAGGGGGAGAACTCCAAAGCACAAGGCGGGCTTATTTAACCCGTCTTATTATTTCAAAGTGGTTGATAAGTGTTGATTAAAGATTTGCTGTTGATATGGAAGAAATAAATGTTAATTAGAATAATCATGCACCGCTCTTTCTCCTTTGGAGAAAGAGAAGGAGATAGAGGCTTATATGGAAGAACAAAAAGTTAATAAGACATATACTGCACCGCCTCCTCTCCTTAAAAGAGGAGGTTGGGTTCTGAGGTTTCTCAAACCACTGCAATTCATCTACGTCATGTATGCCATCATCTTATTTGTTGTGATGATGTTTATTGTTGTTCCTTTTGTTATCATCGGATCATTGTTTGGGAAAATAACAGGAGGTAATGTGGTGATGCAAATGGCACATTGGTGGGCTGATGCCTGGTTATTTTTTATTGGTATTTTTCATCAACGGATTGTTGAGCAGGAGATCAAACCTCATCAACCTTATATTTTTGTCAGCAATCATAATTCGTATATGGATATTCCCCAGATGCTTAAGTCTATCCGGCAACCCTTACGCATACTGGGAAAAGCAGAAACAGGGAATGTACCAATATTCGGCATCATCTACAAAGCAGCCGTGGTGCCGGTTTTAAGAGGCAGCGCAGAGAACAGGGCAAGAAGTGTAAAGACGTTAAAGAGTATTTTGAGTAAAGAAATTTCTATCTACATCGCACCTGAAGGAACATTCAACATGACGCAAAAACCATTGATTGATTTTTATGATGGTGCTTTTCGCCTGGCAATAGAAACACAAACACCCATCAAACCAATGTTGTTTTTAGATGGAGTAACCCGTATGCACTGGCGCAGCATTTTTTCTATTACACCCGGCAAGTTAAGAACCGTTTATCTCGAAGAAATTTCACCGGAAGGTTATACTCCGTTTGATGTAGATCAGCTGAAACAAAAAGTATATCAACTGATGGAGAAGAAATTGATTGAGTATAAGGCGAGCTGGGTTGTGAATAGTCAATTGTGAATAGTCAATGCGTTGATAATTTTACTGCTTCATTCAGCACATACTCTTTAAATTGCATATTCACCATTCACTATTGACCATTCACCCTTCATGTTCGCTGAAATCATTATACCACTTGCTCTTCCTAAAAATTATACCTGGAGTATTCCTGATCGTTTGCTGGAACAGGCAAAGGTGGGTGTGCGTGTAGAAGTGGAACTGCGAAAGAAACGTTATGCAGGAGTCATTAAAACAATGCATAACAATAAGCCTGCTGCGTTTGAACCCAAGGGAATTCTGAATGTATTAGATGTGGAACCAATCATTCATGAAGAACAGTTAAAGCTGTGGCAATGGATCGCCAATTATTATTTGTGTACAGAAGGGGAAGTGATGGCGGCTGCACTACCTGCACATTTTAAACTGAGCAGCGAAACCATCCTGCTTTTTAATGAAGAGTTTGGCGATGATTTTTCAACATTGGATCATGATGAATATTTAGTAGCTGAGGCATTGCTGATAAAGAAAGAATTAAAACTTTCGAAAGTACAGCAGGTGCTTGATACATCGAATGTGTACCCTGTAGTAAAACGGTTAATTGAAAAACGGGTTTGTTTTGTGTGGGAATCATTGAAGGAAACCTATTCTACCAAAAAAGAAACCTTTGTGTTGCTGAATCCGCAGTACGACAATGAAGATCAACTGAGTGAATTGCTCAACAACTGGAGTCGTGCACCAAAGCAAATGGAATTATTACTGAGCTATTTGCATCTCATCAAAACAGAAGGTGAAGTTAGCAAAACAGCACTCCTGAAAAAAAGCACTGCCAGTGATGCACAGTTGAAAGGTTTGGTAGAGAAAGGAATTTTATTTTTAGAGAAAAGAGCAGTAGATCGTTTGCAAAGCCTTCCGCGGAATATATCTATTGATATTGAATTAACAGCAGAGCAGTTAACAGCATTGGATGAGATCAGGAAAAGTTTTGAAACAAAGCCGGTCTGTTTATTACATGGTGTAACAGGTAGTGGTAAAACATTACTCTATATCAAACTTATTGAAGAGTATATCAAAAAAGGCAAGCAGGTGTTGTACCTCTTACCTGAAATAGCATTAACGGCGCAGATCATTCGCCGCCTGCATAAACATTTTGGTGGTTACATCGGTATTTATCACAGCAAGTTTAACCAGAACGAACGCATTGAGATCTGGAACAAGATCCGCACCGGTGAAATGAAAGTAGTGTTGGGTGCAAGAAGTTCCTTGTTTCTTCCATTTGCTGATCTTGGTTTAATTGTGTGTGATGAAGAACATGATGGGAGTTACAAACAGCAACAACCTGCACCACGCTACCATGCCAGGGATGCCGCTGTTTATTATGCAACACAGTTTGGTGGCAAAGTATTGCTGGGCAGTGGTACACCATCTGTTGAAACTTATTATAATACGCAAACAAAGAAATATGGTTTGGTTGAATTGAATGAACGTTATGGTGAAGGTGAATTGCCCTCCATAGAACTGATTGATACCAAACCACTCTTTAAACAAACAAAAGAAAAAGTGATGATTGCGCCGGTATTGCAAAAAGCAATCGAAGAATCATTACTTCAGCATAAACAGGTTATCTTATTTCAAAACAGGAGAGGTTATACTCCTCACCATGTATGTAAAGCCTGTGGATGGATACCGCATTGCCGTTATTGTGATGTGAGTTTAACCTTTCACAAGTTTAAGAACAAACTGCAATGTCATTATTGCGGAACAGTGTATCCAACATTCACTACCTGCGAAGCGTGCGGCAGTCATGATTTTATGCAGTTGAATTTCGGTACTGAAAAGGTAGAAGAACAATTACAGGAATTGATTCCACATGCAAAAATTGCAAGGATGGATTATGATTCGGTGAGTGGCAAAACCGCTCATGACCAGTTGATACAAAATTTTGAACAACATAAGATTGATGTACTAGTGGGTACGCAAATGGTGGTGAAGGGTTTGGATTTTGAACATGTGAATCTTGTAGGTATTCTTGATGCTGATAGTTTATTGAGCTTTGCTGATTTTCGAGTAAATGAACGGGGCTTTCAATTAATGGAACAGGTAAGCGGAAGAGCCGGAAGAAAAGATGCATTGGGAAAAGTAATGATACAGGTAGCCAATACCAATCACCCTGTGTTGAAGTATTTGGTGGCACATGATTACAAATCTTTTTTTGCAGAAGAGATACAGGGTAGACGACAGTTTTTTTATCCGCCGTTTTCACGCATCATTCAACTTACATTCAAACATAAGTTTAAAGAAGTGGTGGAGGCGGCATCGCTACTGGTGGCAGAGAATATGAAAACTTTATTTGCTAATTACATGGTTGGTCCGGCTGAACCGGTAGTAAACAGAGTACGTAATCAGTACATTATGGAATTGATTTTTAAATTACCGAAGGATGCACAACTCATTCATCAATGCAAGGAAATGATTTTAGCACAAACAATTCTTTTACACAATCATGATAAGTTGAAGAGCGTTGTGATGATACCGGATGTAGATAGGGTGTAAGCTCTTCAAAGTCTCCGGACTTTGAAGTTTTATGTTTTCTGTCTCTGACAGAATTATAAAAAAAGTCTGAAAGACTTTTTGCATAAAGCTTCGAAGTTGGAGACTTCGAAGAGCGTTCTTTTGGCATAGTGATTCGAAGCCTGGAGGTTTCGAAAAGCATTACGCAGATTGCAAAAATACTTCAGCAGGTAGTTGAAAATAATCTTTTAAACGTTGAGCCATTTTTAAGGTGATCTCTCTTCTTCCAGCCAGGATTGATGATACATGTCCTTTGCTTCCAATAATTACTTCAAGGTCTTTTGCTTTCATCCCTTTTTCTTCCATCTTTAATTTAATAATATCAATCAGGTTCAGTTCAGGCAGTTGAATATGCTTGTCTTCATAGTCTTTTACCAATAATAAAAGCAACGCCAGTTCATCTGCTTCGGGTGTGCCTTCAGGCGTATGAAAAATTTCCAGGCTGCGTTTAACGGCTTTTTTATAATCAGCTTCTTTTTTTATGATTTTCCAGTTCATGCTTTGTAGTTTAAAATTGTAAGGTCAAATGCAACAGTGGCAGCATCAATTTTATCATATTGTGTGTGCGTTCCAAACCAGATAATATAAGCCGCTGCTTGTTTAAAATTTACAGCAACAATCAGCCGGTAATCATTTCCTTTCAGGTTAAAAATAACCCGGTGGTTAGCCACAATACTGGCATTGCCATATGTCCGTTTCAGTTCGTTGAAGTTTTTGTAATTGGAGTTGCTGAATTCTTTATGCCAGGCCAGCAGTGCAATTTTTGCTGCCGGGTATTTTTCCGCATAAAAGAGAATGGCTCTTTTTACAATCACATTCATTGGTTCAAAGATAGGGTAAGTTTTCAAAATGAAAACCATAAATTTGTAAGGGACCTCAACAGTACGATCTAATTCACCAATGCAAAGAAATGATCTTAGCACAGGGAATACATTTGCATAACCATGCAAACTTTAAGAGTGTGGTGATGATTGCGGATGTGGATAAAGTGTAGCGGTGGGTCACCCCCAAAGGGTGGCTCACCGGCCAGGATAATAATATGCGTCTTTTAATTGCCTGAACAATAAGATATTCGGATGAAATTATATAACTCACATTTTGTTCAAGAGACGAACAAGGGCGGAGATGTAAGCTCTTCAAAGTCTCTGGATTTTGAAGTATTAAGTTTTCTATCTCTGACAAAATTTGAAAGAATAGAAAAGTCTAAAAGACTTTTGGCATAAAGTTTCGAAGTCTGGAGACTTCGAAGAGCGGGCTCAATACAGGTGTTTGACCTGAAGCTGTATTGTTTATTTAAGCAGATAAAAGCCCGAATGGCAAAAGCATATTGATTGTATGCAGTGAAACAGATGGAGTGATCAAGATTTTTACTACACTTTAATTTTATTTATTCTGTATAAAAAAGCCCTCCCGTTTCAACGGGAGGGCTTTTATTTTAAACATGTTTTCAGAATGTCATTTCAGGCACTTCGCCTTCAACAATCAATTTCCCTGCTGTCTTCGCCACGATTTCTTCTATGGACACACCGGGAGCCCGTTCCAATAATTTGAATCCATCCGGGGTAACATCCAGTACAGCTAAATCACTGACAATTTTTTTTACACATCGTATTCCTGTCAGGGGCAATGCACATTGTGGTAATAATTTGCTTTCACCTTTTGGGTTGGTATGCATCATGGCTACAATAATATTTTTAGCGCTTGCAACAAGATCCATTGCACCGCCCATTCCTTTTACCATCTTACCGGGAATTTTCCAATTGGCAATGTCGCCCTGTTCACTTACTTCCATGGCACCTAATACGGTGAGGTCAACTTTTCCTGCACGGATCATTCCAAAACTCATAGCACTATCAAAAAAAGCTGAGCCGGGAAGAGTTGTGATGGCTTGTTTGCCGGCATTAATCAAATCAGGATTTTCTTCACCATCAAATGGAAAAGGCCCCATACCTAATAAACCGTTTTCACTTTGTAACTCAACATGAATACCTGCAGGAATATAATT
>JBKJNM010000073.1:0-5741 GCA_046593655.1 Lacibacter sp. | reverse complement strand
TTTTATGAAGAACGCTTGCTTTGCCTGCTGATGTTGTTACGGATGCCCCGCACACGCATCATTTATATAACCAGTGTACCGGTTGACCCCGCAATTATTGATTACTACCTGCACCTGTTACCCGGCATCACCGGCTATCATGCAAGACAGCGACTCAGTTTAATGAGTTGTTTTGATGCTTCGTCAACACCCCTCACCTGTAAAATTCTGGAGCGGCCGAGGTTGATTCAACGTATCAAAAATTTACTTGACCCTTCTTCTCCTGCTCATATTACTTGTTTTAATGTAACAGAATATGAACAAACACTGGCGGTTGAATTGGGTATTCCTTTGTATGGCTGTGATCCTGATTTGAATTTTCTGGGCACAAAAAGTGGGTGCAGAAAATTATTTAAATCATTAAATATTCTTACGCCACCAGGATTTGAAGATATCAAAAATAAAGAAGGGGTCATTGATCATCTTACAATGCTCAAACAAAATAACCCTGCATTAAAAAAAGCTGTTGTAAAAATGAATGATGGTTTTTCCGGTGAAGGAAATGCCGTGTTTTCTTATAAAGAAGCGCCAACAGATAATTCATTGCGAAACTGGATCAGTGAAAACCTAAATCAACAATTAAAAGTTGTTGCTGCAAATCTTTCCATAGAGGCATATTTTAAAAAGTTTGAACAGATGGAAGGTATTGTGGAAGAGTTCCTGGAAGGCGACCAGGTTACATCACCTTCTGTTCAATGCAGGATTAATCCGCTCGGTGTTGTTACTGTTCATTCAACGCATGATCAGATGTTGGGAGGCGATAACAACCAGATATTTTTAGGCGCTACTTTCCCAGCCAGCAAAGAATACGCCATTGAAATTGGTAAACTGGGATCAGTTATTTCAGAAGAATTAAAAAAGCTCGGTGTGCTCGGTCGTTTCGGAATTGATTTTATGAGTGTTAAAGTTGGAAACGAATTCAAACATTATGCATTAGAAATTAATTTAAGAAAAGGTGGTACTACACATCCTTATTTAATGCTTCAGTTTTTAACTGAAGGTGATTATAATGCTGATACCGGCGAGTATTATTTACCAGATGGAAAGAAGAGATATTACTTTGCTACTGATAACCTGCAAAACGATTCTTACAAAGGTCTCACACCCCACGATTTAATTGATATTGCAATGGAACATGGATTGCATTACAGCAATGCATTAGAAGAAGGTGTGATGTTTCATTTAATCAGTGCTTTATCTCAATTTGGAAAAGTAGGGCTTGTATGTATTGGCAGCACGCCCGAAAGAGCAGTTGAATATTACAATAAAACAGTAGCTGTATTAAATGAAGAATGCGAATGATCGTTGCAATCATTGGTTCAATTACAATCCATACTGATCAACTACATATAACAGCAGCACCATATTAATAGCTCCTAACTCCAGTTCACGTTTGTTCACCATTTCAAATACATCATTGCCCGCATGATGATGATCAAAATAACGTTGCGAATCGGGCCTGAGCCCGCAGAGCATAGTACCTAAGGGCCTTAGTGGACCAATATCTGCGCCACCGCCGCCTTCACTGAATTCATAAACACCATATGGCTTAAATAAAGGAACCCATGTACGCAAACGTTCCAGTTTTTCACCGCCCGGAGAAAACCCAAAAGCTCGTGGAGTAAATCCACCGGCATCACTTTCCAACGCAAAAATGTGTTTCTTCTTTTTTTCACTGGCTGCCACCTCACCATATTTACGTCCGCCACGCAAACCATTTTCCTCATTCATGAACATCACTACCCGAATGGTTCGTTTGGGTTGAATGCCGAGTTGTTTATATACACGTATGACCTCCATACTCTGCACACAACCTGCACCATCATCATGAGCACCTTCTGCCAAATCCCATGAATCAAGATGTCCGCCAACAGTTAGGATCTCATCAGGAAATTCTTTTCCTCTTATCTCAGCAATTACATTATAACTTTTTACATCGGGCAGCATTTCGCATTCTGTGCGGAAATACAATTGCATGCCTTTTTTCTTTTTCAACTCATTGCTTACATATTCTGCATGACGTGTTGATACGGCAATGGCAGGAATTTTAGGAAACGAATCAATGTACGTTGTGGCACCCGTATGCGGGAAGTCATCTATATTACTTGCAAGTGAGCGAACCATGACACCCACCGCACCAAACTTTGAAGCCATTGAAGGGCCACGACTACGAAACTGCCCTGCTTCTCCATACGAACGGAATGTTTCAACATTGGTTGGGTTCATAGGGAAATTGTAAAACACAATCTTTCCTTTTATTCCTTTTTCGCCCAATTCTTCCAGCTCTTTAAATGAACGCACTTCAATTACTTCAGCTTTCATTCCTTTTTTGCCTGTTCCCACACTATTTCCTAATGCGCAAACATTGAGCGTAATGGTATTACCTTTATCATCTACCAGCAAAGCACTTTCTTTTGCACCACGCACCCAATGCGGCACCATGCATTCCTGCAGGTAAACAGTATCTGCACCCATTTCCTTCATCATACGGAAAGTTTCTTTTACTGCTTTTTCTGCTTGCGGTGAACCGCTTAACCTCGGTCCCACTTCTTTACACAAAAAACGAAGATTATCATATGCTTTGCCATTGATAAAAATATCATCAGCAATTTTTTTAAACATAATAGAATCGTTCTTTTGCTGTGCAGTAGTAATTCCGGCATTGAGCAAGAGCAGAATAAAGACTGATAAAAATAGACGCATGTTACCTGGTTGAATAAAGATTGAAAGTGATGAAAATAAAACAAGTATCCTAATTCACAAAAAGATATGTTCCCTGCCACATTTGAAATTGTACGAGCGGCAAGACATAGAAAATGGGTATGGTATGAAATCAGTAACTTTGCTTTCACATTTAAGTTATATGAAAATTGGAATTGTATGCTACCCCACTTTTGGTGGTAGCGGTGTACTGGCAACCGAACTTGGAAAAGCACTCGCAGAAAAAGGACACCTCGTTCATTTTATTACCTACCAGCAGCCTGTTAGACTGAGTGGTTTTTTTACGAATATTTTTTATCATGAAGTAAGGGTACCCCATTATCCGTTGTTTGATTACCCCCCTTATGAAACAACATTGGCGAGCACCATGGTTGATGTTGTAATGAATAATGATCTGGATCTGCTGCATGTACACTATGCCATTCCGCATGCATCGGCAGCCTATATGGCCAAACAGATCTTAAAGAAGAAAGGAAAAGATATTCCGGTAATTACCACCTTACATGGAACAGATATTACATTGGTTGGAAAAGATAAAACCTTTGAGCCTGTGGTTACTTTCTCCATCAATGAAAGTGATGCCATTACGGCTGTATCGAAAAATCTGCGGGATGAAACCTATCATTCATTTGCTATTGAAAAAGAAATTGAAGTGATCTACAACTTTGTAGATATAAACCGCTTTTCAAAAAAACCATTGGATGCATTTAAGAAAGTGCTTGCACCAGATGGTGAAAGAATCATCACGCATGCATCCAACTTCCGTAAAGTAAAACGGGTGACCGATATCATTCATGTGTTTGCAAATATCCTCAAAGAAGTTCCTTCTAAATTATTAATGGTAGGTGATGGTCCTGACAGACCCGATGCGGAAGCACTTTGCCGTGAACTGGAAATATGTGATCATGTACGATTTCTTGGAAAGCAACAGGAAATGGAAGAGATTCTTGCTATTTCGGATATGTTCATCCTTACATCAGAATATGAAAGCTTTGGTCTTTCTGCATTAGAAGCAATGGCGGCAGGTGTTCCTGTTTTATCTACGAATGCGGGAGGTCTTCCTGAAATTAATATCCATGGAAAAACCGGTTATATGGCACCGGTAGCTGATGTAAAAGAGTTAAGCCGATTAGGACTTGAATTAATGAAGAACGATGATATGCTTAACATCTTTAAGCAAAATGCAAAGGAACAAGCAATGAAATTTGATATTCATCACATTGTTCCTATCTATGAAGAGTTGTATGAGCGTTTTGTTCCGGTATCAACGGCTGCGAAGCCATGATGTTGGATTGATCATGTGATTTTCCCTGGCAAGAATAAAATTCAGTTCTCCATCACCATCAATATTGGTGCCTACTCGTCCAATTACCTGGTTTGTTTTAACGGCTTGTCCTTTACTTACGTTTACAGAAGAGAGGTTACTGTAAGTTGTAAAATATTTTCCGTGTTTGATCATTACCGCACTCATACCTCCCACATCAAAAACACTTACCACCTCTCCGTCAAAACATGCTTTAACTGAGCTGCCTGCAGGTGATGAGATGGTAATAAAATCCTGGGTAAAATTTATTTTTGTACCGGGCACAACATTCGAACCAAAATTGCCGGATACATATCCATTATCAACCGGAAAAGGCAAACGTCCCTTACTGCTCTCAAAGCTATTTCCCAATGCAAGATCTTCTTTATTGTATTCAAGATAACTTTCTTGTTTTTTTACTGGTTCTTCTTTTTTTACAACAGGGTTTGTTTTACCTGTTGCTGTGGTTGTAGCATTACCCGTTGTTGTATTGGGCTTTGTTATCGCTGTTTCTTTTTCTTTTCGTTCACGTTCTAATCTCTCGGCTTTTACTTTTGTGTCAGCTTCTTTTTTAGCTGCAGCAATCTCCCTGTTAATGATAGTTGTAATGGATGACTGTAAAGACTGTGCCTGTTTGCGTTTAAAAGCAATGGTATTGTTGATTTCCTTTTCACGTTTTTTCAGGCTGATAACAACAGCATCCTGCTCCTGTTTATCTTTTACCAACTCACCCATTTCTTTACTCTGATCAAGTAACACATTTCGTTTGGCTTTTTTGTTTAAGGTCAGTTCGTTTATTTTATGTTTATATAATTCTTCTTTTTGATTGATGGCTTCCAGTTGCTGTGCACGGAAACTTCGATATGCTTTCATATATGCAATACGGCGAATGGCATCGTTGAAGTTATTAGCTGAAAATAAAAAGTTTAGAAAATCGTAACTGCTCCTGTTCTTATATGCATACGCCACGTTACGGGCGTACTTCATTTTAAGTGTATCCAGGTCTTTCTGCAAACGACGCATTTCACGGTAGGATGTATTAATATCACCATCAATAGAACGCACCTGCTTGTTAATGGTTTCTATGACCTGGTTCCGTAAGCGTATTTTATTTTGTATGAGTGTAAGCTGACCAATGCTTTGTTTCTTATTTTTCTTGATGTCGCTATACTGGTTATTTAACACCTCAATTTCCTGTAGTGTTTGTTTCCTTTTGCGTTCAAGCTCAGTTTTATCCTGGGCCATTACAACAAGCTGTAATAAGGTACAAATGGTAATCAGGAAGATTTTTAGCATCGGCATCAATTAAATAATTACACAAAAAAAAGGTTCCGAACAAAAAAACTAAACGCAGCTTGCAATAAAAACGTATGCTTTACTTGATTCTTTTGAATTTTTTAGGAACTGTAAATGGAAACGTTAATTCCTCATTGAACTTATAATCTCTAAACTTCAGCTTCACAATCAATTTATTCTGTTGTATAATAGCAATTTCCCGCATGGTTGAGAACAGTCTGCCTGTTTTATTTTCATACTCGGTATAAACCAGGTTACAGGTACGGTTCAATGCAGGATCATTATCATCCAGTTTACTTTTTTCAATCACATATTCATTACTGATACTGATTAAATTTTTAAACAGCACATCTATACTCAATAAAGTGTATCCATTTACTGT
>JBKJNM010000054.1:0-5611 GCA_046593655.1 Lacibacter sp. | reverse complement strand
CTAAAATGCTTCAATCTTAATAATGCAAATGGCATAGATGCATCGGCATTAACCATTTTAAATTATAAAATATCCTCCGGACTAGTTTATAATTACAATTGGTTTAACTTTGCGCCTCATTAATTTCTCCGCCCAACTGCTGTGAGAAATTTTAATAAGTGAAGCATGGTTTACTTAACAAGACTCGAACATTTTAATGCAGCTCATAAACTCTATAACCCCAACTGGAGTGCAGAGCAAAACGAATTGGTTTTTGGCAAATGTGCCAACGAAAACTGGCATGGCCATAATTATGAATTATTCGTAACAATCAAAGGGGAGGTGAACAAGGATACCGGCTTTTTGTTTGATGTAAAAAAGCTGAGTGAATTGATCAAAATTCATATTCTTGAAAAATTAGATCATAAAAACCTCAACATTGATGTGGATTTCATGCATGGGCAAATGTGCTCAACTGAGAACCTGGCGAAAGCTATCTGGGAACAACTCTCGGCTCACTTGCCTGCAGAAGTAAAATTGCATTGCATAAAGCTCTACGAAACGCCACGCATTTATGTGGAATATTTTGGCGGCTAAACTTTTTACGGCGTACCTTGTTATTTTCACATAGTAACCAGTTTTTTAAACAAACAATCATCTCCATTTTATATTTTAGAGTTGTTATGGCCCCAAAAAAAGTATCTGTTTTCAGGCATGAACATTTTAATGCTGCTCATCGTTTATATAATCCTGCATGGAGCTTTGAAAAAAACGATGCAGTTTTTGGCAAATGCAATAACCCCTCTTTTCACGGGCATAATTATGAGCTCATTGTAAAAGTTACCGGAGTGCCTGATGCCAGCACCGGGTATGTAATGGATTTAAAAGAATTAAGTGATCTGATTAAGCGTGAAGTGCATGAACGCTTTGATCATAAAAATTTAAACCTCGATACGGCAGAATTCAAAGAACTAAATCCAACTGCAGAACATATAGCTATTGTAATCCATGACCTGTTGCGGCCGCATATTGATGCAGATAAAGAGTTGCAGATTCGTTTATATGAAACACCAAGAAATTTTGTAGAGTACCCGGCATGAGGAATGTATGATGTAAGAAGTACGATGTAAGAAGTACGATGTAAGAAGCATGATGTACGATGTACGAAGTTTAGAATAAATTATGTATTAAGGAAAAGATGCGTAAAGAAATAGTGCATAAGGGAGCGACGCCAATGCAGCAGATAAAAGATATGGGCTTGCAAACAAACTATAAACTACAAACTATTTTATGTCTTATAAAAAAACAGAGAAGTACGAAGAAAAAGTTACAGAGGGATTAGTGGAGAATTATAAAAATGCATTAACACTTCTTGGCGAAGATGCACAACGGGAGGGATTGCAGAGGACACCTGAACGAATGGCAAAGGCAATGCAATACCTTACACACGGCTATAACCTGGATGCGAAAGCCATTCTTGACAGTGCAAGATTTCATGAAGAAGTAAGTGAAATGATCATTGTAAAAGACATTGAACTCTACAGTATGTGTGAACATCATATGCTGCCTTTTTTTGGCAAAGCACATATTGCTTACATTCCAAACGGAGTCATCACCGGGTTAAGCAAAATTGCAAGAGTAGTGGATGTGTACGCCAGGCGTTTGCAGGTACAGGAACGATTAACAACGCAAATACTCGAAGCCATAAAAGAATCGTTGAACCCAATGGGCGTTGCAGTGGTCATTGAAGCACAACATTTGTGCATGATGATGCGTGGTGTACAAAAACAAAATTCTGTAACTACCACATCCGCTTTTTCAGGCGAATTTCAGAAAGAAGCAACAAGGAGTGAGTTTCTGAAATTGATCTCCGGAACATTTCATTAATAACTTAAAAATCATTTGGTAAAGTCTGTTGCCGTAATTGCAACAGACTTCTTTATTTTTGGCAGATAAATATTTTTATGAAACATGCATTTATATTTCCGGGCCAGGGTTCACAATTCAGTGGAATGGGAAAAAATTTATATGAAGGAAGTGTATCTGCTCAACGCTTATTTGAACAGGCTAACGGAATATTAGGCTTTCGGATTTCTGATATCATGTTCAACGGAACAGATGAAGATTTAAGACAAACCAATGTTACACAACCTGCAGTTTTTTTACATTCTGTTGTTGCTTTCAGAACCATTGAAAGTGCGAAACCCGAAATGGTCGCCGGTCATTCATTAGGTGAGTTTAGTGCTTTGGTGGCAAACGGGGTGTTGAGTTTTGAAGATGCATTGCAATTGGTAAGTGTAAGGGCAACAGCTATGCAGAAAGCCTGTGAACTGAATCCTTCAACTATGGCAGCCGTATTGGCCTTGGCTGATGAGAAGGTAGAAGAAGTTTGTAAACAGGTACAGGATGAAACAGGTGAAATTGTTGTACCAGCCAATTACAACTGTCCGGGTCAGTTAGTGATCAGCGGTTCTATGAAAGGAATTAATATCGCCTGTGAACGGATGAAAGCGGCAGGAGCAAAAAGGGCATTGGTATTGCCTGTTGGTGGTGCATTCCACAGTCCATTGATGGAACCTGCCCGTGAAGAATTGAAAGCAAAAATTGAAAGCACCAATTTTTATGCAGCAACCTGCGCTATTTATCAAAATGTTGTTGCAAAAGCGGTGCTGGATAAAGATGAAATAAAACAAAATTTAATTGATCAGTTAACGGGAGCAGTACGCTGGACACAAAGTGTACAGGCAATGATTGCCGATGGCGCCAGCAGGTTTACAGAAGTTGGCCCGGGGAAAGTATTGCAGGGATTGGTACAAAAGATCAATAAAGAAATGAGTGTGGATGGAGTGAACTAAAAGGAATGTACGAAGTACGAAAAACAAAGAGGCCACAATTTATTGCGGCCTCTTTGTTTATACAGGTATGCTGCAGTTAACCCATCCTGCATCAAAATTAGAATGATACTTTTTGTAAAAGTTAATGGCTGGCTCATTCCAATCAAGCACCTGCCAAACAATACCACTGAGCTTTCTTTCTTTGGCTTCTTCAATCAACTGATCAAACAATAATTTGCCAACGCCTTTACCTCTTGCCTGTTCAGTAACAAGAATATCTTCCAAATACATGCGCTGACCTTTCCATGTTGAATAGCGGATATAATACAATGCAAAGCCAAGAACCTCACCCCCCGCCCTCTCCAAAGGAGAGGGGGCTTCTGCTACAAAAGCCCACCAAACAGGATTAGCGCCAAATCCACTTTCAATAAAATGTTCTAATGTAACAGTTACTTCCTCCGGGGCTTTTTCATACAAGGCCAATTCATTAATTAGTTCGAGTAATCTTGGACAATCTTCTTTTACGGCACTGCGGATTGTGATAGACATGATTGATTCTTAAATTGAAATGCAAATGTAAGGATTGATCATTGTTGCAATATAGCTTAATGTTTCAAAGGCCTTTTTTTAATCATGCCGCCTTTTGTATCCCTTACACTGCTCATCACCACAAATGCATAAGGATCTATTTTCTGAATTTCAGAATTGAGTTTATTGAGTTCAAGCCTTGTAACTACGGTATAAATGATATCGATATCTTTTGTTTCACCTTTTTTCCCAAAACCACGTTTACCAATATAAACGGTTACACCCCTCCCCATCACATTAATGATCATTTCCCTGATTTCTTCATTATGTGATGAGATGATACTTACACCGGTATATTCTTCAATACCTTCTACTATAAAGTCAAGTGTTTTTGATGCAGCTAAATAAGTAATGAGGGAATACATAGCAATATCAATGGAAAGAAAATAAGCTGCGGCCGAAAAGATAAGGATGTTGATGAGGATGATAATGTCGCCGATGGTTGTTCCTAGTTTTCGGCTGAGGAAAATGGCAAGCACTTCTGTGCCGTCAATCACTGCACCACCCCTTACCGATAAACCAATACCGGCACCCAGAAAGAATCCACCAAAAACGGCACCCAGTAAATTATCATCCGTTACATTGGGAAAATTAACGGTTGCAACAACCAGGGCAAGTACGGAGATGGCCATGGCGGTTTTAATGGCAAAATTCCTGTGCACTACTTTATAAGCAAGAATTATAAATGGAATGTTCACGGCAATCAATAAAACGTATAAAGGAACTTTTGTTAGTGCTGATATGAGCAAAGAAATACCGGTAGCTCCACCATCAATGAATTGATTGGTTAATAAAAATCCTTTGAAACCAAAAGCTGCTGAAAAAATGCCGGCAATAATGAGTAATGCATCTTTACTGAGCCGAATGATATTCATTTTCAATTCACGAAAACCACTTGCCAATTGAAATTTACTGAATTCAATCCCTTCTTCCTGTTGTTTGTGCCTTAAAGTAGTGCCAATAATGATTCTTTTTAGAAGTTTATTCATTAGCTGGTTTTAAAGAATGAAGGGAAAGCTAAAATAGACCAGATGCAGCAGGAATCCAAAACAATAAATGGAGCAGGAGGCATTGCATGATCAGCAAAAAAAAGCCGGTTACAAATGATTGTAACCGGCTGATATTTTTTTTTAAAAAATAGTTATTTCTTCTTTGTTGCTTTGAATGTTCCGTTTGGTTGAATAAAATAGACTGCTGTTGTTTCGTCTTTTTCATTCTTTTCAAAACGAACACTAAAACCACTGAGGATTTTTAAATTGAACACATCTTTCTTTACAGGTAACAGTTCATATTCAGGCTGGCCGGGTACAACCAGCGTTAATGTTTTTTCTCCTTTGATATAAACTTTTACCATCGTTGGTCCGGGTAATTCATATTCTCCAACATATTTTTCCAAATCTGCTTTACTTACTTCAATGGTTTCTACCTTCTTTTTAAACTCAATATCTTTTACTCCGTTCTGTAAAGGAAGTGAGAGCGATTCAATTTCTCCTTTAATATTAATATTGAACAAACCTTTCAGTGCATCGTCTTCATCTGCATCCACTCCGTCAGCAACAGGTATAAAATTGAAGTAGTTAAAATGGTAATGTTTTACTTTAAAATTCAATGCATTGATTTTAGCAACTACAGAATCTTTTTGCAGTTCAATGCCGATAGTTCCATAAGCTTCATTAGTATAGATTCCGGTATAATCGGTAATGGCATGTGTTGGTTTTGTACCTTTTTTCTGTTGGCTGCTATCTGCTTTCAACTTTTCTTTGGCAGAAGCTTTGGCTTTATCAACTGCATCTTTTTGTGTACGATGCCAGTCTTTGAATTTTAACCCCAGCATCCGATCCATAATTGTATTACGGATAATACCAGGAATAGGTGATCCGTTTTGATTGACCGAAACAAAAATACCAATACTATCTGTAGGAAAAAAAGAAGTGCTGCTGCTGAACCCATCAATATTGCCTCCATGCTCTACACGGTAATGGCCACGGTAACTGGCAAGGAACCATGCCATGCCATAATTACTGAAGAATACATCAGGTTGTTCTTTGCTCGGTAAATCTGCACCAATGATCATTTGCGAACTGAGGGCCTGGTTATAATAAGTTGCAGGAATAATTTCTTTACCATTCAGTTTGCCACCGTTGATCCACATCATTACCCAATTAGCCATATCTTTTGCAGTGGAGTTAATAGAACCAGCCGGACCAATA
>JBKJNM010000004.1:0-6236 GCA_046593655.1 Lacibacter sp. | reverse complement strand
GAAGAACCTGTAAGCAAAGCCCATCCAGAAATTGCAAACATCAAAAAACAATTGTACAAAGCAGGTGCAGTGTATGCAAGCATGACGGGAAGTGGCAGTACGGTGTTTGGGGTGTTTGAAAAAGAAACGGAGTTGAGGTTCCCTGAAACTTATTTTCGTAAGGTAATTTAATAAAATTTGTTTGGATTTTGTAAAAGAAGAACTATGTTATATACCGTAAAACAGGTTGGTGAAAACGAAAAATAACAGCAGAAAGAATTTATATTTTTTTAACCAATACTTTTTCTACTAATCCATATCCATATGATGAATCTTCAATGTAATCATTTAAATTATGAATTTTTGAAACTTTGTTTTCACTTAAAAACTTAAGATTTTCATCATACTGAGAGATATAATATTTGACATCTTCATCATCAAACCGATAAAAACCTTTTATTGGAATTTTAAACATTTCATGGTCTCTACCAATATTTCCAATAACTGGCCATCTTCCTTTATTTAATCCCAAATCACCAAACATACATTTCAGCACTATTTTACTTTTGTCAAAATCAACCTGTGTAACATCAAAGGTTTTTTTATTGTTTATTAAAAAAAAATACCCTAAAACTGAACCTTTAAAATTAGCTCTTAAAATCACGCCGATCGCTAAATACTTATCATTAAGAGGTATCTTGAAAATATCACCAACAGAATATTTTGCTTTTCGATTCATAGTTTTTTACCACGTTTTAATATTTAATCCGCTCTTCGAAGTTTCCAAACTTCGAAGTTTTATGCAATGAGTCTCCCGACTCATTTAATTTCACCCAACAACCCCTCTAAATCCAACCTCTCCGTTACCATCTGCAATTCCCCATTTGCAACAACTGGCCACTGCTCTTTCGGTTTATCCCAATACAATTCAACCCCATTTTTATCGGGATCATCCAAATAAATAGCTTCACTTACCCCATGATCTGAGGCCCCGGTCAATGGATATTTTGCATCTATTAACCGCTTCAGGATAATAGCCAGATCCTTACGGGTTGGATAAACAATGGCAGTATGATATAAACCCGAAGCGTTGATGGGCGCTGGTCCTGCTCCTTTGCTGTGCCAGGTATTTAACCCGATATGATGATGATACCCGCCGGCAGAAATAAAAACAGCCTGCGAGCCATATTGCTGCATCACTTCAAACCCCAGCAGGTCACGGTAAAACAATAAGGAACGTTCTAAATCCGATACTTTTAAATGCACATGACCAATGCGGGTTTGTGCAGGTACTTGATAACTCATAAAAACATCAATTTTATTATTTCAAAGTAAGGGAGTATTTTTGAGCTCTTATGCAAAAGGCAACACATATTCTCCAGTTGAATCTTGATCTCCTCAATCATCGAGGATAAGAAGCCTTAACCTCCCAAGGGAGGTAACTTTTTTGCATTTTACTTTTCACTTTTATTTTTTCATTTTCAGCTTTTGTTTATGTATACAACAATTTCCGTTTCGGCAAATGCACAGCGTTATATCGATCTCGAAGAAAAATATGGTGCTCATAATTATCATCCACTACCAGTCGTATTAGAAAGAGGCGAAGGTGTTTTTTTGTATGATACCGATGATAAACGTTATTACGATTTCTTAAGTGGTTACTCTGCCGTCAACCAGGGCCATTGTCATCCCAAAATCGTAGCAGCATTAATTGAGCAGGCGCAAAAACTCACTTTAACTTCCCGTGCATTTCATAGTAACCTGTTGGGTGAATATGAACAATTTATTACCCGCTATTTTGGTTATGATAAAGTGTTGCCAATGAACACAGGGGTTGAAGCAGTTGAAACAGCAATTAAACTTGCACGCAGATGGGGTTATAACGTAAAAAGTATTCCTGATAACAAAGCAAAGATCATTGTGTGTGCCAATAATTTTCATGGTCGTACCAGCACCGTTATTTCTTTTAGTACTGATCCGGGTTCCTATTTAAAGTTTGGTCCGTATATGCCGGGTTTTGAAATAATTCCATTCAATGATTTGCCAGCATTAAAAGAGGCTTTATCAGATGAACACGTTTGTGGTTTTTTAGTTGAACCCATACAGGGCGAAGCTGGTGTGGTAGTACCTGATGATGGTTATTTATCAACTGCTAAACAATATTGCGAAGCAGCCAATGTGTTATTTATTGCAGATGAAGTACAAACAGGTCTATGCCGTACCGGTAAAATGCTGGCCTGTGATCATGAAAATGTTCGCCCCGATATTCTCATCCTTGGCAAAGCATTAAGTGGCGGTGTATTACCCGTAAGTGCAGTGTTGGCTGATGATGCAATTATGATGACCATTAAACCGGGTGAACATGGAAGCACTTATGGAGGCAATCCTCTCGCCTGTTATGTAGCTATGGCTGCCTTAAATGTTTTGAAAGATGAACAATTAGCTGAACGTGCAAACATATTGGGACAACATTTAAGAAAAGAACTAGTAGCACTCAATTCTCCTTTTATCAGTTTAGTAACCGGTAAGGGCCTGATGAATGCAATCATCATCAAACATCATAATCCGCAAGCAGCATGGGATCTTTGTATGGAGATGAAAGAGCACGGTTTATTAGCCAAGCCAACACATGGTGATAAAATACGTTTGGCCCCACCGTTAGTTATTACAGAAGAACAGATAAGCGACTGTGTGGAGATTATCGCAAAGAGTTTGCAGGTATTACAATGAAGAGTATAGCCCTTTGCCGATAGTTAATAGTTAAAGACCATCAGCGACTGACTATCGGCTTTTGACTAATGGCTATCGGCTGATAGAGAACCCTTATTTTTGCAACTCAATTACAAGAAGCATGAGTGAAGAGAAAAGTTTAAACTTTATTGAAGAAATTATTGAAGATGACCTGAAGAACGGTAAATACAAAACCATTCTTACACGTTTTCCTCCTGAGCCAAATGGTTATTTACATATTGGTCATGCAAAAAGTATTTGTCTCAATTTTGGATTGGGTTTAAAATATAACGGAAGTACCAACCTTCGCTTTGATGATACGAACCCTGTTACAGAAGAAACGGAATATGTTGACAGCATTAAAGAAGATATCAATTGGCTGGGTTTTAACTGGGCCAATGAATTTTATGCTTCTGATTATTTTGAACAACTGTATGGTTTTGCAATTAAGTTAATAGAAAAAGGATTGGCTTATGTTGATGACAGCAGCAGCGAACAAATTGCTAAAGAAAAAGGAACACCTACACAACCGGGCATACGCAATTCATACAGTGAACGATCAACTGCAGAAAATCTGCAACTGTTCGCAGATATGCGTGCAGGAAAGTATAAGGATGGAGAAAAAGTGTTGCGTGCAAAAATTGATATGGAAAGTCCCAACATGCATTTGCGTGACCCCCTGCTCTACCGTATTAAACATGCACATCATCATCGCACAGGCGATGCATGGTGCATTTACCCGATGTATGATTTTGCACACGGCCAAAGTGATTCCATTGAAAACATTACTCACTCCATTTGCACATTGGAGTTTATTCCACATCGCCCACTATATGATTGGTGTATTGAACAACTGGATATTTTTCCATCGAAACAATATGAGTTTGCAAGGTTGAATTTGAATTATACCATCATGAGCAAACGCAAGTTGTTGCAACTGGTGAATGAAAATCATGTTACAGGCTGGGACGATCCACGTATGCCCACCATCAGTGGTTTAAGGCGCAGAGGTTATACACCGGAAAGCATCCGTGAGTTTTGTGATAAGATTGGTGTGGCCAAAAGAGACAACCTCATTGAATTTGGATTGCTGGAGTTTTGCATTCGTGAACATCTCAACAGGATTGCATTGAGAAGAATGGTAGTGTTCAATCCTATCAAACTCATCATTACCAATTATCCTGAAGGACAAACTGAACAATTAAGTTCAGAAAATAATCCTGAAGATGCAGGAGCCGGTTCAAGGGAACTTCCATTCAGTGGTGAAATATTCATTGAAGCAAATGACTTCATGGAAATTCCTCCGAAGAAATTTTTCCGCCTCGCACCGGCACAAAAAGTGCGTTTAAAAAGTGCTTACATTATTCAATGCGATGAAGTAATAAAAGATGTCAACTTCAATATCATTGCTATTCATTGCAGCTATATTCCTGAAAGTAAAAGCGGAAGCGATACATCAGGATTAAAAGTACAGGGCACCTTGCATTGGGTAAATGCTGCCGATGCTGTTGAAGTGGAAGTAAGAGAATATGATCGTTTGTTTAAAGTTGAAAATCCTGCAAGTGAAGAAGGCGATTTTAAAGATTATATCAATCCTGATTCATTAAAAGTTGTAACAGGTTATGCAGAACCTGCCATTAAAGATGCAAGTCAAACAGATCGTTTCCAGTTTATGCGGAAAGGATATTATTGTTTGGATAAAGACACGACTTCAGATAAGTTCATCTTCAACCGCACTGTTTCATTGAAAGATGCATGGGCGAAAGAAGTGAAGAAGGGGTAACGTTGTTGTCTGCTTTTCATGTTGTCTGTTCACCTGAAAGGTGACTGTACAACATTAAAAGTAATATGTGTTGTCTGTTCACCCGAAGGGTGACTGTACAACATTCGTCCATCAAACCTGACAGGTTAATGAACTTAGGAATATCAACATTCCTGTTTTTATAGTTCATTAAATTCATAAATCTGGCAGGTCGGCATTAGAATTATATACGATGAGCAGTCACCCTTCAGGTGAACAGTCATCAGTTAAATCCCCGTCAGACGAGGGCGTCAGACGGGGTGATTCGATCAATGATCCGCTCTTTTATTTTAATGATGTATTGCTTCCAGTGCTTTCGGATCATGTTTATGCCGGAACAACAAACCAAATGCAACTGCCACTACCAAAGAATAGATAGCAAAAGCGATCCAGATGCCGTGCCAGTCTTTTGATCCATTGGGAAGAATATAATAGTTGTCAATCAAATATCCGCTAATCTTACTTCCAAGATAAGCCCCTACCCCATTTGTCATCATCATAAATAAACCCTGTGCACTCGAACGGATTTTTGAATCAGTTTGCGTTTCAACAAACAGTGAAC
Organism: Lacibacter sp.; assembly: GCA_046593655.1. GTDB lineage: Bacteria > Bacteroidota > Bacteroidia > Chitinophagales > Chitinophagaceae > Lacibacter. The sequence continues at coordinate 1,164 of JBKJNM010000004.1, read as the reverse complement.
CCGAAATATTAAAGAAATCAAACGCCATTCCATATACAATACAGGAAAGAACGATCATCCACAAACCATCTGCAGGGTTACCGTAAGCAAATAATCCAAATCGTAATACCCATGCAAACATAGAAAACAGCATTACTTTCTTAATACCATATCGTTTCAGGAAAAAAGGAATAGTGAGAATAAACAATGTCTCAGAAATTTGAGAGATGGACATGATAATGGTGGAGTACTTTACGACCAATGAGTCAGCATAAGCAGGAATCAAACTGAAATCATTCAAATAAGAATCACCATACATATTCGTCAGTTGCAAAGCAGCACCTAAAAACATCGAGAAAATAAAGAACAAGGACATCTTGTAATTTGCAAACAGCTTAAATGCATTCAACCCTAATTGTTCAATGAATGATGCATCTTTTGCAATTGTTTTTTGTGGCGGGCATTTAGGCAATGTAAACGAATAGATGCCCAGCAGAATTGCGAAGATGGCTGCAATCACAAACTGGTTTGCATTTGCTTTGCTCCCGGTAAGATTGGTTACCCACATGGCTGCAATAAAGCCAATGGTTCCCCACACACGAATGGGAGGAAACACTTTTATCACATTATAATTATTGCTTTTTAAAATGGTATAGGCAATTGAATTGGATAATGAAATGGTGGGCATATAACAGATCATCGCTGCGAAAATGACATAATAAAGTGTATCCGGATCGTTCACCTGTGGAACAAAAAAGAGGACAACACCATAAAGTATATGCAAAATGCCATATAGTTTTTCTGCATTCAACCATTTATCGGCAATGATACCTGCCAACGCAGGCATAAACAAAGATGAAAGTGCAAGCGTAGAAAAAATAGCTCCAAATTGTGCCCCCGTCCAACCTTTGGCATTGAAACAGTAAGTACCAATTGTAATCAACCATGCACCCCAAACAAAAAACTGCAGGAAACTCATGACCGTAAGACGCAACTTTATACTCATCAGAAAATTCATTTGGTTTGAAAAGGAAAGATAATTGTTTTAGCAGAATAACAATAGTGAACAGTTCATAGTTTATCCTCTTTAAGGCAGCGTTTAAACCATAGGGAACTGTCTTGTTTTAAACATCCATTTTTTAAGTCTAGTTCGTACATTCACATTCTTAACAATAGCTATGCAGA